>CAZDZX010000310.1:0-4850 GCA_964510005.1 uncultured Pirellulaceae bacterium
AATGCCAGCAAAATAGACTAGTGTTGACGATTTTCTTGGCCCCAAGTACCCACTACGGGCATATTATTAAGTCAGGCAAGGCAGGAGAGCACCACGTTCGATTTGTGGTCTTTCTTTGTCATTAAATAGGTGTTGGAGTTGGTTATGTCCACATGCTGCTCACGAAGAGTCGCTGTTACTAATGTACGTGGTTTGCTGTTTGGCGCTCTGGTTTATGGCATGATATTTTCTGCCACAAACGCCTCCGCGCAGCTGAACACAAAAGTCAGTTCCGGTGAAACCCGGATGGCTACCTTCGATAGCGCCAGTGGGACTGAGTTTGCACTCAGCGTCCGGGCCGACTTCGACAATCAGCCGAAACGTGCAACCGACCTAGTGGTTTATGTTGACACGTCTGCCAGTCAGACTGGGGCGTTTCGAGAAGACTCGATCGTTGCCCTTGAATCGTTGCTGGCAAGTTTGAACGCTGACGATCGGGTCACGATCATGGCGGTCGACCTTGATCCGGTTCCTTTGACTGACAAATTCGTGCGTGCCGATAGTCGTAGCGCCCAGTCGGCCGTCGAACGTCTTCGTGCTCGAGCGCCGCTCGGTTCGACCGACATGAAACTGATGCTCAAGGAAGCACCGGATCAATTTGAGTCGGCCGCTGTTCGAAACCGCAATGTCGTCTACATCGGTGACGGAATCAGTCGAGCCGGAATCGTCCACACCGAAGTCCTTGATGGAATTGTCAAACGACTGGTTCGAAACCAGATATCGGTATCGAGTTTTGCCATTGGACCAGATCGCAATGTTGAACTGCTGGCGATTCTTGCGAATCACACTGGCGGAAACATTTTTATCGATACAGATCTGAAGAATTCTGCTCAGTCGGCAGCGAAATCTCTGGCCGAAACGGTTCACGGATCAGTTTTCTGGCCGCAGGCAGCCACTTTTACTGACTCAGTAGTTGAAACGCTTCCCCATGCGTTCCCGCCTCTTCGCAAAGACCGAGATTCAATCGTCCTCGGATCAGTGGTTGGATCAGGTGACGTAGAGTTGAAGATCACTGGAAAAATTAACGGTCGCCGGTCGGAAAAACAGTTCGAGATTCGTCCGGAAGTTTCCAGCAAGCAATACTCGTTTCTTCCAAAAATGATTCGCGACGCCAGAAGCAACGGCGGCCTTACTCTTCCGACAGCCGGATCCTCGGGGTTGGTGGAGTACGCACGTGTGCTCGGCTTTCGCTCAAATGCAATCGCCAGCCTTGGCGAAAAGGCGTTAGAGGAAGGAAACCTTGGTGCCGCTCAACGCCTTGCAGTAGCGGCGATGATCGTTGATCCGGAAAACCGGTCTGCGAAGGTGTTAGCCAAATCAACCTCTTATGTCGTGAAGAAGCGACAGGAAGAAAGCCCGTTTGACGACCCGTTCGGCCAACCCGCCGAATCCAGCCCATTTGATGCAGCGGAAGCAGGGCCTTCAACGGCTCCTCAGCAGGCCCCCGTACCGTCTGAACCCAACACGTTTGGTGATGATCCGGGCCGGATATTCAGCGGTGCCGAAGACTTTCGACCGGATCAACCTAGCGGAGAACTTCCACTAAAACAGGAAGATATCGTCATGCCTGAAAACATGGACGGTTCGACAAGCAAAGATGGCTCTCAGACTAAAGATGGCTCTCAGACTAAGGATGGTTCGCAGACTAAGGATGGTTCGCAGACTAAAGACGGGTCGCAGACTAAAGACGGGTCGCAAAGCAAAATGCCGTTCGTTCAGCAGCCCGGGAATGAGATTGTCAGCCCAGTGCCAGTGAATGATGACGGCGGTCTAAATTTGATTGGTCGCCCTGTCGACCAATCGGCACTCGATCGCCTGTTGCAAGAAGAGGACAGCACCGCAGGACGATTGATCCTGAACGAAGAAGAGCGACGTAAAGTCATCAACGACAAGGTGCGAAAGCAGGTGTCGTTCGAGCTAAAACAGGCTCGCAAGGAACT
Organism: uncultured Pirellulaceae bacterium; assembly: GCA_964510005.1. Lineage (GTDB taxonomy): Bacteria > Planctomycetota > Planctomycetia > Pirellulales > Pirellulaceae > Mariniblastus. The sequence continues at coordinate 1,980 of CAZDZX010000310.1, forward strand.
GCGAGACAATCCAACTTTGGCGATTGATCGATTGAAGGCCATGATCGGAGTGCTGGATAACTCGACCGATCTGTTCCCAGATAATCGACGTGAGCTTCGCAATCGTCTTGAATCGGCACTGTTGTCGTCTCGCCAGCAGAAGTTGGATTTCGATCAACAGGAAGCCCAGCGTCGGATCAGTCAAGCGACTTCTTTGGCCCGACAGCGTGAATTGAATGAATTGACTCGGCGTGAAGAGCAATTGACTCGATTGATCAACCGCATGAACTCTTTGCTGGACGAAGAGAACTTCGAAGCAGCTCGCTCGGTTACGCGGCAGGCTCTCGACATTGCTCCAGACGAACCGGCTGCCGTTGTTGCGGCGGACACAGCCGAACTCGCTGCGTCAGCAGCACAGTACCGTGATTTCCTTGAAGAAAAACGACGCAATTTTAGCGCTTCATTCTTCGAAGTGCGGAAGGCAAGTATTCCCTTCCCCGCAAATCCGCTGCTGGTGTTCCCCGACGCTGAGGAATGGAAGCGTAAAAAGTTACGCCGAGCCAAGTACAACAGCTTGCGTTTGACCGGTAGCGACAACGATGAACGTATCCTGCGAGCCCTCGAGCAGCCGGCGACATTTGATTACGACGAACTGGAGTGGAGTGAAGTCGAAGCGGATCTTGAATCCAAGTATCGTATCAACATCGTCTTGACTCAGTCCGCCACCGACGATTCGCTTGACGAAGAAGAACCCGTCACATCGAATCTTCGCGGCATTCGTTTGAAAAACGCACTACGACTGATGCTCAAAGAGAAGAACGCGACCTTCATCGTGAAAGATGAAGTCCTGCAGATCGTTTCAATTGACGACGCTGAGACTGATCCCAACTTTTTGGTAACCAATGTTTATAACGTTGGTGATCTGGTTGCCCCAAGATTCAATCCTGGTGGCGGCCTTGGAGGAATCGGAGGCGGCGGCGGTGGTCTCGGCGGCGGTGGCGGTAACTTTGGCGGCGGTGGCGGTAACTTTGGCGGCGGTGGTCGAAACGGCGGCGGAGGAGGAGGCGGTGTCTTCTGCGTCCAAGAACCAGGCTTGGTTTTGATCAAGTCCAGTGGTGACGCAACCAGCAAACCTGCACCCGTCAGTCCAAAGGTCAACGTTGCGGCCAAAGCTCGAATTCTGGCCCTCCCCAAGGACTCAAACGGGATAACGACAGCCACTTGGTCTGATTTCTTTGCGAATAGATTTGCGGACCCCACGAGCGTTCGGTTGACGGTTCGTGAAATGATGCAGGAAAAGAAAACAGACGAAATCGTCTCGTTGATTTTAGGGGCGGTCGAACACGACCAACGACAGGACTGGATGTACGAAGCGCTCACTCTAGCAATGCAGATCGGTGAGCGACCACGTACAGAAGTAGAACGAGCGTTGATGTCAGCGGTCGATCTTTCAAGTGACGTCAACGACATGCTTTACGCGGCCCACTACATGGCCAACCATGGCATGGAAAGCCGGGCGATCGGCTTATGTGAAGATATCGCACGTGCCTACCCGACTCAAACAGAGCCCGTTCTGATGGCGTTACGTGCCGCCAATCGTATCGAGCATACCGATGGAATCCGTTGGGCAACCGTTGGTGTTTTTTCTCACGAATGGCCAGGGCATCCAGAAATTGTGGACGAAGCACGCCGAAGTGCGGATGCTTTGCGTCTGAGATTACAAGAAGCTGGAGACGTGGAGTTACTCAATCAGTTCGAACAGGATTTGAAACTCGCCAAACGACGTGATTCCTTCGCGAAGGTTAGTTGGACGGGGGACGCGGATCTGGACGTTTCCGTTCAAGAGCCCGGTGGTACCATCTGCTCACGTCTTAAGCCACGGACGTTGGGTGGCGGAGTGATGCTGGGAGACCAATTTTCGACCGGGGATGCCTCGGGCGAAATGGCCGAATACTACATTCTTCCCAAAGGCTTCTCAGGCGAGTACAAGCTTCATGTTCGTCGAGTATGGGGCGAGGTAACGTCAGGCAAAGTCACTGTCGAGATTTACTCCAACTTTAATTCTCCCAATCAAGTTGGTGAGGTCCGGCAGATTGACTTGAATGATCCAGGCTTTAGCGTGGTGTTCAACGTTGAAAATGGTCGACGAACCGAGTCGCTGGAAGCTCATGCGATTGCGACGGTCGTTGAGGAACAAGTCGAAGCGACTCGAAACATTCTTGCTCAACAGATCGACGGTCTTGGTAGCGGATCAACGATAGGTGGCTTCGACGACGACGTTCTCGATTTCAACCGATTGCTAGTAGGGCGAAATCGCCTGTCGAACGCGGTTGGCTATCAACCGATTATTGAGCAATTTTTCACGGGATCGTTCCTGACGGTTAACCACGCGACAACGGCGGATCGACTGTATGTCTTGGTTAGCCCAACTCCGACATTCAGCCAGATTACTGACGTGTTCACCTTCAATACCACAGCCGATGCCGCAAGTGCTGGCGGTGGTGGTGCTGGCGGTACTGGCGCCGGTGGAGCGTTCTAATAACGCTTATGGCTCAATTGCGAAGCCACGTTCTCTTAGTATGACATTAAAAAACCCGCTCGTCTCAATTGAGATGAGCGGGTTTTTTGTTGTCTCTTGTTCAGCCGTTTCGCAACCGCAGCCTACGTATTTCAAGAGTTCCGCTGCCTTGAGGATCCACGAACCATTTGCAGAGCAAACAGCGGCATAGCCCCGTGAAAAATGCAGATGTTCAGTTCCAGAATCCGGCAATCCAGATCAGCGCGAAGATGATGGCCATGAATCCCGTGACCCAGATAGCCGATCGCAGGCTATGAACTAGGATCGGTTTCAAGTGCTCATGTCGAGTCGCTCCATAGACAAGGCTGATGGAA
>CAZDZX010000311.1:0-4806 GCA_964510005.1 uncultured Pirellulaceae bacterium
AGCAACTTTTGGCCAGAATCAATCGCCGCGTTCTCCTGGACAAAGAGCCCCTTACCCTCTCCGCCAGTCTGGGCAAAAACGTGCTAAGTCGATGCCGGTTCAAGCACGCCTTCGCCGTAAATCACAAAGGGCTGTTGCACCGCAAACAAAGCGTAACAAGCCAATCCCGCCAACAGGCACGCAACCAGCACGCCACTGAACAGGCGAATGGGACTGCTGAGCAACCGGTTAAAGAAAAGGTTCTGCAATCGAATCGCAGGGATGGCATGGAATTGACTGCTGCGAGCAATCACTGGGGTCGCGAATTCAATCACTTCGTTGATCAACTGTCGCTGCTCGACAGAGTGATCGGGATCGCTGAGGTATTCAAGAATGACAGCTCCGAACGGCCTCCCCTCATGGTCGCAGGAAACAACGTATCCCAGAGGAGTTTCAGTCTCGGCGATGAGCTTCGCAACATTCCTCGGCAATCGTTTGCCATCAAAGTTGATCTGATCATGTTGCCAGTCGATCGACCGGCACGACACAAGTACTGACTTTCCCAACCGCGCTAGCGTCCGCACGATAGCGGTACGATAGGAGACCGATGCTGTCCCGCTGATTGCTTGGATCTTTCCCGAATTATCCAAGTAGGTCACACGGTCGGCTTTGGTAATTTTGGCCAGGTCATTGACGAGATGAAAGGCCAGGTGTTTGAGACTAGATGACTTTCCTGCGTTCTGAATCAACTGAGCAAGTTGAGTCAAATCGCGAGCTGAATGATTGGGCTGCTCTGCCGTTCTAGCGTTTTCAAAAACTTCGATCTGAGCGACTACTTCCGAAGCTAGATCTTGAAACACCTGTCGAAAAAGCGGTGAATCGCCCGGCTTGCGAAGCAGCAGAAACAAAAAACGAAATCCGTTCCCAGGCCTGCAAATCCCGCAAAACGCCACACCAAAACGCAATTCGCAAATTTCCTTTCCACCGGCAGATGCGATTTGATCCCGCACAAGGACCTGCAATTTCTCTTTCTGATTGTTGGCCAGTGAGTCCCAACCACTTTGGCCAGCGATTCGCAACTGGTCCTTGTCGTTGCAAACCCAAACCATGGAGACCAGTGAATCCGTACCAGCGCGCAATCGCTGACTGGTTGTTTGGTAAAAGTGTTTGCGCTCAACTCCTGGCCGAGTTGCTTGTTCAGCAACGGCATCGAGCAAAACGTCCAACGTTTGCAAATCAAAGTCTGGGCTGGATTTGACTTCGTTACCCATCAACCGAGTCTCGAGCGAATGTTCAATCACGTTTCAATTTAGGTAAAAACGTATCCCTCAGGTTAAGCCAAAACGTCAAAGAATGGGTACTTTTTGTCATTTTTGCTCAATTCAACTGGACGATTGAACGTAATTCACTCGATCTACATAGACATTCCGATTATTCCGATTGTTCCGATTGTTACGTTTGTTCCGTTCAAACCTGTTTTGACGGTATCTCCGTTGGGTAACCCAGAGAATTGAAATGCGTTACAACCTCATAAAATCAATTCTTCTTGGCATAGGAGCCTGCGGTTTGTTTGGGATGGTTGGCTGCGAAATATCGCGCAATTTGAACACCTCCTTTCCACCCCCGAACGCGGTGATTCCTACCCAGGGCCCGTCGTACTTGGAGCGTGCCCAAATCGCAGTACCCGATCCAGAACATGACGTGGACATCCACAGCATCTCGCCAGTTAGCGCGATTGATTATGCCAATGTTCAGTACCAAGAGATCACACTGGAACAGTGCGTTCGAGATGCTCTCGCCGGATCCGAAGTCTTTCGAGAACTCGGCGGCGTTATTGTGAATCAGCCAGCGACGATCCAGACGGCACTGGATCCGGCGCTTCAATTTACCGACCCCCTGCTGGGCGAAGAAGCAGCACTGAGCGCATTCGATGCGGTCCTCAGTTCGGGCCTGTTTGCCGAAAACAACGACCGTCCCTTTAACAACGCTTTCTCTGGCGGCGATGGAGGAATCTTCCAACAGGACTTACTGACCAGCAACGCTCAAATCAGCAAATTGGCTGCGACAGGTACACAGTTTACGTCGAGTTCCACGGTAATCTACGACGCCAACAACCAAACAGGAAACCAGTTCGGCAGTACTTGGGAAGCGATTATCGACACCGGGTTCCGACATCCCTTGTTGCAAGGTGGTGGCACCCTATTCAACCGAATCGCTGGACCGAGCGTCGTCCCCGGCCAGTACAACGGCGTCTTGATCGCTAGAACGAACACGGAAATCAACCTTGCTGACTTCGAGGATTCGGTCAGAGAATTCGTGAGCAACGTCGAGAACGCTTATTGGGATCTGTTCTACGCCTATCGCGAATTGGAAGCTCAGACGGGCGCCCGTGATGCGGCTGCCGCCGTGGCCAAAACGACACGAGTGCTTCGCGAACAGGAAAAGATTGGTCAGCTGGAACTTGCCAGTGCCAACGAACAGCTTTTGCGATTCGAGTCTTCGATCATCGAGTCGCTCGAAGGCCGACTGATCGACGGCACTCAATCCAACAGTGGTACTTCCGGCGGAACGTTCCTGCGAACCATTGGAGTCCGAACGGCGGAACGTCGCTTACGCTATCTGCTGGGGATGCCAATCACCGATGGGACTCTGCTGAAACCGTCCGAAGAACCAACCCGGGCACCGCTGGCCTTCGACTGGGATGCTTCGGTAAATTCTGCCCTGAACAATCGACCAGAAACGCGGCGTCAGCACTGGCTGATCAAACAGCGACAGCTGGAGCTCACCGCCGCAAGAAACTTTTTGCTACCTCGTTTGGATGTGGTCGGTAACCATCGCTTCCGCGGATTGGGTCAAGAACTCGCCGGATCCGGAGAATCGTTTCCCGATGCCGACTCCAATGCGGTTACCGACCTGTTTACGGGTGACTTTCAAGAACTCAGTTTGGGGTTTGAGCTATCGCTGCCAGTCGGATTTAGGCAAGCCCACGCGGCGGTACGAAACGCTGCCCTCAACGTCCAACGAGAAAAAGCAATTCTCAAAGAGCAGGAACGCAAAATCGTGCTTGATTTGAGCAACGTAGTGGCGGAATGCCGGCGATCCTTTAATGCAATGCAAGTCGCTGACCAGCGATATCAGGCCGCCGTCGAGTATCGTGCCCAAGCGGACGAGCGCGTCAAAAATGGCCGCTCCCAATACGACGTCTTGCTGGAAGCACAACGCCGAATCCTAGAAGCACAAATTCAGTTTATCAACGCCGAAGTCGAATACGCAATCGCCATCAAAAACGTACACTTCGAACGAGGGTCTTACTTGACGTACCACGGCGTCCATCTTTCAGAAAGCCAATCCGATGGCAAGGTTGCAGTGGACTATGCCCGCCGAAAGTCACGCCTGACCCAACCCATCAGCTATGCGATGCGAGACCCCGCGATCGGCGTTCCAGGTGATGGAACAGCGTCGGTTTGTTCCAGTTGCGAGGGCGACGGCGGATGCAGTTCGTGCACTTCTGGTTCGCAGCCAATCGTCCATGCCGTTAGCGATGGAACTGTGTTTGCAGCCGGGGGCCCTCCAGCACCAACCCAACAAATAGTTACCTTCCCTGTCGAAGAATTTCCCGCCACCGAGGAAGTCAAGGATGAGCAACTTCCGCCCACCGGGCAGGGAAAGAAACACGTCTACAACCCCAAATTTCTGCCACCACCGGTTTCGATCAAACGGTAGTCGTGCGGTTGCTCAAACGGCATCAAGGCGGTTGCTGATCCGGATCATTTCGACATCTCCTTTTTGCACCAAAACGATCGTATCGAGCTGCTCAAACAAAGAGCCGATGTTGTGGGCTGGGAGTAGCGAAAGCGACATACTCAATGCTTCAGGATGGCCCAACCGCTCATTCCAGCGTTTGGAGAATAGATAGCGTAGTAACTCTGCCGATTCGTGGACAGATAGTAAAAACGTCACGAATTCTTGGCGATTTGCCGCTGCATCTTTGATTTCGTCGAAGGAACAAACCTCAAGGTTGACATGTTCAAGCACACGAAAACAGTTCAGGTCCGCTCTTGACTGACCAAGAACTCCAACCAACTCGGGGACCTGTCGACCGCTCCAACGCCAGCATTTGCCTCCCTGAAACGAGCCTCCAGCCAACACCTCGCCGTTGAGCGAATCGTCCGGTGTCTTCGGTGAATCCGGTGTCTTAGGTGAATCCGGTGTCTCTTGATCACGCAGCAGTTCGGGAAAGACCTCCTCGCGGGAGAGAGCCATATCCTGCAACACCAGCGAATTGCCGTGCATATTTTCGATCGCTTCCAGATCATCTCCGGTCATCGATATGTCGCTGGGATCCACTGAGTCAAATTCGAACACGGGCTTGCCGCCACGCTCTGTGCTTTTCGATGGAGTCGCGGGGCTGGCTTCGTCGTCCTGTTGAGGAACCTGCTCCACAACGCCTGAAGTCGAATCTTCCTTTTGCTGGGGAACATCCGCCGTCGTGTTTTCTACATTTTGATCGGGGGCAGGTTCATCGAAAACTGGATCTTCGAATTTCAACGGTTCAGGACGTGAAGTTTCGACCGGCAAATCCTCGGTCGCCGCCTCTTCGGAAATAGGCTCTCCGGCCCCATTCTCGTTCTCGTTATCGGAGTCACTCTAGCCTACCAAGTCATCCTCGTCGAAGGTGACCTGAAACCGCTGCATCTGATTCGGCTTATCGGGCAGATTCACGCTAAAATCGATGCGGCAAATTTTGATCCGGTATCCATCCACTATCCGGACTCGACTTCTCACTACTCCGTTGTGCGTGATCGTGCCGTTTGGCTCAACACACGC
>CAZDZX010000312.1:0-4786 GCA_964510005.1 uncultured Pirellulaceae bacterium
ATTTGATAACTTCACTTCAAGAGCAATCGGGAGAATTTCATATCGCCCGCGGTTTGGGTCGTCGAGGTCGACATCTAACGGGCAGCGGTCTTTTATTGGCCTCACGTTTCCCGATCATCTCATCGAACCAACACACTTTCCAGAATTCACCTCATCTGTTTACCAAAGGCCCGAAGGGCGACGGACTTGCTGCCAAAGGAATACTTCACGCTCGACTGAAAATTGGAAAACTGGAAATCGACTGTTTTTTGACTCATCTGGAAAGCCAGAACAGAAGCGTCCGCGACGAACAAACCAAAGAGTTGAAACAGTTTTTGGAAGAACATCGAAACCCCGAGATTCCAGCACTATTAATGGGAGACTTCAATATTGTCTTCGAAACATCCTCCGGTTCAGCCAATTCAGAATATGAGATGCTGATGAAATTGATCGGAGGAAGCAAAGGGACTTTCGAGGATGCAGCGAAGAAAACCGAAGGGCCAGCTGGCACCAGCGATGCTCTGGCGCGAGATGGTGACAAGCGAATCGACTACATCTTTGTCTCCAACTCAACAGACGGCACGAAACGGCTTCGTCCAATTCACTCCCAGCACGAGCCCTTTTTGGACTCTCAGGTAAGGGAGGGATCATTGAGTGATCACTTGGCAATAATCAGTACTTTTGAAGTGCAAACCGCCTCAGACTGCTGGCAATAGCACACCGGCCTGCCAAGTCGTGAAAATTGCAACTATTTCGATCACAATCCCTCAAAATTTGAGGCCCTCTCCGGTTCGCTGGCTGTTTAACACCAATTCAGCTCGGGTTGCATCTGACTGGCGAAACTGCAATCTAAGCTTTTTTCTACTCCAATTTTGGCTTCCTGATGACGTTCTCCGTGAGCACCTCACCATGACCCTCTACCTTCGAATTTTTGCAATCAGCTTTCTGGTTATCGCTTGCGCTGCGAATTTAGCTGCGGCTCAAATCGTCCACCCTGGCGTCACCCACAGCAGCGAAGACATTGCCTTCGTCAAAGAAAAAGTCGACGCTAAAAAGGAGCCGTGGTATGGCGCTTGGAAGCGACTCAAATCGTCGCGCTATGCATCGCTGAGTCACAAGCCACAACCTTATGCGATTGTCGAGCGAGGCCCTTACAACAATCCGGACATTGGATCATCCGAGTTCAGCGGCGATGGCATGGCGGCTTACACGCATGCTTTGATTTGGTCGATTGGCGGAGAAGAAGCTCATGCCGAAAAGGCGGCCGAAATCCTCGATGCTTGGTCGGGCAAACTAGAAAAGATCGCCAACCATGATGCCAAACTCCTGATCGGCATGAGCGGCTACCAATACTGCCAAGCCGCCGAGCTACTGAAACATACTTGGGACCATTGGCCAGAAAAAAAACAAAAGCAATTCCGCAAAATGATGCTGGAAATTTGGTACCCCGTGATTGAGGACTTCCATCCCTCCGCCAACGGAAATTGGGACGCGTCCATGATGCAGCTGGTCATCGGAATGGGCGTCCACTTGGATGACCAAAAACTGATCGATCGAAGCGTCGATTATTTCCGCAACGGAAAAGGCAATGGAGCGATCGGAAATTACTTCAACGAATTTGGAGAGTGTCAGGAAAGCGGTCGCGATCAAAACCACACTCAAATGGGATTGGAGTTCCTGTCCAACACTTGCCAAACGGCGTGGATCCAAGGAATCGATCTCTACTCCGAAAAAGACAATCGCTTATTGAAAGGCTTCGAGTACACCGCCAAATACAACCTTGGTGAAAACGTTCCTTACGAGCGCTACCGCAGCTTCGACGGCCGCTACGACTACAAGGAAATTTCCGACGTCAGCCGCGGTCGCCTCCGCCCAATGTACGAAAAAGTCCTTCGCCATTACCGTGACCGCCAGAACATTCCCGCCCCCTTCACTCAACGCGCTGCAGCATTGCTTCGCAAGAAAGCGACCAGCCGCCGGCGCAAGACATCACTGCTGATCGACTTGCTGATGTTCGCCAACGCGCCCATCAAAACGATGAAGGACGCCGATGCGAACAACTCCAAAACAAAGAGCATCGAAATCAAAAGAGATGTTGTCGTTTACGGGGCCACCAGCGCTGGTGTCATGGCAGCGGTGCAACTGGCCAAAATGGGAAAGTCGGTTGAGCTGATTGAGTCCGGCGATCACTTCGGCGGGCTGACCACTGGAGGATTGGGCGCGACCGACATTGGTAACAAAGGCGTGATCGGCGGTCTAAGCCGGCAGTTTTATGAACGGGTTGCCAAACACTATCGCAGTGACAAAGCGTGGGTTCACGAGACCCGCGAGGAGTTCTTTGCGAATCGATCCAAACGTAGCAAACTGGACGAGATCTATGGTGATAAGGGATCGATGTGGACGTTTGAGCCGCATGTCGCGACCAAGATTCTCCGTGGAATGCTGGGGAAATACAAAGTCCAACGACGCTTTGGTCAGCAATTGGTCCGTGTGGAAAAAGACGGCTCCACGATCAAATCCATCCGCACCAGCGAAAACCTCGTCTTCAAAGCCAAAGTCTTCATTGACGCCTCTTACGAAGGCGATCTGATGGCCATGGCTGGCGTTCAGTATCGGGTCGGACGCGAAGCCAATTCAGAACACAACGAAACGCTCAACGGCATCCGCGAGACAACTCCCAAAAACCAAATGGTGGGTGAAGTCGACCCTTATCGGACTCCTGGCGACCCCTCCAGCGGATTGATACCGCTCATCCAACAGGGTGACGGTGGAGAGGCTGGAGCAGGGGACCACCGCGTGCAGGCTTACAATTTTCGGCTTTGCTTTACCGATGTCCCGGAAAACCGCATGAAGCTGGATCCGCCCGAAAACTACGATCCGGCACTCTATGAATTGGCGGCGCGGCAAGTCGAAAAATTCGTCGCCGCCGGAGAGGAACTAAAAATCAAGCAGTTCTGCAATCCGGTATGGATGCCGAATCGCAAAACAGACATCAACAATTCCGAAGGCATTTCAACGGACTTCATTGGCCGAAATTATGAATACCCGGATGCCGATGCTAAAACTCGTGCGGAAATCTGGAAACAACATGAGGACTATGTTCGCGGTTTCTGGTACTTCATGTCAAACAGCGAGCGAGTGCCCCAAAGCCTGCGCGATCAGTTTCTGGCATTCGGACCCTGTCGCGACGAATTCAAACGGACCGAGGGTTGGTCCCCACAGCTCTACGTTCGCGAGGCTCGTCGGATGGTGTCCGATTATGTGATGACCGAACACAACTGCCGCGGCAAAAAAGTGGTCGCCAATCCGATCGGCATGGCGGCTTACGGGATGGACTCGCATAACTGCCAGCGAATTATCAAAAACGGCGCCGCAACCAACGAAGGCGATGTCCAGTACCATGGGTTCCCGCCCTATCCGATTGCGTTTGAGAGCGTCGTCCCCAAAGCGGATCAATGCAATAACCTTGTCGTGCCCGTTTGCGTATCGGCAACCCACATCGCATTTGGATCGATTCGAATGGAGCCCGTGTTCATGGTGCTTGGGCAGAGTGCCGGAGTGATCGCTGCAAAGTCCATCGACGACAAAACCAGCGTGCAAGACGTTGACCAAAAAGAGTTGAGAGCACTCTTGCGGGAAAACGGCCAAATCCTCAGCCGCAAGCCTCGAAGCAAGCCTCGAAGTAAGCCTCGGGACAAACCTCGAAAATCGAAAGAGAAAGCGCCTGCAAAGCTGCAAGCAACTCCGAATTAGAAGGCTTGCTGGCATTAACTGCCGGATTTACCGCCCCAACGCAACATCCGAACAACCGGTTCAATTGCTAGACTCGGAAAACCTTAACGGATGGAACAATCCAGCTTACCAAAATTGCTCCACAGAAGCGATAATACGGGTGTACGCTGACGTTAGTTGCTTGCCGGTCTCCTCCCTCACACACAACAAGGCAGATGACCGCAGCACCTTCCACGACTTCGATCCTCATCACTGAATCCGTTCCGCCAACCCGCCATGAAAACCATCCCTTTTCGCTTCATTGCAGCTCTCTCGTTTTGCTTGTTTCTGTTTAACTCGCAGAGCACTCAGGCTCAAACGTTGGTCAATTTTGAAACCAATTTTGGCGACATCGAAATTGAACTGTTCGATCTCGACGCGCCTTTGTCGGTTGCGAATTTTTTGGGCTACGTCGAACGTGGCGACTACGACGGCACCCTTTTTCACCGCACACAGTCTTTTGCTACTGATGGCATCGGAATTGTTCAGGGTGGAGGATTTCTGACAGACAGCACTCCGATCGCAACACTACCGCCTGTTGTTAACGAGTTCAGTACCGACCGACTCAATGTCACGGGTACGATTGCTTACGCGCGATTGGAGGATCCCGACAGTGCGACCAGTCAGTTCTTTTTCAACACGACGGACAATCCTGCTTTAGACACTCAACTGTTCACCGTCTTTGGTGAGGTGACTGCAGGGATCGACGTTGTGAATCAAATCCAAGGCCTCGACGTGATCACCGCAACGGGTGTCGCCGGCGTCCTTGCGGACTTTCCTGTTGCCGATGCCACTTTGGGGCCAGCCGAAATTGTCGCCGAAGACAATTTGGTTATCCTGACGCAAGCGTCGGTTGTCGTCAGCGTTCCCGAACCGACCGCAGCAGTTGTCCTCGCCTTCGGCGGAGTGATCCTTTCAACGCGTCGTCGTAGAACTCTGACCGCGTAGACACATCCAGTAAGTCAGTCAGCGTAAGTAAATGTTGATTCGTAGCCGTTTTGGCGCTAGCCACGGTTTTTTCGAACAGAAAATTGTC
>CAZDZX010000313.1:0-4780 GCA_964510005.1 uncultured Pirellulaceae bacterium
GTCCCAGCCGCGAAGCGGTGACAGCATGCTCATGCTTCGCGTGAGCATGGCACCCGGTTGATGCACGCACGATGTGACTGGCGATTGAATCAGATTCCTTGGGTGCCATGGTTCACGCTTGCGTGACCATGTTATCCGTTGCCTCAAACCCAATCAGGTTTCGCGTGGGCATGACTCGGCCGCGACGCTGAAACAACGCCCACCAATCAATCGTTGGCTTCAGCGATTTGGCGTCCTTGCTTGGCGCGACGCTTGTGGATTGGCGGAACAAGATCCGAAGCCAATCCCATTTTTTCCCAAGTCTTGATGATGTAATAATTCACATCGATCTCCCACCATTTGTGTTGCACGGTGCAAGCGGATTGGTCGGCGTGGTGATTGTTGTGCCAGCCTTCACCCGATGACAGCAGAGCAACAAACCAGTTGTTGCGGCTGTGATCGTCAGTGTCATAAGTTCGATAGCCGAACATGTGCCCCAGTGAGTTTACCGACCATGTGACGTGCCACATGACGACAACACGAGCGATCACGCCCCAGATAAAGACACTGCTGGCGAACTGAAACGCCGCCATGTCGAATCCGCTGAACAGACCGGCAAGCAACCAAGCCCCAAGGAAAATGGCCACGCCATGGCCAAGGAAAATGGCGACGCCGGCGTAAGTCTTTTTCTCCAGCCACATGTAAAACGGGTCGGACAGAATGTCTTTGGCGTATTTTTTGTAGATGCCGAATTTGTTGGTGTTGTTGTTTTCGTAGACCAACCACTCAAAGTGAGCCCACAGAAAACTAACGAGGGGACTGTGCGGGTCTTCTTGGTGGTCGGATTCTTGATGGTGCAGTCGGTGCCACGCAACCCAGCGGGCTGGGGTTTCCTGTCCGTTACACAGAGCAATCACGACCAGCGAGCGTTCAAACCATTTGGGCGTTTTGAAACTGCGATGCGTCAGCAGTCGATGGTAAGTGATCGGAATTCCCACGGCTCCAAAAAAGTAGGAACCGAAAAGCAACGCCGCCACTCCAGTCCAGCTAAAGAACCATGGCACAAACACCAGCATCGTCAACGCGTGGAAAACGATGAAGGTGATCAGATAGCTCATATAGACTCTTTTCTGATTCACCTGCGCGGGGAGAGGAATGGAATCCGCATCGCGTCCACCAGGCCCCTTCTTCCGTTTGCTGGAATCCGTTTTCTTCGACTCCGGATTTGCCGATAGATCGAATTCGCTTTGTTGAGAGTCAGTGATTTGGGTGCTCATTAAATTCAAGCTTCCTGGTTGGCGAGTAATCGCAGAGATTCTAGGGGCTAACGGGCCTTAATTGTATCGAAGTCGGGCCTTTTCACGCCGCCTTTCTTTGGTTTTTATGAATTTCGAAGGAGGCTGCCAATTTAGGGTGGCTCAAACCTCAAAGTTTTCCAGAATAAGTGCCAGATTGTCTCACTGTGTTAATTTCCAGTCGCGAACTCCCTTGAATGATCGGGAGTTCTTGATCGCGCGAGCTTCGGCAAAGCACTCAGCAATTCGCTGCTGAAGCAATGCTGTCAGTTCATCATCAGACAGCTTCAGATACTCGTCGGGCTGGATGGCGTCGCCGATCACGACTTCGATTGAGGTTTTAAAATTGGGCAGTGGCGTGTGCCGCGGCAAGGCCTCAAATGCCCCAGCCAGTCCGACGGGTAGGATCGGAACTTTGGTTTTCTTGGCCAAGGTGCAGAACCCGCGTTTGACGGTTTGCAATTCGCCATCGGTTGAGCGAGTGCCTTCGGGAAACATCAACACCGACTCTTTTTTCTTCAGTCGCTTCAGTGTCTCTTTGATCCCAGCCAATCCCGTTCCCTCACGATCCAGCGGAATCACGTCGTTCCAACGCAAGAACCAGCCCAGCGGCGGGAAGGTGAACAAAGAGTCTTTGCCTAGATAATTGATCGGTCGCGGGCAGACACAGCCAAGGATCAGCGGATCGAGATTGCTCTGATGATTGGAACAAACCAGTAGCGGTCCGAGGCGAGGATATTTTTCGACGCCCGAAACCCGTAGTCGAAATACCAACATTGAGATTCGAAAAAACCAACGAACGAATACTTGTGCAATTCGAATCGGAGGGCTTCGTCGAGTTTTATCGTGGGGATCAAGCATGTTCGAAATTCGGCTTTTTTGTACTGCCTCTGTCCAATGGTCAAACGATCACGATAATCGGAACTATGAAAATTGGAAATACAATCATCGACGATACCTACGCCGAGGGCTTTTCGATGCGATACACCCGGCTATTGGTGACCGCAATCGACCGCTATTGGCTGGAACAGGGAGTCCGAGAATTCTGCGGATACGGCACCTCCGTCATTCATTGTGACGCCGAAGTTGGAGTTGAAACGGCTCAAGTCGAACCGCAGGACACGGTCGATGGTCGCGTCGGAGCGACCGTCATGGCGTTCACTTTTTCCGCCGATGCGCTGGCTGCGGCGGTCGGCAGTCGAGCCGGGCAGTGCCTGCTGACCTGTCCCACCACGGCAGTTTTCAATGGTATGGAGCCGACCCAAACAGAGGTGCCGTTGGGCAACTACGTTCGCTATTTCGGAGATCGTTTCGAGGAAAAAGGAACCGTCGGTCAGCGGCAGGTCTGGCGGATTCCTGTCATGGAGGGTGAGTTTCTAATTGAAGACAAAACCTTCAGTGACAAAGGTGTCGGGGGTGGTAACTTTCTGATTCAGTCGGTCGATGTGGAATCCGGATTGGCCGCGGCACGACGAGCCGTCGATGAAATCGCAAAATGTTCGGGAGTGATCACTCCGTTTCCAGGCGGCGTGGTCCGTAGCGGCAGCAAGGTCGGATCAAAATACAAGGCACTGCGAGCATCAACATTTGATGCGTATTGTCCGACCCTACGTGACCAAGTTGAATCACGAATTCACGCGGGAGCCAACTGCGTTTACGAAATCGTGATCGATGGAGTCGATTTTGATTCCGTTGCCCAAGCGATGAAGGTGGGAATCCAAGCAGCAGTGGATCCGAATCACGCTGGCGATTCGATCGTTGCCATTAGCGCCGGCAACTACGATGGTGATTTAGGCAAGCACCACTTTCCGCTGCGGAGCGTTCTGGAGTGACAGACTCGTCTTACGGATAGAGACCGACGATCGAAATCAATCGCGAAGCAGAGTGTTCAGCCAACGAGTCAGACGAAAGCACCAGCTGATAAACACCATCAACACTGTTGGCATCATGGCGGTAGTCACGACGAAAGGTCCGATTTCGGTGACGTCTCCGTTGGCGGCGCGATAAAGATGTCCCACTCCCAGCGCGGCCGCAGCGGCAACTGCGGTGATGACCAGAATCGAGCGAATCGAAAATCGAAACGACTGACTCTTGTGACGGGTTGGGTTGTCGACCGAAGACATGGTGAGATGTGTAAGTTGAGCTGAGATGTGTGGAAAACGCCCCATTGTAACATAAATCGTTGACAATTCTTGCATGGAGGCCGAATCAAGTAACTTGATTTTACGGCCCTAATTTGTGTTGGTTTCGGTTTTCAAACTCGTTACAATCCAAACTGAAAATTATGTTGTCTCTCTAACACAAAACTACGGATATCTCATGGCTCCTCATCGCGGTGTACTCATTCTCGTATTGGGAATTGTCGGATTTGTTGTTTGTGCTCCAGTTGGCATTGCGGCTTGGATCATGGGCAAGCAGGATTTAGCTAAAATGGACGCTGGCCAAATGGATCCAGAAGGCCGCCAGATGACCAACATCGGCAAGATCCTCGGGATCATCGCCATGGTCTTTATGGTGATCATAATCGTTTTCGTAATTCTAGGATTTGTCGCTGGCGGAGCAGCTGCGGTTAACCAGTAAGCTCCGGCCCCCAGACAAATGACTTGCCTCAGAGACGGGATGTTAGAAGTCCCGTCTCTGCTTGGCTTTCCAAAGAACTCATAATCCCAAATCGCCTTGTTGCCGATGTCTGGTGATGGGCTGTTTTGGGGTTTGTTCGTTTAATCAATCTACGTCGATTCTCCCGGCAACACTTTCCAATCTCATCTCTGCCGAGAGTTCCAATCAAGGAAAAACTCTCGTGAAAGTTGCCCTATTCTTAGTTCCCAGCTTATTTCTGTTGCTCTCTCTCGCGCTCGACTGCACTGCTCAGGAACCGGTCTCGAAGATCGACTTTGATGATGGTCGAAAGCTGGGAGTCATGTTTACCGCCAGTGGAAAAGTCAGTGTTACCGCTGGAGAGGCGCCTGCGGACGCCGCCAATTCGGGAGCCGCCGGTCGTGCCGCGAAGATCATCAGCAAAGGCGATTTTGCTTTTTATACACGTGACAAGATCGTAAAATTCGATCCGAAAATGGCCGACACCATCCGCTTTCAGGTTTATAACCCCGATGGCAAGAAGCAGCGTTTCGACTTCATGGCCGTCGAAAAAGACAAGCGAGCGATCTTCTGGCGCAAAGTCGAATTTGACCATGAAGGCTGGAAGAATTTTGAACTGCCAATGGAATGGTTTCGCTGGAACCACGGACGTGCTCCCGTTTGGGAGAACGTTGACTCCATTGGCATTCGCGGTAGCCGTGGTCTTGATTTCCAAATCGACGGAATCGAAGTCGCCGATTTAGTTGCCGACCATGGACCCAACCTGAGCGTTGACTCTCTTGCCAAAGCCATCTTGCCCGAATCGAAGACTCTGCGAACGAGAGATGAAGGAGGAGTCTGGCTGATCACCGATTACGAAGAGCTGGATATCGATACGCTGCACGATCACTTGAAAGTCGTCAAAAAAC
>CAZDZX010000314.1:0-2543 GCA_964510005.1 uncultured Pirellulaceae bacterium
ATCGATGCTCAAGACCGAAAACAGCGGCTTGAGGAAGAGGTCGTTAAACCGCTGCGGGCGATTCCGCCTGGCTCAATCACGGAGCTTCTCGCGACTCTGGGAGAGCTGGAAACCGTGCTCAAACAGATTGATAAAGGCATTGCCGGTCCTGCGGAAGAAACATCCGCCAAAAATTTGACTCAAACAGCGATGCAGCAGACGGATGTGGTCTTAAAAGGGATTGATGACGTATTGGCTAAACTGGTCAAATACGAGACACAGAACGAGTTATTGGATCTTGTCCGCCGCATGATCCAAGAGCAGGAAGCGATCCTTGAGAAAACTCGTGAGAAGCGACAAAAAGATGCCTTTAAGGGACTGTTGGATTGACCATGTTTCAGATTCCAAAATTTAGCCGACTCACAAAGATTGCGATTGCCGCTCTGTTGGTTGTGGCGGGGCTACCATCGTCTGCTTTTTCGGCGCCCCAGATCGACGATGATGATGTCGGTCGGAGGCAGGGACGTATTTCGGATCGCTACCAGCAGCTAGAGCAGAAGCTGTTGGCGTTGGTCGAATTCGAAAAGGAAAACAACCCCGCGCGAGCCAAGCTGCTCCAGAAAGCTTTCGTGCTTTCCCAACAGCAGGGCACCACCGACCTGCTGCGGCAGATCGTCGGCCAGATCCAAGGCGACGAATTGAAAAGCGCCGAACAGGATCAGGCCGAAGTCGTCAATCAACTTAAGGCGTTGTTGCGATTGCTACAAAGCGAAGACCGTGGCAAGCGAATCAAAGATGAACTGAAACGAAATCGTGAGTATCTACGCGAAGTCGAACGCTTATTGAGAATTCAAAAGTCGATTCGAGGCCAAGCCGAAGGGGGCGTTGATGGTGCTCGGTTGGCCAAATCGCAGAAAAACGCTGCCGACCAGACACAGGATCTGTCTGAGAAAATGCAATCCGAACAAGACTCAGAAGACGGCGGCGAAGAGGGCGGTGAAGAGGGTGCCGAAGAGGGCGGTGAAGAGGGTGCCGAAGGTCAGCCGGGAGAAAAAGGTGATCCAGCGGGCGGTCAGGGGAAAGGGCAGGGCGGTCAACCCGGTCCGCCGGGAGGTCAGCCGTCGCAATCGAATCCCAGCGATCCCTCCAACACCGATCAGCAGCCCTCTCCTCAGCAGCGAATCCGCGCGGCCGAAGAGCAGATGCGGGACGCTAAACGAAAATTGGACGAAGCGAAGCGGAATCCTTCCATCGAAAAGATGCGGGAAGCCGAACGAGAGCTTGCCAAAGCCAAAAAGGAGTTGGAAGAGATCTTGCGGCAGTTCCGCGAAGAAGAAGTCGAACGGACGCTGGCCGCGTTAGAAGGACGTTTTCGCAAGATGCTGCAGCGTGAACTGAAGCTTGTTGACGCCACAAAAAAATTGGATGTCATCCCCAGCAATGAACGGGAAGCGGATTTCGAGATCAACGCAGGGAAGCTGGCGACCGAGCAAACTTCGATTTCAAATGAAGCCGCGCGGGCTTTGTCATTGCTTCGTGAGGACGGTACGTCGGTGGCGTTCCCGCAGACCATCGAGGACATGATCGAAGATATGAATCAGGTTTCAAACCGGCTGACGTTGGCCAAAGTAGGTAAGCTGACCGTCCAGATCGAAAACGATATCGTCGAGACATTGAATTACCTTGTTGAATCGTTGAGCCAAGCCCAGCAGGATTTGGAGGCTCAACAATCGCAGGGACAGCAAGGCCAACCCGGCAATCCCGGTGAAAGTGCCTTGATCAATCAGTTGGCTGAGATTCGGATGTTGCGAGCACTGCAGCAACGAATTCACAAACGCCACAGTCGTTACGGCAAACTGCTTGACGACCCGGACGATGAAATCGGAGCCACCCACGATCCTGAGATCTTGGCGGCACTGGAGCGCCTCGCCAACAGGCAGCAGCAGCTGACGGAAATCACGCGGGAGATCGTCGAGGGCGTGGGGCAGTAACTGCACCGTGACCTTGTGGGTTGCGCCGAGCAAATTCAACAATGTTCCACACGCGATTTTTGGACAATTCACCCACAACCCACGGCCCGTGAATGACGAATTTGGAAAACACCTCAACCGTCCGCCGCTTGGATTTAGGTACCCTTGAGCGATTGGTGTGCGATCTGGTTTCAGTGCAACTGGGCATTGATCGAAGCAAGGTTCTGCTGACCAGTCGTTTGGTAGAAGACCTTGGGTGTGACAGCTTGGAACTTATCGAGCTGTTGATGGAGTTGGAAGACGAGTTCAACGTCACTATTCCTAGCGAGCCTGATAATGCGGTCGGCAAGTCGGTGTTTGCTCGCTCTCCTTTTCGTCTCGAGGACTTGGCCGAAATCGTATATTTGCAGCAAGGAACAGGGGCTCCGGTTCGCTCTCGGCGGAAGCGTAAAACCGCCAGTCTCCCTGCGCCAATCGATCCTTTCACTCAGCTCGGCGGTCGGTGGAGTTCTGAATCGGTCGAATTAAATCCAGCCTTGTTTGATGAACTTGAGGCGATGGGGTCAAGCGAATGGCAAATCTCAAAGGCAAACC
>CAZDZX010000314.1:2643-4780 GCA_964510005.1 uncultured Pirellulaceae bacterium
ACAAGAGCGAAGGGAAACAAGAGCGAAGGAAAACGAAAGGGAAAACATGCCAATTCAATTTCAGTGTGGAAATTGCCAATCCAGCCTCAGTACCCCCGATGACTCGGCTGGCAAATCGGCGGAGTGTCCCAATTGCGGTGGCGTTGTGCCGATACCCGTAAAGCCATTGAATGAGAGTCCGGACTTGAGTTCAAATCCATATGCAGCAGCAGCGAATCCGTTCTCTAAACCCCAAGCGGGTATTGGTGCTGGCCCTAGTGTTGGTGCCGGGAACCCCTATGTCGCCGGCATGTCGACGACACCGAAGATGACCGCAGCGCGGGCTAGGGCACGGGTGCAACCAGCAGCGACCGCATGGCTCATTATTTCGGTTGCGGTTGCGCTGTTTTGTTTGCTGGCGGCCATGGGTGAAATTTTCAACATTGCGGCCGGTCAAGCGCTGCCGGAAGACGTCCCCGTGTTGATTACCATGTCAATTTTCGGTTTGTTCAACGTGTTTGGAGTGGTGGGAGCCATCTCGATGCTGCGGATGCGAAACCGAAAACTGGCGATCGCTGCGTCAATCTGCACGATGATCGGCGGTGTGATGTGTTGCTTGTTACCGACAGGAATATCTGTTTGGGCTTTGGTCGTTTTACTCGATTCGAATCTCAAACCGTATTTTTCGCAAGCAGCTTAAGCTTGATGCTGTGCAATCCAATGAGTAACAAGGTCGCAACTGGAGTTCGGCTAATTTTCAGCCCTGCGCGGCTGTGAGAAATTGTGGCTGGGCTGGCAACAGTTCAGAAATCTAGGGTTGATCGTCGTCTAGCAATGGCTTTTTTCGCTGCGGACTGCCCGCAGTAGTTCACGAATTGCGGTTCTCATGTTGGGGTACACGTTCTGATGGTAGACCGAATCGTCAGGCAGTTGCGCAACCAGTCTGCGGTGTGCCGATCCGAGGTTGTAATAGGGGATCCCTGGAAACAAGTGATGCAGGGCGTGGTATCTCAGACCCAATGGACAAAACAATTCCGTCGTCCAGTTGCCGGTTATGTTCGTCGAATCCAAAAACTGATCGATGTGAGAGATCGTGGAACCGTCGCTGGTGTAGCGATGTGCTGCTAGGGTTCTGAGATGATTGACGGTCAGAATAAATACGACCAGCAAGTAGATTTTTGGCGCGCGGTCGAGCGGGATCACGCCGGCTAACAGCAGCGAGGGCATGATCCACGTTTGGATCGTGATCAAGACTTCCCAAAACGTGTCTTCGTTCGTCTGCTTTTCGTGCCGCTCGTGATTTTCGAAGCGAAAATTGATCACCAAGGAGGTCGCGTGCTGCAGCGTCCACCGCCGCAAGCCAGCATGAAATAACGATATCGGTGTTAAAAAAGCGTAACGGAGGGCGACCAGAATGGGTTGAAAGAAGACTTGTGCTAGAAACATCAGCACGCCGCCAAGGGTGCCGCTGGCCAAGGGCAAGTACTCGCCATCGTGTTCGGTGCCGTAGTGCCGGCTGCTGTGATGATGAATGTGGCTCTGATAGGTGAAGGAAGGAATCATCAGCGGCACGCCCGCGAACAGGTTCCAGAATCTGCGAAAATGTTTCATCTTGCCAGCCGGCAGATGCACAATCTCATGAATGAACATGGACGTCCGGTAGATCAACAGTCCTCCGAATGTAAAACAGATCCAAGCGATCGGCGAAGTCATGGAGCTGTTCAAGTAAGCGTAGACCAAACCGTAGGCGGCCACCATCGAGAGCACAAAGTCGATCCAGTATCGCGAGGGTCGGACGGCAAACAGATCTTGGCAAATCGCGCGCGAGTCGCGATAGAAGTCTCGCAGCTTGTTTGCATCTAAGGCCGTTTGTTCCTCGTGGGCGGCCGCAATTCGCTTTGTTGAATGATCCATGTTCTCACTCCTGAATCACCATCCGTGTTTTAAGTTTATCCCAGTGTTATTTAAATCATTAGATTGTCGTCTTTTTTTATTCTTACTTGAACAAAAGCCCGACGCAAAAAAAACACGAAAAAATGGTCGGCTAGTTCGCGAAATTCTTTCCGAACGGTTTAAATTAGAACGGATGTGCGATTTGCGAAAAATTTTCGATTGAGAATCAAAATCACGTTTGAAAGGTGTTGGGCTGGAGATGGAA
>CAZDZX010000315.1:0-4770 GCA_964510005.1 uncultured Pirellulaceae bacterium
GCTCACGCCCATGGCTACATGCTGTCACCCCTTCGCGGCTGAAATTGCGTGAGGATACTTCACTTTCAGCGTCGCCTCGGAAGTTTGAGGAACTAACCGATCCACAGTAAATGCACGGGGTCGTCGCGGAACGAAGGAAGTTGAAGTTCCTCATCGCGGACGAGGGTTGCATTGGCTCCTCGCCATTGGAGCGTGTGACCGGGGCCAAACCATGTCCAACTTTTCCATGGATAGCCAGCGTAAGAACTGATCGACTTCATGGCGTCATCGATGGCTTCTTCGCTGAGGTCCTTGGGCAGTCGGGCTCCCAGCTCCACGCGGCGGAAATCAGAGGGGCTGTCCACGAACAGTTCCGTTGCCGGTTGGGGGCACATCGACATGCCGACCGTCAGGACCACGATCTCTGATTCCAAATCGAAGCGAACCAATCCTCGCTGCGGAAACTTTCCGCCGTCGATAGCAAAGTATCGCGGTTCTGCCCCGGGTGCGAATTTCTGTTGATAGATTTCTAGCTGCTGGGGCTGCAAATCTTGAAACGGAGTGCCTTGTTGAGAAAACGAATTCCAGAATTCCAGCGATCGTTGGATGCGCAAATCCAGTCGCTCGTTATCCGGCATCGGCCAGCACAAGGATGTTTCATGGGCGCAGTCGGCAGCGTATCCGTGAAAGCCATCGACTCCGCTCCACGGTGGGATCACGGCTAACGTTCTGGAGCTCGCTCCATCGGTGGCGTGTTCGATCAGCGCCGCTCCGTTGCCTTCCTCGAACCAAACAATTTGCAATTGGTCGGGGTTGGGCAACACGCCGGGTTCGCTGGGCAGGCAGTCGGTGCGAGGCAGCAGCGGAGGTTTGCCTTGGGTCATGTCGTCGCGGTTGATCGCCAACGGGCCGCGCACCAGATTGCGAACCCAGCAGGCTCGCACTCCAAATCGATCTTCCGCGCCGGATTCGGATTGCCCGTTGAGGTAAAAATAGACGACTCGTTGATCGTGTTCCACGATTGCGTCGAGGTTCCCGTAGGGCGACGTTTCGAATAAGAGTGTTTCGTTGGGGTCGGTCATAAAGAAAAATGCAGGAGAAAATTCGTAGCTTTGTCGACGGAGAACAGTATCGATATGTTTGACGACACCGCCACCTGAAGTTCCAAATTTTGGATTTTTGGGATTCGGCCCCGCGCAATCCCGGCGAAAGTTGTCGGGTTTTGGTAAAAAACAGTCGAACAGTCAGGCCGCGGGAAGCACAACCGGGTTCTGAATCACTATAACTTGTGTCCTAGCAAACCGGTTCGAGCAAGAAACTCTAACAGAATGACTTCCGTGGCATCCGATCCTGCAGTAGCGGCACTGGCCCATAATGGCACACCGGCAATCGAAACCAGTAGCCTTCACAAGGTTTACAGTGAAGGATTGATTTTTCGAAAGAAGTTCCATGCGCTCAAAGGCTTGGATCTGACGGTTAACCAAGGCGAGATCTTTGGTTTGCTGGGTCCCAACGGAGCCGGCAAAACGACCTTTATCAAAGTCTTGCTGGGGATCATCAAAAAGACTTCCGGTTCGGCGACCATGATGGGTTACCCGGCCGGCAGCCAGCGTTGTCGCAAGCTGGTCGGTTATCTGCCGGAGCGACTGCGGATCGCGCCCCACCTGAATGCCTACACCGCGCTGGAGTACTTGGGCAATCTGAGCAATGTTCCCAATCGTGTGATTCGAGCCAAGCGGGATGAGTATCTTGAGCTGGTCGGACTGCGCGGTCGGCAAAAAGAATCGGTGTCGAAATTCAGCAAGGGCATGGTGCAGCGATTGGGATTGGCTCAAGCGCTGTTGCATGAACCGAGATTGCTGATTCTGGACGAGCCGACCGATGGGCTGGATCCGCGTGCCCGCGCGGAGATGCGAACGATCATTCGCGATCTTGCCGATCGTGGTGTCACCATTTTCCTCAACAGTCATCTGCTGCAGGAAGTCGAGATGATTTGCGAGCGGGTTGCCATTTTGAACAAAGGTAACCTGCGGTACTGCGGCTTGGTCGCAGACATTGAAAAGGAAATGGACAAATCGGAATTGGGCGGCGCCGCAGCGGTTGATTCGAAAACGACCCAAAAGTATCGGATCCAAGTCCTTGGTGATGTGGAGACCCTCCGCAAGAAATTGGGAAATCCCGGCTTGGACGTGGTGATGATCAAAGATGGCATTGCGGAGATCCGAATTGAAGTTGACGGACAATCGGGGGTCGATGCGGGAGTCGACTTGCTACGCAAACATGGGTTTTCCATTGTTTCCATGATTCACGACCGAGTGACTCTGGAAGATGCCTTCTTGAAAATGGTTGATTAAACCTCGCGATTCTGAAACTTTCAACTTTACGGATTCCACAATCTCATGCGTCCTTATCTTGCGATCATCAAGGATTCTTTTCGTGCGGCCATGGCATCGCGAGTGCTGTACGTATTGTTGGGTCTGATCATTCTTTTTCTGTTGGTGTTGGCGCCGGCCCATGTTCGTGAATCGCTGGACACGCGCATTATCCCCACCCGCGATATCCCGAACCCGATCCAGATCGTAATTCGTTTGAACAAGGATCGGGAAGATCCACGGCGGCCCGGGATGCAGCGAATTTGGGAAAAACTGCCGGCTTCGATGAAGGCAGTTGTCGAACAGGTTGATCGCAGCGAAAACAATCCCGACGCCGGCGAACAACCGCTTAGTGATTTGCAGCTGCAGTCGATTGGACTTGCAGTAGGGGAAGCGCTCAACGATTTGATCAGCGACGAGAGTTTTTTTCGAGCGGAGGACTGGCAGGACAGAAGCTTTGGCGTGGAAGCCGAAGATTTGATGGATCGATTTGATGATCTGAACGACAATCGCAGAAAGCGACTTAACCGAATTTTGATCAGCGAAGCGTTTGGGCCTACGGTGAAAAACGGGGCGCCAACATCGATGAATGTCTTCTATGCGTGGTATGAATTTCAGGGCCTTTCGGCTAGCACGACCCAGCAACAATTCGCATCGTTGGTCACCGGCAGCCTTTCCATTTTCCTAGATAAATTTGTGCTTTCGATTGGCTTGATCATCGCGATTGTTGTCTCGGCAGGCATCATTCCTGAAACGTTTGAACCGGGAACGTTGAACCTTCTGTTGAGCAAGCCGATTTCCCGCGCCGGTCTTTTCTTGGCCAAATTTGCGGGGGGCTGTGCCTTTATTACGCTTTGTGCCGCGCTGCTGTTTACCGGGACATGGTTGTGGCTGGGGGTCTGTCTAGGTATTTGGGAACCGGCGATTCTGATCAGTATCCCTTTGTATGTTGTGGTGTTCGCGATTTATTACTCCGTCAGTTCGTACGTTGGTCTGACGACTCGCAGCCCGATCATGGCGGTGATGGTGACGGCCGGTTTTTGGGCGGTCTGTTTTGCAGTCGGGACCACTTACCACTATTTCAACACCGTGGGAGACGCTTCTAAAATTGTTGCGATTCAAAGGAGCGGTGATTCGATTTATCAAATGGACACGCTGTTGGATATGAAGCGGTGGGAGCCTCAATCGGATTCTTGGAACGAATTGGCTGGCTTGCAGTTGGAGCAAGAAGAAGCCCTTTTCAAAGGAACGATGAGGTTTACAGGCTTGATTCCCCCGGAGATGCCCAAAGCCCTTGGTCCGGTCGCCGGTTCTAATGGTGAAATCGTCGCGGGCCGATTTGCTCCCGACCCACAAGGGTTCACTCAAAGCCAAGGACTGATGACGTCCATTGATGGCGTCACCTTTGTCGAACAAGGTCAGTTTCCTCGCGAGGCCCTTCGTTTGTTCCCGTCAGAAAATGGCCCGGTGGTGGTTACGTCCCGAGGAGAGTTTTTGCGATACGGTTCCTCAGCGAAAAGTGCCCAGGCGGGTAACCAAAAAATTAATCCTTTCGTGTTCGTTAGTCCCCGACAAAGAAAATCGATCGGCGCCTACGAACTGGTTGATCTGAACCGAATGAACTCTGAGATCGCGATTTACTATCGATCCGAGTTGTACTTTTTTAGATACGATAGCGAGCGCGAAAAGTACTTCCTTGATCGTTCTATCAAAATCGACACCGGAGCTCCCGCTGCCATGAGCTGTCGGATTGCCTACCAAGGAAACACGGTTCTGTTGGTGTTGGGCAACGGACAAATCATTTCTGTCGACTCCACGACGCTCGAAGAGAAAAATGGCTACCTGCCTGAAACACAAATTGCGGCAGATTACGTCACCGGTTCGCCAGACGGTCGCTGGTTCGCGGTCGGTTACCAGAACAAGACTCTTTGGCTGCTGGACACGGAAAACGATTCGCAAATGACGCTGCCGGGATTGAGCAGCCAAGGGACGATTACGACGGCGAGCTTTGACGATCAAAATCAGCTGCTGGTTGCCGATCAGAGCAATCGAATCGGATCGTATCAACCGGCAACGCTTGAGTGCACCAAAGCATGGACGCCGGATTCCAGCTACTGGGATTTAGCGTGGAGGTATGGCGTTAATCCTATTTATCGTTTCTTTCCCAAACCCGGCGAGTTCTATCGGGTTGTGGCGCACTTTTCAGAATCCAACAACGTCCTGAAAAATAAGAGCGTTGATTTGGCGTTGACTGAGCCGCAGAAAGATCCATGGTCGCCGTTGATCAGCGGTGTTGGGTTTATGGTGTTTATGCTGGTGTGTTCCTGTTTCCGATTCTGGCGGAAGGACTTCTAAGGCCGCGGGGATCCGGGCCAAAGGCCCAGCCGTTTTCCTAGCCCAGCCTGAAGGGCTGGGTACG
>CAZDZX010000316.1:0-4728 GCA_964510005.1 uncultured Pirellulaceae bacterium
CCAGAAATCCGATGTTTGGTGACCCACAAGAAACCGCGATGGACCAAAAAAAACGACCGCCTGCAAGTGCAGACGATCGGTTGGAGAGAAAACAATGTCTTTCGGGCAAAGACGATTACGGGGTGCCGTCGGCGACTTCCACTGATGTTGTCGCGGGCGACGGAACCTCAATGATCTCGCCGACAACAGGTTGCGGTGCGTCTGTGGAATTCAAGTCGTCTTCGGACAGGATGACAATCTCGAAGTCTTCTTCAGTGGGTTTGGTTGCGACCCCAGGGATGACGGACGCTTTCGCGTTGTCGGGTCCGTCATCGGAATCCACAAGGTTGTCCATGGCCTTCATTTCCGGCATGGCCTTGAGCGTCATTTCGTCCTGACTCTCCATTTCCTCTTTGACCATGCTGACCAGATAGAATTTCGGATCGACTTGAGTGATCAGGAACTCAGCACCTTCGAGGTCGCCCTGCAATTGGTAGAGGGTTCCCAGTACCAGTGCTTTGTCTTTATCCAGTGGCATCGCTTCGTTTTTTTCGAAGTTCTGTGTGATCTTCTCAAGCACCGGGCGAAGCTTTCCGTCCAGCATGATGTCGGAAACATTTTCGGCATCGACTTCAAAGGCTCGGCGAATCGCCCAAGCTGCTTTTTCGAAATCGCCAGTCGCGGCAAAGGCCACGCCGTAACCCAGTTTGGGTTCGCCAGCTTTGCCGTTCGCTTCGATGTCCTTGACGAATTCGTGGATTGCATCCTGATTGCGACCGTCGGCCAGTAGATCCCAACCTGAACCATGAGACATGGGGATGGATTTCATTTCTGTTTCGACCAGCGAAACCAGATTGATGGTGGCGGTTTCCGATTTGGAATTTTTGATGTAATCCGCCGCCATCGAAGCCATCTCGGGATCGCCCTGCATTTGATACAGAGCCGCCAACATAAATGCGTCGGCTTCTTTGTGCGTGCCGGCATCCATCCGGGTTTCATAAAGCTGCGTGACTTTTTCAACCATCGGCAGAATGCTGTCGTCGAACATCATTGCACCGACTTCATCTGCGTTGCGAGCGAACGCCCGCTTCATGGCATACACTCCGTAATCGAGATCGCCCGAAGAAGCCATTGCCAATGCATATCCGATTCGCGATTCACCAGGATCAACACCGTTGGTGATTTTGCTGACGAAATCAGAGCTGGCATCGACGAAGCGAGAGTTGACCAAATTGTCCCAGCCTGTGTGGCTGATTGTTTTGGTGGCCACCAATGTGGGAGCCGATGTGACAACCGTTGGGCTGCAGAACGTGGAACTCACGAAGGTTGGGCTGACCAGCGAAACGGGCCGTGCGCTGGCGAATGAAGTTGAAGGATTGAACGTGCCAAATCCGCTATGGATCCGTTGGGTCGGGAAATTGGAAAAGGCAAACGTGCGGGATCGCGGACGGGAGAAGCTATTGAAACTGTTGAATCGGTTGAAGCTGCTACTGGCAAACCGGGGCGAGCGGAAACGGCTGGAACTCGCAAATCGATTGAACCCGCCAAAGCTATTGAAGCGATTGAATCGTGAACGTCCGAAACTGTTGAAGCCACCGAAGCGGCGACTGCGAAACGCCAGTGAATTGAACCGTGAGCGCCCAAAGCTGTTGAAGCCTCGGAAGCCAAAGGATCGGAAGCTGCCGACACGGCCAAAGCCGCGATTGAAGCCGCGTCCTGCGAAGCTTCGTCCGGAAAACTTGCGGGAAAAATGTTTGCGGCCAAATCCGGATTTGAACGAGCGACCAAAGCCGCCTCGAAATCCACCTTTGAAACCGAAATGATGAGCTTTGCAAACCGACATGTTCGGTTCGCAAAATCCAACCAAAAGAATCGCTGCTAAGACCAGCAATCCGCGACGCATTCGAAAAGCGTGTTTTCCTGAAGTCATAATTTCCTCTCTGTGAAGACTCTGAGTTTTGCCCGGACACTAGCTGTTCGATGTGGTCGTTTGTTATGTTCTTACCTGCGGACACATACTCAATCATCCCACCAGAGTGTCCCAAGGCAACCAATAATCTTCGAACTGCGAAGCCAGATACCAACTGGCGCACCCACAGAGACAACAAGGGCGCGACAAACCGACGACAAGTGTTAGCTTGGCAACGGTTACAGAAAATTTAACGCGACTCTTTCGTTTGTGGCGTTTGTTCAGAAAGAATTTTTTGTTGTATCCAATCCGACTTTTGTTGCTTGAGAGAATCGACTTTCTCTTTGATGACGTTTCTGCTTTGGGTGTTTTCATCCAGCTGTTTTTCGATGTTCATAAACTTTGTTAGCGTAGGAAGGGCGTGATCAGAATCGGATTTGAGCACGGCAAGATTTTCCCGCAGACGGTTCTGTTCGTTTAGCAGACCGGAGCGGATTTCCCGCAGCTTGCGTGCTGCCTTTTCCTGACCTTCGATCGACTTGTTCAGCTTGGCAATGAACAATAGCTTTTCCTCGTCTTCTTTGGTGAGGCCTGCTTTTTTCCAGTTCGCGAGATTAAATTCGGTTTTGTTGGTCCACAATTCGTCAGTCTGAATCGACTCTACGTAATCGACCGTGTAAACCTGCGTCTGCCCAGCAGCACAAGGGCAACGGTAGACCAGTCGATCCTCTGTTCTACGTTCTGGCGGCGGTGTTGCAGTGGCGTTTTTTAGTTCCGTTTCCATTTTGAGAAGGACCACCCGGTCTTCGGTATCCAGATTTCTGATTTCAACCTTCTGGCGTTCGGTTACGGAAATCGTTTTGGTCAAATCCAAACCTGCTAACGTGACTGATTTGAGCATATGGATGGTCTCCGAGGGAAGCTCTTTCACTTGAATCGGTCGGTCAAAACCAAAGTCGATGATCTTCTTTTGTTTGACGTCGATTCGAGGCAGTTTTGCATCGCCAACGAAATCGCCTTTGCGGATGATCGACAGCGGCCCTGAAAGTAGGCTCAGTTCGGTCGCGTTTTCAAGTTCGATCGATTGGCGAGCGATACCGTCGCCGGCGACATCAACGGTGCAGACAAACTCGCCCGGAATCTCTTTGCCAAACACCGGGAGTGCGGCGCTGCGGCCGGCTCCGATGTTGATCGGTTCGTTCAAACGATAGACAACAGTCTGGGTCACTTTTTCTACTTCAGAACGAATTTCGGCGCTTGAGCGCGGGTCGATCCCGCGTCCGCCACTCGTTCCCCGTGAAGCACGTGGGACAAATGCTCCACCGAATCCTCCTGCACCACCGAACCCACCCATTCCGCCACCGAACCCACCCATTCCGCCGCCGATATTTCCGCCGCCGAATCCTTGTCCACTTGAGTCCGACGCCCTGCCCTTGGGCAGCAATGGAAAAAAGTTAGCTTTAAAAATGTCGAGACCGCGAAGGTGTTCGAAAACGAATTCACCCAAATCCGTTCTTTCGGCCATGATCGGAGAGTAGATGTCGGTATGAAAGGCAAACGGTTTTCCGG
The DNA here is from genome assembly GCA_964510005.1 of uncultured Pirellulaceae bacterium. Lineage (GTDB taxonomy): Bacteria > Planctomycetota > Planctomycetia > Pirellulales > Pirellulaceae > Mariniblastus. The sequence continues at coordinate 3,458 of CAZDZX010000316.1, forward strand.
AACGCAATTCCATATCGACTTCGTTCCAGTCATTCGCCGTCACATTGTCCACGTGGGCCCAACCTTGGAGGAAGCATTTGCCTTTTTCGGACGAAAGCCGCCACGTCATCCGCCAAATTGGAACGTCGACGATGTAGGCAAACGCGATGTCGCGTTTTTTGTCGGCCTCGCCATGAAGCAATAACTCGATCGACTTTTCTGATGCCGTGCGAGATTTGGCAACGCCCAACAGGGCTCGGTCCAACTGCTCCCGCATTTCTTTTCGATCAAACTGGATCGTTTCGAAATCGGACAAGGCGTGACTGCTGAGGCCCTTTTCGGAAAGCAGGATTACGACTTCTTCGGTATGGTCTGCGGTGCTACGATTTTCGACCCCGTATATTTTGCCGCTGACTGATTTGTCGTTGCCACTGAGGGTCAGTTTTTCACCCCGCATGCTTTGCAGAAACTGAGCAAGCGTCATGGCTTGGCCGATCGAACCCGCGTCGATGTCTTCGGGTTCGGGGGATGGCTGATATTCAACCGCGTGAATGGTACCGCCGCCTTGATCGGAAAAGACGAGGCTTTTGAGGACGTCGCTCACGTTGTCTTCGCCGAAGCTCAGTCGGATTCGGCGGTTGCCAGCAATCGAGCCGTTGTGTTGCAATTGTCCAACGCCGGAGTTGTAAAGCACGATTCGTTTGATCGGTGGCGTGGGGCTGGTTTTTAACTCTTGGGCCGCGCCAGTCGCACAACTGATTGCGGTGACGAACAGGCCGGCGAAAAAGAATAGGCAGGTCCGGTTTCGGTTGTTTAACGAATCGACAATCTTCTGAAACTTCATAGCGCATTCTCTCCCGTTTCGGTTGGTGACTCGGAGAGTTATGTGCGAATCGGATGCCAATTGCCTCAGCGGAGAAAAAACGGAGTATTCTCTCGGTTTGCTGGGCGATTTCAGCAATCGTCCGACATCAGAGATTTTGACTTGTTCGATTCTGCAACAGGCCAGATTCAGGCTGCGTACGATCCTGATTCAGCGGTGGAACAGGTGGAGGGCAGGGGTTTTTAACACCTGAGCGGGAGGTAGCCGCGAAGCGGTGTCAGCAGGTAGCCGTGGGCGTCAGCGTGTCAGCCCACGGATTCGAAAACACAACCAACCTCAAGCCGCGAAGCGGAAAGAGTTTGGTTCAAATGGTTTTTCGTCAACGCGTGGCGAAAATGGTGGGGGTAGGTTTTGAAAAAGAACCCGTGGCTGCATGCTGTCACCGCTTCGCGGCTGAGGTTTTGTGGTG
>CAZDZX010000317.1:0-4721 GCA_964510005.1 uncultured Pirellulaceae bacterium
TCGGATTCGCTGACAAATCCCGTTGCTTCCTTGGATTTCACGCCCAAGTTCGACGCTAAAGGTTCGCTTAAAGCATAATGTTATTCGATACACCATGCTCGATGTCCGCCGCAAGCATCCGCAGTCGGGACTTTCGGCAAATCCATGCTGAGCATAGACTACCGGGATGTCCAAATTGGCGGCACCGACTGACTCTGCTCAGGCCATCAAAAAACTCGCCGACGAGTTTGCGGACGACCCGCAACTCATAAGCTGCATCGAAGCCCTCAAAGCCAGCCAACCGGCCACCTTCGATTCGGTTTGGGGTTCTTCCTGCGCGCTGCTGACTCAAGCACTGTCCCGCAAAATCGACCAATTGATTGTCGTCGTGGGCGACCCCAAGACACAAGAGCGACTGCTGGACGACCTGCCGACGTTTGGAGAATCGTCGGCTGAGCGGTTTCCGGCCAGTTTGGTGCGAGGTGAAAACACCAGCGTCGTCGATCTGGACTACGGTGAACGACTGCGGATCGTCAAATCGTTGGCCGCCGACGACTCCTTTCCGATCATTGTCACGACCGTGCCGTCGCTGATGCAGGGCGTGCCGTCGAAGGAAGCGTTGGGGGGAAGCACCCGCAGACTCAAAGTCGGAGACCCGCTGGATGTCGATGCCTTTTTGAAATGGTTGCTGGACAATGGATTCCACAACAGCAGCGCCGTCGCACTGCCGGGAGAATTTTCAAACCGCGGTGGCATCATCGATGTGTTCGCGCCGGATTTCTCCAGCCCGGTCCGTATTGAATTGTTTGATGATGAAATTGAATCGCTGCGACAGTTCGATGCCGATACCCAGCGCAGCGTCGCCAGCCTTGAGCAGTTTGAAATCACGGTACTGACCGACCGCGAAAGTATGAACTTCGAAGGCCACCTGTTGGATCACGTTTCCGAAGACGCTGTGATCCTGTTGGTGGAACCCGACGCGCTGAACGACGAAGCCGAACGGTTTCGCGACCGCACCGCCGATTCAGTGCATTTGTTTTCGTGGGACGAGACGCGGAAGCGAATGGCAGGGCGGGGCATCGCGACCGCCAGCAATGTCACATCGGGCATGCTGGGCGAGCAATGGCAACTGCCCGTCGAATCGGTTGAAAAATTCAGCGGAGAGATCGGCGAGATCCGGATGCAGGTCGAACGACTGGCACGGGACGGGGTCGGCACTGACTTTCTGGTCCACATTCTCGCGTCGGTGGAAGGCGAACTGGCGCGGGTTCAGGAAATCATGTCCACCACCGCGGCCTGGGCCGACGGGCGAATTACGCTGGGCGTCGGCAGTGCCCACGAAGGCTTTCGCATCCGCGACCGCCAGCGCGTGATCATCAGCTGCGATCAGATTTTCAATCGCTCCGACTTACGACGCAAAGGGCGACGCCGGCTGGGCAAAGCGATCGATAGCTTCCTTGATCTCAAAGACGGCAATCTGATCGTTCATCTGTCTCACGGCATCGGTCGCTATCGCGGCTTGAAGATGCTGGAAAAGGACGGCCAGCGCACCGAGCACATGGAACTGGAGTTTCACGGCGGAACTCGGATCTACGTTCCGGCCTCGAAAATCGATCTGGTCCAAAAGTATATCGGCGGCACCAAAACGTCGCCTCGATTGGCCAAAATTGGCGGCACTGGTTGGCAGAAGCGAAAAGCATCCGTGGAAGCAGCGATCACAGACATGGCGTCTGAAATGATCGACCTGCAAGCCAAACGCCAAGGCCGCAGTGGAATTGCCATGCGGATGGAAACGACGTGGCAGAACGAGTTTGAGCAATCGTTTCCCTATCACGAAACGCCGGATCAACTGACCGCGATCGCGGCCATCAAGGAAGACCTCGAAAGCTCCGAACCGATGGACCGCCTGTTGTGCGGCGACGTCGGGTTCGGCAAAACCGAAGTCTCGATGAGAGCCGCGTTCAAGGCAGTCGAAAATGGATACCAAGTCGCGATGCTTGTTCCGACAACGGTTCTGGCGGAGCAGCACTATAAATCGTTTCGCTCTCGCATGGCTGAATTCCCGCTGGAGATCGTCAAGCTTTCCCGTTTCTGCACCAGCCAAGAACTTAGAGAGAACACTGCCAAACTGAAATCTGGAAAAGCCGATATCGCGATCGGCACCCATCGATTGGTTTCCAAGGACGTCCAGTTCAACAACCTTGGGCTGGTCATCATCGATGAAGAGCAGCGTTTCGGCGTCAAACATAAAGAGCGACTTAAGAACCTCCGTTCCACGGTCAACATTTTGGCGATGTCGGCGACTCCGATTCCGCGCACGCTGCACATGTCGCTGGTGGGCGTAAGGAACATTTCGAATCTGGAAACGGCCCCTCAGGACCGGATCCCGGTCGAAACGCGCGTCACTCGCTTCAGTGACGAAGTCATTCGAACTGCCATCCTGCGTGAACTGGGCCGCGATGGCCAAGTTTACTTTGTTCACAACCGTGTCAAAGACATTCATATCTTGAAGGAGAAAATTCAATCGATCGTTCCGCAGGCTTCGATCGAAATCGGTCACGGGCAGATGCATGAACATGATCTCGAACGGGTGATGAGCGATTTCATTGCTGGCAAGTTCGACATCTTGTTGGCAACAACGATCGTCGAAAGCGGCTTAGATATCCCCAACGCCAACACGATCTTTATCGACGAAGCCGATCGATATGGGCTGTCGGATTTGCATCAGCTTCGCGGGCGTGTGGGACGGCATCACCATCAGGCTTACTGCTACCTGTTGCTGCAACCGCATAAGCACCTCAATCCAACTGCAGCCAAACGACTGCAAGCGATCGAGACGTTTTCTCAGATGGGAGCTGGGTTCCAGATTTCGATGCGAGACCTCGAAATTCGCGGGGCCGGCAACCTGCTGGGGACGCAGCAGTCCGGACACATCGCGGCGGTCGGCTACGAAATGTATTGCCAACTGCTGGAGAAAGCCGTTCGACTGTTGAAGTCGCTTCCGCAAAAGATCTCGATTCATGTGGATATCGATTTGCCGGTCGAAGCTTTCATTCCCGACGAATACGTGCCCGATCGCCGCCAGAAGCTGGACCTGTACCGGCGCTTGACCCGTTTGGAGCAATTCGATCACATCGGGGAAGTCCAGGAGGAACTCAAAGACCGCTTTGGGCCGATCCCGAAACCCGTCAAGCGACTGCTAACGTCGTCGGAAGTCAAACTACTGGCCGCGGTTTGGCAAATCGATTCGATTCGCTTGCGGGATAAGTATCTGATTTTTCAGTACGGTGACCGTGGACGGGCCAAGCGGCTGTCCGAGCTTCGACCGATGATTCGCATTATCGATGACAATACCGCCATGGTGACGCTGAAGGACGGCAAGATCGCTCCTGGCAAACTGCTATCACTGGTTAAATCGCTATTGCAGCCGACATGACCCCTCTGTAGCCTCGCGCGACCTGTTGATAGGCGCGCTCCGATTTTTGTTTCGTGCAAATTTCGAAAACGCCACCAATGAGGGCTCTGCAAAGTTTTCCGTGATGGTGAAGGTTTCATGTCCCTAAGAAATCTGGTTTTTGTTTTTCTGATCGCCGGCTGTACTACCGTGACGATTTCCCAATGCAGCGCGCAAAGCGATAGCTCAAGGCGAAATTCACCGGTTTCCCCCGCCACGTCACCTACGGGATCGTCGCAAAAAACAAATTCCTTTGAAGGATCGGCGTCGAAGTCCGATGTTGCCCCCAGCTCGAACTCTCAGGGATCATCATCCAAACAAGGTTCGACTCCAAAACAAGGCGAATCGGTCGCTTGGGGCGACAGTCGCTCGATCATCCGCCAAGCCAACAGTAACGTGACCCCAGCCGGTAGCGCCACCAAGCCCGCGGCAGGATCAGGATCTTCAGAGAAAAAACAGCCCGAGCCTGCCGGAGCGTTTGAGAACTCTCGCGTCGTTGCGATCATCGGCGGCGAGCCTCTATTTGTCGGCGACATGCTATTCGAAGCCAATCAGATCATCGAAAAACACCTTCCCGGAGCTCCGCCGGAAGTCAAAGCGAAGCAAAGGAAGATCCTATTGAAACGACTGGTCGACAAGTACATCGATCAAAAGTTGCTGTACGTGGATGCTCTTGGGAATCTTCCTGAGGAAGCTGATCTGGATCAGTTCTTGGCTCATGCCGGATCGATCTACGACGAAAAAGTGCTGCCGGGTTTGATTGAATCTTCGGGAGTCGCGGATGCGGTTGCCTTTGATGCGAACTTGCGCGTTCAAGGAACGTCATTGAAGCTGGAGCGTGATGCTTGGGCAAGAGATCAGTTGGCGCGCAGTTTCTTGAGTGAAGAAATCACCAGCGGCTTGGCCGTGACTCATCATGAAATGATGGAAAAATACACAGAGGACCGTGAGAAGTACGCTCGCAAAGCCAAATCCAAGTGGGAGCAGGTAATGGTCCGGTTTGATCGCGCCGGCTCACGAGAGGAAGCGCGACGTCAAATTGTTGAATTGGGCAACCAGTTGGTATACGGAGCCAACTTCGAAGCTGTCGCCAAAAAGAGCTCACACGGTTTTCGCGCAGATGAAGGCGGCCAGCATGACTGGACCGGCAAAGGGGCCTTGGTTCTCAAGGAACTGGACAAAGCCATTTTCGAACTGCCTTTGAATCGTTTGAGTGATGTAATCGAAACTCGGGATGGCTTCCACATCATACGAGTTAAGGAACGGACCACTGCTGGTTTCGTGCCTT
>CAZDZX010000318.1:0-4708 GCA_964510005.1 uncultured Pirellulaceae bacterium
GACTTCAATAACCGTTTGCGAAATGGCCTGACGGCACACAGTAGCATTGGCGAAATTCAGAAAGTGATTTCTGCGTTGAAGACAAAGAAGTTCATGACGATCGAGCGTTTTGCAAAAATGCTCAGCGGCGACGACGATAGCGTCTCGCTCACGATCACGAAAAACGCGAACAAGAAAAAGCAGATCGAACCTGCAGATTTGCAGTCACTGGTCAGTTAGGGGCAATTTGGGGGGCGGACCGCCCCTGCTCTGGGATTCCGACCCCAGAATTTGTTCGAGACGATCAATTTCGACAGGTTGATCCGATTGCGCGGTTTCAGAGGCCGGAACTTGGATGTCGCGAAGGGGTGCGTCCAAAAGGCATGGTGATACAGCGGATTGGTAACTAAACTGCCGCTTACATTAGCCAACCCCTCCTCCATGGATTGAAATCTCAACGTCATGCCTTTAGTAAAACGAATTGTTGTCGCCGGAGGAGCCGGTTTTCTGGGTTCTCATTTGTGTGAGCGCTTGGTCGATCAAGGGCACGACGTGATCTGCTTGGATAACTTTTTCACCAGCCAAAAAGCCAACGTCTCCCACCTGCTGGAGAAATCCAATTTTGAATTGATTCGGCACGACATCGTGTCTCCGATTCTGTTGGAAGTCGACGAGATCTATAACCTTGCCTGTCCGGCGGCTCCGGGACACTACCAATACAATCCCATCAAGACCTTGAAGATCAGCGTGCAGGGTTCGATCAATCTGTTGGGAATGGCCAAACGCTGTGGCGCGAAAATTTTTCAGGCTTCTACCAGCGAAGTCTACGGTGATCCGGAAGTTCATCCCCAACCCGAATCTTATCGGGGAGCTGTGAATCCGATCGGCCCACGGGCCTGTTATGACGAAGGCAAGCGTGCTGCAGAGACGCTGTTCTTCGATTATCACCGGATGCATAAAACCAACATTCGCGTTTGCCGAATTTTTAATACCTACGGGCCTCGGATGCATCCGTTCGACGGCAGAGTTGTCAGCAACTTTATCCGCCAAGCCCTTAGCGGAGACGATATCACCATCTTTGGCGATGGCTCTCAGACGCGTTCGTTTTGCTATCGAGACGATTTGGTGGAAGGTTTTCTTCGCTTGATGGATGCTCCGGACGATCTGGTAGGCCCCATCAATATGGGCAATCAGGGAGAGTACACGATCAAGGAACTGGCAGAAATGATCCTTGAATTGGTGGGCGGCAAATCAAAACTCGTCTATCAGCCGCTTCCACCCGACGATCCGACTCGTCGTCAGCCCGATATTGCGTTGGCGAAAAAGCATCTGGATTGGGAACCTAAAATTCCGCTTCGCGAAGGTCTGGAAAAAACCATTGCTTGGTTCAAGACGATCGAGTTCGAGCACTATCGCCCACCCACACCGAACTATTAGAATTTTTTGGATCGGCTGCGATTGTCAGTCCGAGCCCCAACTGATTTTTTAAGCGGTGTTATGACTTACGATCTGATTGTGATTGGCTGTGGCGGAATGGGCAGCGCGGTGCTGCATCAGGCTGCCATGAAAGGCTGGAGCGTTCTGGGCATTGAGCAATTCGGTCCGGTCCACACCAAAGGCAGTTCGCATGGCCAAACGCGCGTCATCCGCAAAGCGTACTTCGAACATCCGAACTACGTGCCATTGGCTGAAGAAGCGTTTGAGCGATGGGATTATTTGAACAAGCGTCATCGCACGCGGCCCGAGATCAAGCCTTTGTTCGAATCGACTGGAGTCTTGCAGGTCGGCAAACCCGATAGCGAAGTCATTACCGGCGTGCAGAAAAGCGCCGCTGAATTTGGGCTGCAACTGGAGACGTTTTCGCCCGATCAGATCATGCAGCGATTGCCGTTGCTCAAGATCGATTCTCATCACGTTGGCCTGTTCGAACCGGAAGCCGGCTTTCTGAGAGTCGAGCATTGTGTGGCGGCCCATCTGGCCCAAGCTAAAAAACATGGGGCGGTTCTACAAACCGAATGCCGCGTCGAGTCATGGGCGGTGGAAAATGAAATCGCTCAAGTCATAACCGATAAGGGCACCTTTGCCGGTCAGCGACTGGCCATTTGCGGTGGCGCTTGGGCTCCTGAATTGCTGGACGGCGTCGAAATGTCATTGCAAGTCGTGGCCAAGCAGCAGAGTTGGTACCAGATCGATCGCGTCGAGCAAAAGTTCGTCAACGATTTTCCGGTCGTCTTTTTTGAACAGGACGATGGCGAGCAGTTTTACTGTGTGCCGGAACTCGATTCGATGGGGATGAAGGTCTGTCGTCATACCGGTGGCCATTCCACAACGGCGGCCGAGATGGACCGATCCGTCGACAAAGATGACTTGCAGCGTGCGGAAGCTTTTTTGGATCGTTACTTTATTCATAATCGCCATCGCTTGGTTCATCATGCGGCCTGCATGTACACCAACAGTTCTGATGGGCACTTTGTGGTGGATGTTCATCCCCAGCATGGCAACGTCGCCTTTGCCGCGGGGCTATCGGGACACGGTTTCAAGTTCGCGCCTGTGATTGGCAATCGCATCGTCGAGTTGCTCGACGGCAACGTGGATCCGGCCATCGAATTTCTCACGGCCCAGCGATTCAGTCGGTGACTTTTTTCTGAATTGAGAAATATGTTCGTCGTACCGGCTTCAGCCGGAATGCGGAGTGATTCTCAATCCCAACGGGATTGGATCAAACCCCGTTGGGGTTTCGCCAACTTTTCAAGACCGGGTACCCGGGGTTCAAGAACCCTGGGCTATTGATTTAACCTCGTTGAGGTTATGCGCCACTGCTCGGCTTCTGGCACTTGCTTTAGATTGTCGGCACGAAGTGGCCTTCAAATGTCCCGGAGGGACGCCAGCGATGCAAGCAGGCCGGAATCGATCCTGCGGACGATTCACCCCGCATTCCGCCTAAAAGGCGGTACTACAAACATTGCTCGGCGAACGGAACCAACATTGACTCTTGTCCCTCTGAGACAAAATCAGCCTGAGAGATCTACAGACGGGTCACTTTTTCAAAGATCGACTTTGCAAGCCCATTTGCTCCCCTGTTTTCTCCCCGCTGGCGGGTACCTCGAATTGCAGCCATTGGGTTCTAAGTATAAAACATGGCCTCTGGCAGAGTTTACAACTGGAAAACTGATGGCTGACAAGAAAACGGACGTTGTTGTAATTGGATCAGGACCTGGCGGCGAAGGAGCCGCAATGCAACTTTCCAAGCAGGGAAAGAAGGTCATTCTGATCGAACGATATGAAAAAATCGGCGGTGGCTGCACGCACTGGGGGACCATTCCCAGCAAGGCCCTGCGGTTTGCGATTTTTCGGCTGACCGAATCTCTCAATAATCCTCTGCTGGCTGATTGCGGCGTCAAAGCCGATCCGACGATCGCCCAACTGACCGCATCTGCAGCCCAAGTCAGTGCGCAACAAGAGTCGATGCGCAAGACCTTCTACGGTCGCAACAATGTGGAAGTCATCTCGGGACATGCTCGTTTTGTAAATCCTAACCTGATCCAGATCGATGATGGCCCCTCGATCGAAACCGGCCACGTGGTGGTTGCCGTGGGGGCTCGGCCCTACCATCCGCCGGGTGTTGATTTTGATCATGCCCGGATTTTTGACAGTGACACCATCTTGTCGCTCGACCATAAACCTCAATCGTTGACCATCTACGGAGCCGGAGTGATCGGCTGCGAATACGCGTCGATGTTCCGGAACCTGTCCATCAAAATTAACCTGATCAATTCACGTGAAGGCTTACTGGATTTTCTGGACGACGAAATTACCGACGCCCTCAGCTATCACATGCGCGAGCGGGGTGTCGTTATTCGGCATAACGAATCCTACGAGCGCATCGAAGCGGTTGACGATGGCGTGGTTACGCATTTGAAAAGTGGCAAGCAATTGAAATCTGATGCTTTGTTGTGGGCTGCCGGCCGAACCGGAAACAGCGATCGTCTGGGGTTGGAAAACATCGGGATCGAACCTGACAGTCGCGGTTACATTGCCGTCAACGAGCAATTTCAAACTTCCGTGCCGAACGTGTTCGCGGTTGGAGATGTGATTGGATTTCCATCGTTGGCATCGGCGGCTTACACCCAAGGCCGCAGTGCGGGCAAGCAGATCCTTGGCGAAGCGACTGAAAAAGATCAACGCATTGCCAAAGAGATTCCAGCGGGAATTTACACCAGTCCCGAGATCAGTTGTATCGGCAAGACGGAAAAGGAACTCACGGAAGAGAAAGTTCCCTACGAGGTTGGTAATTCAAACTTCAAATATTTGGCTCGCGCTCAAATCATCGGGCAGGAGGTGGGGATGTTGAAGATTTTGTTCCATCGAGAAACGTTGGAAGTTCTTGGGGTGCATTGCTTTGGCCCCAACGCTTCGGAGATCATTCATATTGGCCAAGCGATTATGTATCAGTCGGGTGGAGCCAATTCGTTGAATTATTTTCTCGACTCGACCTTCAATTATCCGACCATGGCGGAGGCCTATCGGGTTGCCGCGTTGAACGGATACAACCGCCTGTTCTAACCGGCGTGAGCAGGTCGAGGTCGCGTGTAGGGCCGGTTCTCACTGGCCTCACTGGCCTTAGTTAGCGATCGGCCATTGGGTCAAGTTTTCTGCTGCGGTTCCTTTCGACAGCCATGTTCGTCAGGGGAACCGCGAATGAACGCCAATAAACGTGAATCCCTGCGCA
>CAZDZX010000319.1:0-4697 GCA_964510005.1 uncultured Pirellulaceae bacterium
AGTCCGCAATCCTGACGACGTGGACGCCTAATCACTGACTGAGTTTTTCTAATCACCCATAAAAAAAGCCCGAACGATCGTTCGGGCTTTTCTCGTTTGATTCCGGATCGACCCGGTTCATTTACCGCGATCTACTTATTCAGCGGTGGCAGATCAAAATCCTGTAGGGATTGGATTTTCAGGTTGCGGGCTGGCGGAGCACTTTGAGAAGGCAGATCGAGCACGGATTGCAATCCAGATCCCGATCTTGATGTCGTGCCGCTACCGCTACCGCCGGCAGGATTTCGAGCCGGTGCGGAAGTCAATTTGCTTTCATCAACAGGCGGCAAATCGCCAAACTGAACCAGCATTTTTTCCTTCTTGCCGCTACGCCCCATCGTGAACTCAACCTGATCTCCACCGCTCATCGCTTTGGCGATCGCATCAAGCTCATCCAGTGTGAGCATCTTGGCACCGCCAATCGCTGTGATGACATCGTTCTTGCGAATGCCGGCTTTAGCAGCGTTGCCACCGGGAACCACCTGCCCAACGAAGAACTGCTCGTTGTGCTCAACAATCGTCATGCCGAATCCTTTGGCGTTGTTCGTTGCCGGTCCCTTTTTGGCCGAACCCGACGCCGATTTAGCAGACACTTGTCGGTTGCTGTTTTGGCTGTGGACGCCTGAACCGATCGCCTTGTTTTTTGACGGATTGGTTTTCGCTGCCAAGCTCGGGGCTTTGCTACTAGATCCCGGTGCCGGTGTTGGTTTCCGCGCCGTTGTCGGTGTGGGTCGAGTATTGGCAGCGGTCCGCTTGGAGGCTGCAGCGGGAGTGCTGTCAGCAAACGGATTGTTCACTAGAGGCCGCCCATCGTTGAGGTCATCCCGCAAACGCTGAATAAGTCGACCTTGAGGCACGAATCGGCGCCAGCCATCTTGGGCGTTCGTTTCGTCGGGGAATACTAATCCCAAACCAGCCGCAAGCATCAATAGTGAAAGCAATTTTCGATCCATGACTCATCCTTGAGAAGTTGATCGCGAACAAACATCCGCTTTGCCGCACGTTTCCGTTTGGCAAACAGATTCCAATCACGCCCCTCGCTGGAAACGTGAACCGCCTGTGGTTACACCGATCATTCGGCAGCACAGCCCGCAGGATTGTTCTTCGTCGTAACGACTGGCCTGATGGAGAAAACTGAGCGAACCGGGTCAAGTTTCAAGGACTGGAACATCGCGATTAACCCCATCATTCGGACCCCCCAGTAAAGATATAGCGAATATCGTGATTAACGGGCCGAATCGAGTTGCCTTGTTCAGCCCGAACCTGCCCTGCTTGGCATCAACGGTTCTTTAACTCCCATAAATTTTGACTAAAATCCGTGCTTCCATTATCCATTCAAAATCCGACTACAGAGTGCGAACGCCAATGAAAATCAAGTCATCCGAAAGCTGCCAGTATGACATCCTCTCCCTTGGCGAAGTCATGGTTCGCCTTGATCCCGGCAACGGCCGGGTTCGCACAGCACGCCGATTCGAAGTCTGGGAGGGCGGCGGTGAGTACAACGTGGCCAGAGGCTTGCGACGTTGTTTCGGCCAGCGAGCGGCTTTGGTATCGGCCTTTGCAGACAACGAAGTCGGCCGATTGTTGGAGAATTTGATTCTGACCGGCGGCGTCAACATGGACCACTGCAAGTGGACCCCGTTTGACGGTATCGGCCGAGCCAGTCGCAACGGCCTGAATTTCACTGAGCGAGGCCACGGCGTGCGAGCCGCGTTGGGGACGTCCGATCGTGGATACACAGCAGCGTCACAACTCAAAGCTGGCGACATTGACTGGGACCATATTTTTGGTGATCTTGGAGTTCGCTGGTTTCACACTGGTGGCATCTACGGAGCACTTTCTGCGACCACGCCCGGCGTCATCGCCGAAGCCCTGCAATCGGCCAAGAAACATGGCACGATCACTTCTTACGACCTGAACTTCCGTAGCTCGCTGTGGAAGGACTTTGGCGGCAAAGCAGCCTGCCAGAAAGTGAATCGCGAATTGGCCCCGTTCGTCGACGTCATGATCGGAAACGAAGAGGACTTCACGGCCTGCCTAGGATTGGAAGTCGAAGGCCTTGGCGATCAAATGAAAGAATTGCCTCTGGAAGGCTATCGCAAGATGATCGAGCAAGCGACCAGTCAGTTTCCAAACTTTCAGGCGATTGCGACAACACTGCGAACCGTTCACACCGCCACGATCAACGACTGGGGTGCCTTGTGCTGGCACGACGGCGAACTCCACGAAGCCAACCATCGAGAGAAACTGGAGATCTTTGATCGCGTTGGCGGCGGCGACAGCTTCGCCAGCGGCCTGATCTACGGCTTCTTGACCACCGGCGACGCCAAACAGGCCGTCGAATACGGAGCCGCCCACGGTGCTCTCGCGATGACAACCGCCGGTGATACGACCATGGCCTCCGTGTCAGAAGTCGAAGCATTGATGGCAGGCGACAGCGCCCGCGTGAAACGATAACGGCAACCCTGTCTCTCAGAGCACAAATAAAAAAGCCTCGGGCCAAAACCCGAGGCTTTTTTGCGTCACAACTGTTGCTGGACTGAACAGTTCATGATGCTAACGTCTTGCGACATCAACTGCGCCTTGCTTGACAACCCATTGGCTGCCCTGCAAGCCTTACTCGTCGACGGTGTTGTTTCCTTCGTCGATCAGACCCAACGAGAAAGCATTCCGTCCGTACACATTGCCATCAGCAGTGTTGCCAGATGTTGTCTGTGAAAAGAAAGCTCCAATGCCAGTGTTGTCGAAAATGCGATTCTCCCGAACGGTGGTTCCTTCCGAATTGTCCAAGATCAAACCCACTGCGTCATTCAGCTCGATTTGGTTCCGGGCGATCGACGAATTATCAACCGCATAAGCCAGTACGCCGAAGCTCGAATTCCCAGTGGCTCGATTGTCAGTGAATCCGATGTTCGGACTGTTGACCATCAAGAACCCCATGCCTCGATTGTTTTCTGCGACGTTGCGGACCAATCCAGTGTTGGATCCAATCAAGAAGAACCCGGCACCGGCACTGTTGTTGGCCGCCGTCGAATTTTCCACAAAGCCATTGTCGGAGAACAGTTCAAAACCTGCTCCGCCGTTATTGCTGGAAACGCAATTTCCAATGTAGAACACGTCGACACCATCTAGGAAAATACCGCGGCCTTCGTTGTTGACGACATCGGTATTGATAATCGAAACATCACGACTGTTGGTGGCTCGAATCGCATCGCCAAAATTATCTCGGAAATCACAATCGATGATTCGTAGGCGGCTGGCACTGGGCATCGCATCGACACCCGTAACTCCCCGAGAAAATCTCAGAGATTCAATGTTCACGCCGTCAGAAGCAACCTGAATGATCTGACGATCGCCTCGAGCGGCCATCAAACGGGCGTTGCTGCGACCACGAAGGGTCAATGGATGGGTGATGTTAAGGTTCGCGAACCAGTCGGCAGAACCTAGCAAAATGGTGTCTCCCGGATTGGAAGCCGCCAACGCTGCCCCAGGCGAAGAAGCATCTTCAGGGACTCGAATTTCTTGAGGAATGGTGACTTTGAAATCATCAAAGAAGACGAACTCATCCTTGCTGGAACGCCAGATGAAACCGCCGCCGAAAAATGTACTGAAAAACATCCGGTCGATTTTCAAATCGGGTACGTCGCGATACTGAAGGTTATCCTGACTCAGAACCAACCGACCATCGATCCAAAGCTGCAGAATGCCGTCTCGCTGACCTGGTGTGTTCATCACAACGCGCTGGCGAAGCGAATACCAGACATCGGGGACAACTGTCGTCTCGCTACCGTCGGCTTCGACCCAAAATTCTTCGTCTTCTTGACGCCCGTCCTGATCGAATCCTGAATGAAGGTGCTTGGCGTAAGAGATCATCGAAGAAGTGCGCTGTTCAGGCTGGCCTGGCTCGCCTGTAAATCGCTGTCGCCACATCAATCGTCCGCTCCAACCGCGAACTCCATCGGCAGGAGCACTACCGCTAGGAGCAGATCCGCCAGCAAGTCCCGGAAGTTTTCCGCCTCGAACGAAATCGAAGCCAGGAGCGAATTTGACTTTATATTCCAGATACGCTTCTTCCACGCCATCGAATTCAGCAATCCACTGAGCGCCGCCGCCGCGTGGTCCGTCTCCACCCTCAGGGTAGAGCACTCGCAAGGCCCCTCCCGAGCCGCCGAAGGCTTGGTTGCCGGTTACGATCCGTGTCCAGCCTTCGTCGACGCCGTTGGTGAAACGGACATCGCCAAAGTCCTGTTCAACATTGTCTTCGGTGTATTGAGAAGCATTCCGATTGTTGAAATCGACTTCCAGCACGGTTTGACCGGATGCGGAAAGGCCAAACAGGAAAACTCCAACGAGCGCCAAAAGACAATTGGCTGAGAAACGGCGCAGAGCCGCAGAAGGGTAAATGGACATAGGGGAGGCCCAAAAAGATCATGATGTGAAACAAGGGGGGGTTGATGGACAGTATGGAACTGTTCAGCAAGCCAAGATAATCTACAGAAATGAGTGCGGATGCACAAACAGTGGGGGAAAATAAACAGGTTTTCCCCAAGTGATCCAAGATAAGCCATTTTTTGTCGTGATTTTTCTTACAACTCTCAAACAGGGGCTTGGTCGCCGGCTCTACGGTTTATCCCATCGATACCTATCTTCCATTAGAT
>CAZDZX010000320.1:0-4680 GCA_964510005.1 uncultured Pirellulaceae bacterium
GAAAGGTAGCGACGAGTTCTTGCTGTTGGTGTGTGGGTCGAAGCTGATGGTTTGTGACGCGAAGACGGGCGAGGCCACGGACTTCAATCAAGGCGAGTCGCTGGAATTGGGATTTGCTCCTGCGATCGAGCCGAAATTAATACCGGCAGCTTTAGGTCGAGGTGTTTTAGGTAAGGCGGCTTTAGGACAAGAGAAGCCGATCGGTGTTTTGCTGTGTGAGATTGTTTCGATCCCGAATTCAAATACGAAGACTAAACCGATGACTCGGTTTTCGATGCGATCACTTGAAACGGGGCAGGAGCAATGGCGTTTCGATGCCGCTTGCGATTTGAATTGGACCGGCACCCAACCGGATTGGCCACTGTTGGCCGACTTGTCGGGTGATACGGTGCCGGAGATCTTGATTGCTGACGGAGCCGATTTGGAGAATGACCTGAGTTCAGGTGCCTCTCGCCAAGGTTCGCTGCAAGTTCTGGACGCCAAGACCGGAGAGCCACTCTGGAACAAGTCTGATGTAGCGAAAATTCGCTGTCGGGATCGCCAAGTGCATCGATTGTTAACCGGTCCCGATGCCGATGCCGATTTCATAGACGACGTTTATGTTGTCTCAACAATGGTCGGGCGAGACTTTAATGCGTCTGGCGCTTCTGTCTATGTCGACATCTTATCAGCAGCGTCTGGGAAACGTATTCGCAGCACTAAGAGCAAGGTGCCGATGTTTGAAGGCAGGAGCAACGGGTTCGAATTGGAGCGACCGTTCTTTCTTGGGTTTGGCTCTGATGGACATCCGCGTCTCGTTGTGGCAACTAGGCGCTCATCGGCAACGAACCGAGAACGACAGAGCACGGTACTTCTTTCCACGGGCACTGGCGAGGTCACCAATGTTGGAGACGAACTGGAGTACCCCCTGCAAGCCGATGGTGATGGTGACGGTAAGCTAGACTTGTTTCTGATCAAGCCAAGGAGTCGCAGTGCCATTAATGACTCTGGGCAACTGCTTTCCATCAAATCCAACGGTGGCCGCGAGCAAACACTTATGAACGGGCAGTACTTGCGAATTGACGATGTCGATCGCGATGGGGTGCGAGATCTCCTGACCAAGAAAAGGCGACTGCGAACGTGGCAGACAATCTCAGGAGCGACAGGCAAGCGGCTTGGGCAGTGGTCCTTTCGACCGCAGTTAAATCATCGAATCAAAATGCTGGACGGTGACATTGATGGAGATGAAGTCAGGGATTTTCTGGAGACCGAAGCTGTGGACGACGGCTTCGGGAAGCAGCCGTGGTTGAAATTGATCAGTGGCCGGACGGGGCAGTTGGTCTGGCAAAAACAGTTGACGAAATCGCTCTCGAATTTCTCCGCCCGTTGTGAGGACATGAATGGGGACGGCGTAAAAGACGTGGTGTGGCTTGGTGGTTTGCCAGATCGGAGCTGGGACAGTTATCGTCTTCGTGTCGAGTGCCTCGACGGTCGATCGGGGAGCGAACTTTGGACCACAGAATCGTTGGGGCTGACGAGTTTCCCCTATAAGCCAGAGAATGGTTCAGTTCGTATCGCCGATGTTGATCAGGATGGAAGTCCAGATGTTTTGTGCCCGTGCTTTGATGCCAATGGAGCAGAGGGGGTGGCCGCACTTAATGGCCGCTCGGGTAATCAGCTGTGGAGGCAGTCTGCCATTGTCTCAACGGGTGCGGATATGCCTGCCTTCGGGGTTTTGGCGCGATCAGGGATCATGCCCATTGGATCTGACAAACGAAAGCAACTGGTCACTGCCACGCCAGTCGACGATGGCTCTGCGCGAATCCGTTTCTCTGATCTCCAAAATGGGCACGAGGTATCGACCTTGGTTGCCCGTGGTCAGTTTGTCGTTCACCATTGGTCTAGAGGAGGGCCTCTGGGCCTCCGACATGGAATCCCTTTCGCCGTAAGTGCTGGAGAAGCGTGCTATACCGGTGTTTGCCTGCGGGACAAAAGCACCAAGAATCTCGAACTGGTCGTCCTTAACGTGGGCGACGCCGAGACCACCGTCGTACATCGAATTAAGCTTCCTCGCGCCCCTGTCGTGCAGCGAATTGAGTTTCCTATGACGCTCGGTCGACTTGGTGTCCCCGCAGATTCTTTTCTGATTGCAGATGCCAACGGTGATGGACGAACGGATGTCGTTTTCCATGATGGTGCAGATCTGGTCGCGATCGACTTGGTCAGTAATAAAGAAATCAGGAGAACACCTGTGCCGGCCAGTTCTCCCCGACTGTCAGTTGTCGAATCGGATCCTTCTCTGTTTCAACTAACCACTAGCGAAGGCCAGGACAGGCGTGACGGCGAGTACAACCAACTCAAACTGATCGACCTGAAGACCTTTGATGTCTTGTGGAATATTCAATCGCCACCCGGTGCGTATGTTGAAAGTTTGCTAAGCGCTGGCAAGCCGGATGCCTCAAACTTACACTCTTCACTGCCGCGCATTCTCTATTTTCGAGCATCTCGTGAAAGTCGGGCCACAGTTAGTAATAATGTGCGAGTCGTTGGAACTAGCCTGCGTGTTGTTGCGAGCGAAGATGACTACATGGGCGACAACCAAGAGGTCCGTCAACGAATTTCACAAACGGCTGCGACACCGGTCGACTTCTCTTTGGCGAACTTTAACGACCCTCGAATGCTCGAAACGCTCCCGTGGGTAGAAGACAATAATCTGTCCCGAAAAGAGCTGCACGAGATGGTTCAAGGTGTGTTCAATATGTTGATGATCGTCATCGGAGCGGCCGTGTTTCCCTTTTTCTTTCTTCGGAAATTTCTCAGCCAGAAACGTTGGGGTTTGAAAACGTTTTTACTGTTGCCATTGTTGTTTGTGATTCCCTACCTCGTCTTGCAGTTGCCGGTTGAAATCGGCGGAGACTTTCGCCGTATTGGGCCGGAGTGGATCGCCAAGCTATTCGGCGCTTGCTTATTGATCCTGCCGGTTCTGGGGTTCGTTACCGTTTGGACGAAAGAACTCTGGCAGGGGAATTGGATGCGATGGGGGTTGCTGTCCATCACCCCGATCGGGATCGCCGTGCTGATCGCTGCGATGCTCCTGTTGTCAAAGAGCGGAAGCTTGCCTCCGGGCAGTCGCTACGATTGGTACGATTTTGGATCCGCGAAGCTTGTTTTTAGCGGCGTCTATTTTGTTGGGTTGGTTTTTGTCGCGGCGTGGTTTTTCAGTTTTCTATGGGGTGTCATGAAGGGATTGCGAAACATGATTTTTCGTCGACCCAAACTGGCAGCCGAATGATTATCCAAACAAAGTTTATCTATCGAATCGCTCGACGCCGGTGTCGAGCTAAAGCAACCGTGGAGCCTGCCACCTCATGAACCAACCATTTGAATCGAAGCATGCGGAAAACTTAGACAGCGGGAAAAGCGGGGACTACCTTGGGCAGTATCACGGCTGGCTGCGATTGATGGCGAGGCTTCAGTTGGATGGTCGCTGGGATCGAAAGTTTGACGCGTCGGATATCCTGCAGCAAACTTTGTTGGAAGCTTGGAAAGGCGAATCGAAATTCTGCGGCGAAACGTCTGCTGAGCGAATTGCGTGGCTGCGGACAATTCTTAGACGCGTCATTGGCCACGAGATCCGAAAGTACGACGGCACGCAGATGCGTGATCCGGCGAAAGAGCTTTCTCTTCAACGTTCAATCGAGCAGTCTTCAGTCATGCTAGAGAATATGCTGGCCGCTGACAGTGATACGCCTAGCGTGGTTGCGGACAATCGTGAGCAGCAAGCGATCATTGCTGCCGCGCTCGAGTCACTTCCTGAGGATTATCGAGAGGTGATCATTCAGCGAAATTTGCGAGGACTTTCTCAAGCCGAGATTGCCGTTAAGTTCCAAAGAAGTGAATCCGCGGTCCGGATGCTGTGGCTGCGAGCGTTAAAAGACCTGCGAGCCGAGGTATTGGATCGGCAGTAATTTTCGAGTAGCCGCCTTCGTTAGAAAAAAATGCGAATTTCCTTGCAACATATCTGCAGCGGGTCCGACTATCTCCTCAAAGCCCCTGAATCGTTTGCATTTCGGCCATGTTCGGGGCTCCGGCCGCTTTTTGAGGAGACCTTTTGATGTTGCGATTAATGAAATATGGGGCTGGGGCTGTGTTGGCCGTGTGCCTAATGGGATTCTTGTTCTTCGGTTCTGACCTGACCAGCATGATCAGGACGACGGCAAAGTCTGTCCAGAAGCAGGTGAAGCAGAGCGTGCCGCTGGAGTTCGAACTTCAACGAGCGAAAGAGAAAATTGGCGAGATTCTTCCCGACTTGCAATCTCAGGTTCGCATGATTGCTGAAGAGGAGGTCGCGATTGCTAAACTTGCCAAAGAGGTGGTTGCCGACGAGGAGAAGCTGCAATCGAATGAGTCCAAGCTTACGTCACTGCGAGAGAAAATGCGTGTGCGGCAGGTTGCCTACCGTGTGGGAACGATCGACCTGAGCCAGCAGCAAATGGCGGAGCACTTTCAAACTCGATTCAATCATTTCAAGCAATCACGTTTGTCGCTTCAGGCCAAGCAAAAGTTGCTTGATAAACGCGAGGAAGGGTTGGCTGCCGCGGTTGCGATGCTCGATCAGATGCGAAGGGAACAAACGGGGACAGGTCGGACAGGTCCAGTTTCTGACTCTAAGCGGTAAACTTGTTACCTGAATGATAAACC
>CAZDZX010000321.1:0-4675 GCA_964510005.1 uncultured Pirellulaceae bacterium
AAGCCGTTGGTTTGTCAGCGTTTCTTTGTGGGATTAGTCAGCGCATAAAAAAAACACGGCCGTGAAGCCGTGTTTGTTTTATCTCTTCGCTTCGCCAGCGTTAGCGGCGAAAGTCGCCCGAAGAAGGCTGAGGTTTCTGGGCCGTTTGGGCTTCGACTTCCTCGTTGGACTCGATGTCCTCGCCAAAGAACTTCGTGGTTCCTTCGGCGACTTCACGAGAATCCGCTTCTTCACATGACAGGAAGGCTCGGAAGATGTGCGTGCCTCGCTTACTGGCGATAGCTGTCACCTCAAACGTCATCGTCTGGCCTGGATCGATTTTGTCGATCGGTGTGAAGACAACCTGACCGGGAACGATCTTGTTGGGAAGTCCACTGGCTTTGTTGGGCTCAATGCCGTCCGAGAACTGCATCAGCAACTCGACTTGTTTCGCCGAACGGCTACCGCGGTTCTGAACCGTGATCTGGTAGCGAGTTTCCTCTCCCGTTGGCAGTGGCCCTTTGGGATCTTGGACACTCAAGACAAGGTCAGCTACCGTTTCGACGCTGGTGATGCAGGCTGCCGCAGCAGAAACATCGCCTTTGCCAACAACGCCAGTTTCGACTTGCATTTCGCCGCTACCGTTAAGGACACATTCGACTTCGAATGTTCGCGTCTGGTTTGGAGTCAAAGAACCGATTGGCCAGACAACGGAGCCATCTCGTTTTTCAACTGAGGTGACACCGCCGACGTACTCGGCACCCTGTGGCAACGCCAACGCGACGCGAAGGTCATTGCCTGTGGCATCGCCGGTGTTGTTGACTGTGATTTTGTAGACCCCGGATGTTCCAGAGTATTTGAAAGCCGGTCCGGTGATGTCGATGCCCAGTTTGGCTCGACGAACGGAGACTTCCTGTTCGACGCTTGAGGAGATGTTTCCGTCAGCCGAAGCACTTGTGGTGAGAGTCAATTTACCAGCCGTGCGTGCGGCCAATTCAATGTCAAACACCATCTCTTTGCCAGCACCGATGTCGCCGATGACTTCGCGGTCGCCGCCGAATTCTTCAGGAAGCATCACGGTTACGTTTTCCGCCGTGCCCGTTCCTTGGTTGCGAATCGTTACTTGGTACTCAGCGATTTCTCCGTAGAGAACATCGTTGGGACCCGACATGTACATCTCAAGTTTTGGCTCTGTGACCTGAATGTTGACCGTGCCGGTTCGTGGAACCAGTGTCCATTCAACATCCAAGTTGAAAATTTCAGCTTTGCTTGGAATGGCCGTGATCGTCGCTGAATGAGTTTTTCCAGCAGGAACGTTTCCGATCGTCCACACCATGCGCGGCTGGTCGGGGTTGTTTGCTAGTTCCCGTTGTCCGGTCGTCAGGTTAATGTTCTGTAGATCCACCCACTGTGGCAGGTTAATGTTAACGCGAATGTCTTTGGCGGAGATCGAGCTGTTGTTGGTCACGTCCACGCGGAACGTGGCGACTTTGTTGATGCCGATCGATTTCGGTCCAAACGTTTCAACTTGAAGCGATCCCGCGGCGGTTGTGTTTGCCGCAGTAGCCGAACTTCGGGTTGGATTGGCGTCGACTTCCTGTGAGGCGAGTCGGACTTTGGCGTCGAATTTTGCCGGTTTTTGAACTGCAGGACGTTGTGCGACGGCAGGCTGTGGCATCGGACGGGCTTGTCCGCCTTCGGGCTTCACAGAAAATGCAGTTGATTTAGGTTGAGGCTTCGCTGCCGGTGGAGCAACGTTCAGTTGCACGCCCGGTCCCGGTGTCGCTGATTGTGTTTTGCGACGTGAGTATTCCAGTCGTGGATCGACCTTAGGGCCAGACACGCGGCCTTGATCGACTTGCGATGCAAACCGTTCAATGGTTCGGCGGGCGGCGGTTTTCGAGGCCGAACCCGATTGTCCCGACAGGATTTGTGGAACGGCATCTTGCTGCCATGTCACAAGGTCGATGTCTTCACCCGACCGCAGCGAGTTCCCATTGAGGCGCGAGGTATTGCCCGGTGCAATATGCACCGATGGAGGTGGCTGCTGAACGTTGAGCGGCTCGTAGCGCTGGGACGGCGGCAACACATCGTTCTGTGCATATGTTGTTTCGCTGCATGTCAGTAGCGTGGCTGCCAAAACGCCAGCTGCGATCAGAAGTTTTCGGGTAAGCATGGCTTCCTGCCTTGGATAATTTCCAGCCAACTAAAACGCAGTGATACGTTTGACCGGGGTAATGGATGTTCCGTCCTTGGTACATCGAGTTTGAGGATTGTGCCGGTTTAGTAAAATTGACCCATTACCAGAACTTTTCCGACAAAACTTTGTCGAGCATCTGGCTGCCAGCACGGTGGGCAATATTAGCAACCGTAAATAGAGAAATTTCCGTACTGTGGCAACCGAGATAAAGCGACCAAGATCCGGCCACCTAGATTAGGAGACTGCTGGCATCGGTGGCACTGAAAATCGATCAGTCGGTGTCGATTACCACGGACGTGCTAAACACTTTGTCGTGGAGACTTTTGCGGTCCGATCGAAACAGCAGAAAGGCAAAATTGAGCACGGTAAATAAGATTCCCACAATGAACCCAAGCTGGGTTAGCTGGGGGGAATGGGTGCCGTAGATCAAGCCAAAGGTCGATGCCCAAATGATGAACATTCTCAGCACGCTGCGGGCGACCATTTTTCGTCCCACCACATTCAGGCCGTGCTTGTTAACGACGCGGACCTGCATCAGCCTCCTTCCGGGAGACTGTTTCCAGACCATCACCAAGAGCGTGAATGCAATGATGGCCCCGAACTCAACCACCACTCGCAGCGTCGCGTAAGTCAACGTGTGCTCGTCCAGCCATGACCGGATCAAGGGTACTTGCACCATGATTTCCATGGGCGACTGCAGCAATAGCACTAGAAAGACGTCGATCAGCGTCGCCACGATGCGCGGCACGCGTTTGGCCAGCAGTGTCGGTGCCGGTTGGATCTTTTCCAGATCCTCGACGACGTCTTTCCACGAATCAAAACGGGTGGCGGGATCGCGAGAGAGCAAGCGTTGCAAAAACGTTCGCCAGCCAGCCGCCAGATGTTCGGGCCAGGGCATTGGAAAAGAAACCGGATGCTGTTCGTGGGAGGCGATCCATTCTTTCATGCTGGCTCCCGACACGCTGACGGGCAGTCGACCGAAGGTCATCTCAAACAGCGTCACGCCGAGCGCGTACATGTCTGATTGAATCGAAGACGGTTCGCCTTCGAGCAGTTCTGGAGCCAAGTAGTTGGGCGTTCCGCCAAAGGGAGAGGACTGTTTTTTGGAGGCCCGCCGCGCCAATCCAAAGTCCGAAAGTTTGGCGATGCCGTTACTTTGCACCATGATGTTGGAGGGTTTAATGTCTCCATGAATAATGTCTAGCTCATGGGAGAACCGCAGGACTCCGGCCAGTTGGCTGGCGATCGAATGGATTTCGCTGTAAACCATCGGGCCTTCGGCGATTTTCTCAGCGATGCTTTGGCCATAGATTAACTCCATCGCTAGGAACGGAGTTTCGTCTTCTTTGCCGACGTAATAAATCGTGGTGATGTTCGGATGGATGACCCGCGCCTGAGCGATGGCTTCCTGCATCAGCTGTTCGATTTCAAAATCACTGCTGCGGGCGTTCGTCGAAGCGGACAGTCCTGACCGTAGAACTTTCACCGCGACGTAACGTTTCAACGAAGTGTCGAGGGCTCGAAAGACTTGGCCCATGCCGCCCTGCCCTAGCGAGTCAACAATTTTAAAGTGTCCAAACGTCCGGCCTTTCATCTCCGATTCGATAACGCTCTGTTCACCCTCAGAACCGCCAGAGGCAGTTTGCTGGTCTTCGAAATAAAGCGTACCCGCGTCGTCGGTGTCTACCGAATCGGGCGGTGTCGAGATCGTCATCGACATCGCCAGGTTGTGGTGCAGCAGTTTGGGCGAGATCACTTGATCGCACTGAGGGCATACGCCACCTTCGCTTTCGGCCAATTCGATTTGCCGACCGCAAGTGCATTGGTACAGCACTTTGGTGTTGTTAGGATCGTTTCTGAATTGTGGCATCGATGGCAAACGAATCATTTTTGGAATTCACCAGTGTAGCTTGATTTTCGATGGTTTGTTGTGCGATAACTTAACTATGTCACCAGCCGGGAAAATTTGCCTAGAAAACGTCAAACAGAACAATCTTAAGGGGATTGATCTGCAAATCGCCCATCGCCAGTGGTTGGCCATTTGCGGGCTCAGCGGCAGCGGCAAATCCAGCTTGGCGTTCGAAACGCTGTACGCCGAAGGCCAACGTCGCTACGTCGAAGCCCTCTCGGTCAAAACTCGACAGTTCGTTCGGCAGTTGGATCGTGCCGATGCAGACCAACTCTCAGGTATCCCTCCCGCGGTCGCAATTCGGGCTCAGCGCGGCACCCCTGCGGCGACCCTGACGCTGGGGCTGGCCTCCGAGATTGAACAGCGGATGCGTCTGCTGTTCGCCCAAATCGCCCAAGCCGTTTGCCATGGCTGCGGCGAAACGGTCCGACGCTTTGATGCTCAGTCGGCGTCCCAGTGGCTGGCCGATTTTGATGAAGGGATTCGCGTCGTGTTGGCATGGCCGTTAGATGGCGACGCCGAAGAAATCGATACCGCGTTGAGAGATGCGATGTTGGCGGGTTTCGTGCGAGCCATCCACGGAGACC
>CAZDZX010000322.1:0-4667 GCA_964510005.1 uncultured Pirellulaceae bacterium
ATGATCGTGGACTTGATGCGCAATGATCTTTCTAAAATTTGTACCGACGATTCAGTGAAGGTGACTCAGTTCTGTGAAATTGAAGACTACGAAAGCGTGATGCACCTCGTATCCGCGGTCGAGGGCAAGCTTTCGGACAAAGCAAAACAAGCGGGGCGGGTCAGTGGACTGCTGAAAGCTGTTTTTCCCGGCGGTTCCATCACCGGAGCCCCCAAAGTCCGGGCCATGGAGATCATCGCAGAGTTGGAACCGACCGCTCGGGGAGCCTACTGCGGTTCGATTGGCTATTTTGGTTTCGATGGGAACGTTGACCTGAATATTTTGATTCGCACAATCACAGCTGGAAACGGTTGGTGGCAAATCCCTGTCGGGGGTGGCATCGTCAGTCAATCGCAGCCAGAAAAAGAGTACAAGGAAACCATGACCAAGGCCGCAGGGATGTTGCGAGCGGTTTTTCAAGAGAGCGAATCTTGATTCTATTGATCGATAATTACGATAGCTTCGTCGACAACCTTGCCCGGTATTTCCGTCAGTTGGGCTGTGACACGCAATCGCTGCGCAACGATCAATTGAGTCGCGACAAAGTAAAACAATTGAACCCGGACGCGATTGTGATTTCGCCGGGGCCCTGCACGCCTGCCCAGGCAGGTTACTCGGTGGACTGCGTCAAAGATTTTGCTGGCTCGATTCCGATCCTTGGCGTTTGTCTTGGGCATCAGGCGATTGTGGAAGCTTTCGGCGGGGAAGTGGTTTGTTCAGGCCAACCTGTTCACGGGCGAAAGCATGAACTGACGCATAGCGGCGGGCTGATCTTTGAGGATCTGCCCGAACGTTTTTACGTGGGGCGCTACCATTCACTGATCGCGCCTGTTAGTCGGATCCCTGAGTGCTTGGAGGTGACCGCGAAATTGGACGATGGCACCGTGATGGCGGTCCAGCATCGTGTCCACAATGTACATGGGGTCCAATTTCATCCGGAATCCGTTTTGACGGAACATGGCTACGCGATGTTGGCGAACTTTTGCGTGTCGGCAGGTATTGGTGTCGCCAGTCCGATTCCTACGGGAGAAAATGTATGATCTTGGAATCGATTGTCACGACCACGAATGCCGATGGCACGATGAATGTTTCGCCGATGGGACCCTGGGTGGAGAATGATCTAGCTGAAGGTTTCGAATTGCGTCCGTGGGATACATCGACCACCTTCGCCAATCTGCAGCAGCGTGGCTGTGGCGTGTTGCATGTCACCGACGATGTTTTGCTATTTGCTCAGGCGGCGATTGGCCAGTTGGGAAAAGCGCCGAACCACCGCCCTGCCCAGCAAAATAAATCGGCATTTATTCTTAGCGACGCCTGTCGTTGGTACGAATTTGAGGTCTCGTTTGTAGAGGCATCGAATCCGCGCAAGAGCATTCGTTGTAAAACCGTGGCCACTGGACGACAGCGAGATTTTTTTGGCTTCAATCGTGGCAAGCATGCGGTTATCGAAGCCGCGATTCTGGCGACTCGAATCGATTTTCTGCCCGCTGGCGAAATTGAAAGCCAAATGCCACCGCTGGCGACGATCGTCAGTAAAACAGGCGGACCTCAAGAAGTCGAAGCGTTTGCCATGATCGATCAATTCATCAATAGCGGGAAACCAAACTCACGATGATGACCGATGCACCCGCAGAAAGATCAACGATTACGGTATCGGCACCCAGTCGAATTCATTTTGGGTTGATTGCGATTGGTGATCAGACGCAGCGCAAATTCGGCGGCGCGGGGTTGATGGTGGCAGGGCCGCGAACTGTGGTGACGCTGTCGCCGTCAGATCGATTGAATTTGTTGTTTAACGCGCAGGCGGATGATTGTGCCACCCGAGCGGTGGCGCGGTGGCATGAAAAATTTGCCCCCTCAGAGATTGGAAATCTGCCTCTGGAACAGCTTCCTGTTTCGGTGACTTGTCTGCCAACGGGCCGCCATCAGGGCTTAGGATCGGGAACGCAAATTTCGTTTTGCATTGCCGCAGCATTGCATCAATTTTTTTGTGGAGCAGTACCGTCGGCGACGGAGCTGGCATTCGCAATGAATCGAGGCCAGCGATCTGCCATTGGCAGCCACGGTTTCTTCCGCGGTGGGTTCCTTGTCGATCGTGGTTTTGCCGAATCGGACAAAAAATTGGCTCCTCTGGATGTGCAAACGGCCTTTCCAGATTCGTGGCGAGTTGTGTTGATCCAGCCCGACCCTGAATCTGATTCGAATCCACCGCTGCACGGCCAAGAGGAAGTTTCGGCGTTTGAGAACCTTGAACCGACCAGCCAGCGAGAAGCCGAGGGCATGATCCGGTTGCTGAACGAGTCGATTGTGCCTGCCGTGGTGGGGGCTGACTTCCAGACCTTTGCCGGCGCCACGACGGAGTTTGGATACCGCAGCGGTCTTTACTACCGTAAAGTCCAAGGTGGAGCCTATGCGAGTGCTTGGGCGATCGAGATCGTGCGGCGCGTCAGCGCGTTCGGAGAGTTCGCGGTTGGGCAGAGTTCGTGGGGGCCGACGATGTTTGCGATTTGTGAATCGGAGGCCTCTGCTGGAGAGTTGGTCGCCGAATTGGAGTCCGGCGCCGTTGGGTCGGCACCGCTGAAAACTGAAATCACGTCCGCAGACAACAATGGGGCTCTGTGGACGACGGTCTGAATTTGGTATCGTCCTAGTGAATTGAAAACCTCTGGAGTCCACCCATGCCAAAACTTGGTGTAAATATTGATCACGTCGCGACCGTTCGTCAGGCTCGCCAGACCTTCGAGCCCGATCCCGTGTGGGCTGCCATGAAGGCTGAATTGGCTGGAGCGGATCAAATTACGGTTCATCTGCGCGAAGACCGCCGGCATATTCAGGATCGGGACCTGCGACTGTTGAAAGAGACGGTGCATGTCAAACTGAATCTTGAGTGCGCTTGTGAACCAGAAATGCTGGCGATCGCCTGTGACCTCAAGCCAGATCGAGTTTGCTTGGTTCCGGAAAAACGTGAAGAAGTCACCACCGAAGGCGGGCTGGACGTGGTGGGTGGATACGATCGAGTCCAAGCCGCGGTGACACGTCTGCATGATGCGGGGATTTTTGTCAGCCTGTTTATCGATCCGGATGTTGCTCAGATTGAAACTTCAAAGAAATTGGGCGTTGAGGCCGTTGAGCTTCATACTGGAACCTACGCCAATGCGCCTAGCGATCGTGAGCAACTGGACCAGTTGATTGTGCTGGAAAACGCATCTCAGCATGTTTTGCAAAACGAGTTGATGCTGCATGCCGGACACGGGTTGAACTACCAGAACGTGGTTCCCGTTGCGGAAATCGATGGCATGGAAGAATTGAACATCGGTCACAGCATCATTGCTCGTTCGATCTTTGTCGGTCTGGAAGAAGCCGTTTCGGAGATGAAGGCGTTGTGCAACGTATAGAGGTTGGCGTATCGAGGTCGCTGGACTGGCAACAGTTCGGAGTCTTTGGGGTGGGCTTTCTGAAGTCCTGCGATATCAGCTACGAGGAATCGCTCTCCGCGTGGGTGCTTGGGGCTTGGAGCCAACGAATCTGACGTCAAAACCGCCGCCGGGCGAGAATTGACTTTATCGGCTAGGCAGACTTTATTTGGCACTGGAAAGCGTCTGGGCTCTTGGTACGATTCTGATATCAAAACACATTACTTTTACGGGATATTGTCATGGCACGTCGAGGCTCTGATTTTGCGGGTTTATCTGTAGCGATCGTGACGCCGTTCAAAGACGGCGGCAAGCTGGATGTTGAAACGCTCAAAAAGCAGATCGAATTTCAAATCGAAGCCGGAACGAATTGCATCGTTCCTTGCGGCACTACGGGCGAGTCACCGACGCTGACCCATCGGGAGCACGAGCGTGTGATCTCGGAGACCATTCAGTTGGTCAACGGTCGCTGCAAAGTCATGGCCGGTACGGGTTCCAACAGTACCAACGAAGCCATCAGCCTTTCAGAATGGGCGGCCAAAGAAGGTGCCGATGCGACGCTGCAGGTTGCTCCCTACTACAACAAGCCATCCCAAGAAGGGTTCTTTCAGCACTACAAAGCGATTTCCGAATCGGTAGCTGTGCCTCACTGCATTTACAACATCCCCGGTCGCACCGGCAAGAATATCGAGCCCGAAACGATTGCTCGGATTGCTGAATTTAGCAATATGGTGATGGTCAAAGAAGCCACCGGTTCACTGGATCAGGCTTCTCAGGTTCTTAGCATGACGGATCTGACATTGCTTTCGGGTGACGACAGTTTGACCTTGCCATTGCTTTCAGTGGGCGGCGAAGGCGTCGTTTCTGTGGTCGGTAACGTCGTGCCTCAGGACATGATCTCAATGCTGAATGCTTGGAAGAGCGGAGACATCGCTGAAGCTCAGCGCTGGCACATGAAGCTATTCCCACTGTGCCGCGATTTGCTTGGCATCTCCACCAACCCGGGCCCTGTGAAAGCAGCGATGTCCGAGCTCGGTCGCGACACCGGCGAAATGCGATTGCCGATGGTTCCTCTGACCGACGACGAGTTGGATTTCCTCCGCAAGACGCTGGGAGCTTACGGGTTGTTGTCCGGAGTTGCTGTTTAAGATTGGCTGTCGGGAGTTGTTTAGGCAGCTTCGGTGGAGCGTGCAGAGTTGTGCCGTTCCTCGTTTT
>CAZDZX010000323.1:0-1736 GCA_964510005.1 uncultured Pirellulaceae bacterium
TAAAGTTCAATCAACCACGACAGTGCCATTCGAGCTGCGTCCCCTTTTCTTGCCTATACACGCTTGAACATTAAAGTGTGCACCGTTCAGGTGTTCTCAGGAAGAGAAGCTGGGATTTAATGAGAAAACCCTTTTGGTTTGCTGCCCTCGGCCCGCCCCAAAAATGGAAGCTTGCTATATCTCAGAAATCTGGCAACCAGAGCACGTGTCTCTCAATGGTTTCTCGCATCCTGAGCCAGCGAATCGACCTGACCTTCATCAAAGCCTGGATGACTCTTCAGCATTTTTTTCAGGTGGTTAATGCCTTCGAAATTCGACGGGTGCCCAATGCTGCCCAACGGACCTTCACTATCGATGACCAAATTTCCGTCAGCATCAAGAATTTGACAGTAAGGGATTCCGAAGTGTTTGTCGCCAAGGAGCTTTTTGATGACTTCCGTCGCGTTCACATCCAGTAGGTCATCAATCTTGACGAACACGAATCCTTGTTCCAGCTCAGAACGGTTCTTGTCGATCCACCGTGAAAAATGAAAACAGGGAGCACAGCGTGTTTGGCTGAGGCGAATCCAAACTTTCTTGCCTGTTCGTTTGGCCTCGGCCAACGCGTCGTTGTACTTTTTCAGTGCGTCCTGCTTCGGACCAACGTTTTTGGATACAAATGCAGTGGCTGCTGCAGTCGCCGAAGCGGAATTTGTGTCAACTTCAGTACGGTCGACTTCCGAGCCAGCGCCATCAATTGCGACGACCAGAAGTTTGCCTGCTTCAGGAACGGTCCAGTTCATTGATTCAAAAAGAGCCTTGCGTTCAGGATCCGTTTTTGCGTTCTTGGCACCGACTCTCAAGACGACATAGCTGAGTAAATCACGAGTCTTGTCAGTGTCGTAAAAAGTTGAGCCAACGAATTCACGAACCGGCTCTTCGTCGTTTTCGATGATGACCAGCAATCGTATTCCGATCGCACGACAATCAGCAATTTTGTCGGCAAGAATTTCCTTTGTCGAAGCGACAGTATTGGGTGAGCCTGGCGACGTTGTGCGAAGGATCTCAGGCGGACGGTTTTCGCCGCGAGTCAGATAGCGGTTGCCCTGGCGTATGCCTAGCTCGCTATCCGGATTGGCAATGCTTTGTCGGCGTAGAGTAAGTCTCATTCCATAGGGCACCCCGGAGAGGGAGAAATTACCTTTTGCATCTGTCGTTGCTTCGAGAGGTTGCAATGACTCGCCGGAGTAAGCGTATGGGGAGTTGGCTTTGAGTTTTGAATTTTCAAAGTAGGGCTCCAGTCGAACCCATCTGCCTTCCAGCGGTTTCCCATTTGAATCGGTCAGTTGCCCATCAAAAGTCGCTGTCGATTCGAGCTTGATTTTCAGTCCAGCTTCGGGATTGTCTGAGATTAACTTTCCGAAAAATTGAGCATCAGGAGTTTTCACAATGGCCCCGATTGTCGCCGCAGAAATTTGTGCGCTAAACCGTCCGTCAGCAGATGCGATCGCGGACGTTTCGTCGCGAGATTCGCCGTCCATTGGATAGAGCTTCACTTCCAGTCCATCTAGCTGGACGAGTTGCCCTTCGGGCGAAAGAACTTGACCAGAAACGGTTCGTTTTCCGGGGCTCTTTCTGTGAAAAGTGATCACCGTCTTTTGGCCTTTGTTGACGTTTGTTTCCTTTTCAGGTCGCCAATCCGATTCGGTTGCGCTGATCTCGAGTTCTCCTGTTCTGGCGATGGTGAAGGCCCGGCC
>CAZDZX010000323.1:1836-4652 GCA_964510005.1 uncultured Pirellulaceae bacterium
GAAATCCATTCGAAATCGTTCACATACGCACAGTAAGTCGCACCAGGCATGACTTCGGCGGTGAAATTCCCCTCAAGATCGGTTCGAACGACCAACGAATCAACTCGGCTTTCTTCGGGGTGTTCGAATGAACCCAGTCTTACCAGGAAGCAGTGCTGCAAGCCTTCTGGCATGTTGACCTTGCCAGTGATTTTGACTCGCTTCAGCTTTTCGTTTTGTTCCAGTCGAACGATCAACACACCGTCTTCAATCTTTTCATCTTCGACTTTACTCCATGATTTGTCGGACAGATCATCAACGTAGGCGTGAATGTGCTCCCAGTCAGGAAACCAATCTGCAACTGCTTCGCCGTTTTCGTCCGTTGACAGCTTACCCTTCTCAAAAAGGGGAATGAAGTTGTAGTTTTCCTTGTCGGCAATGTTGAGTTCGAAGTCAATATTGGGCACTGGTCTATTGTTCTGGTCCACGAATCGGATTACCTGGCTTCGGCACTTGTGAAGCTGAATTTCGTGATGATCAGCAAGTGGATCGCGAACAGGCTTTCGGGAAAACATATACCCGCCAATCCGCCCATCACGAGTTCTCGCCGCCAGACGATCGAGTTTCGTTCCCATTGGAAATTGAAGGTTGGCTATGCCAGTTTCATCCGTCGTGGCAAACTGTTCGAATCCTGCAACCCAATCAGCGCCGACTTTTGCATCTGCAACTGGCTGCCCATTGTCGGTCACGTTCACCGTAACTGTTCGCGATGGGGCCAGCTTGAGTGTCAGCCCGTTTTTGGCATCAGAGGTCATTTGGTCGGAGCCATTCCAGATATGCCCAATCAGTTTTCCGTCAGCGGATGTCGCCAGAGCACGCAATCCAGGTTGGTAGCCCATTTTAATTTCATGCTCAAGCAGAAAATAGTTTTCCTTCGCTGTGACGGTAAAAGGATCTCTTGAGCGAGCTTTGACTTTGGCGTCTTTTGCAAATGAGCCATCCGGATTCAACACTGCCAGTCGGAATCGCAAGTATGACTTTCCGTTTTCTGTTCGATACCACTGATGGTCTGTCATATCGAGTTGGAAGGAGTCTTTGTCTTCAGCGACTTGGCGGGTCGGCTGAATTGCGGCAACCACCAACAGCGATGGAGTTCCGATAAGCAACAAGGCGATCAGAAACAGTCGCGAAACTTTGCGAGCCAGCGGTATGGCTGAATCAAGGATCCGATCGATTCGATGTCCGATTTCGCGTCCTGAAGCCATCGGAATGCCGGGCTGCGGTTGACCGGACTGGCTCAGTGCAGCAATCTCCAGCAGGTGACGCGCGTATTCTTTGCGGCTGCCGGTGGAGATGACGGCGGCCTGATCGCATGCCAGTTCCGCCAGTTTTGACAACTGCGCTTTTGCGATCCATGCCGCTGGATTGACCCAATTCAGAATAAGGTTCAATTCCGAAACAAGACTTGCCAACCCGTCGCGCCGCTTGACGTGTGCAAACTCATGAGCAAGGACAGCTTCAAGTTTTTCATGCGACCACGAGCTCCAACAAATCGGAAGAATGACTTGATGCTTCAACCAGCCCGTGACAACAGGCGATTCAACAAGTTTGTTTTGAAGAACGGAAGTAGAGCCCGGAGTCATCCCGCGAAGCGATCGTGGCAAAGAAACCTCAGATGATCGGCACAGGATCCTGCGTACGGCAACGAGGCCGAACAGAAATCTCAATCCGAGGATCGTGGTTCCTGCCAGCCAAAGAACCAATGCCGATGTAAAAGCTGTTTTTAGTGGATCGACTTTTGATTGGGTTGCCAGTGGCTCCGGTATCAGAACAGATGTGCGTGTTGCAGCGAAGTCAGGCCGTTCTGAATTTGCCTGGTCGTTGGAAAGCAGGCTTGGGTTCGGGGCGGGGGTCGTGTTGAATGGAGTTTCAATTTCCGTCGTTGACGTATCAGCAACGTGATCGCTCCCGGTTCGGTCGTCGCTGACCTCGAGCTGTAGGTTCTGCTGATCACCGGAAGGGGAGGGGGCTTCGTTTGCTGGAAGCAACGCGACAGGTACCTGCAGGTTCGGTGCCGAGATCGCCACGACTGGTAGGGCGAGCATCGCCAGAATCAGGAATAGCCAGACTCGATGCTCAGCATGAACGTTGCTGGCTTTGCTGGAAAACCGTCGCATCGCAAAGATTAGCAGCAGTACAAGCACGAACAGCAGAAAGCTCTTGCAAAGCGTGTCCAGCATGATGGCAGCCAGGTCATTGGTTTCAAGCATTTCGAATCTCCCGTGTTATTTTTTGTTCGAGTTGCGTCGCTTCCGAGGTTTGGGTTCTGCTGGCAGATCGTCAGCATTTTCAATCTTGTCAGCAAGTTTTCGCAGTTCATCCGGTGAGATTCGCGAATCGCTGGCCATGCCCAGCAGCAGGCTTGAGAGTGACCCTTTACAGAAGCGATCTGCAATTTGTTGCACCGCGTCGGAAGCAACGTTGTCGGCATCTTTTTGGGGTTCGTACACAAAGGTTCGCCCTTGAACTGTATGTGTCAGTACCCCTTTCGCCTCCAGGCGTCGCAGCACCGTTCTGACGGTGGAGTCCTTGAGTTCGTGTTTCTTCGAAAGTGCGATTCGCACTTCTTCCGCGTTAGCAGATCCACGGCTCCAGATAACCTGCATCGCTGCGTTTTCCAGCGAACTCAGATTCGGTGTTTTGGCTTTTCGCTTACCCATTGGTTTTCCTGTCCTTCCGGTGTTACTTACTGTAACGTTACAAAGCGTCACATTCAAGGGCGTTTGGCAAAAAAAGTTGAAATTCATTGAAAACTGGTTCAAAGGAAAGCGTTTAGG
>CAZDZX010000324.1:0-4652 GCA_964510005.1 uncultured Pirellulaceae bacterium
CAGACCTTTACCGGGCCTGCGAACCCGACCTCCGATCCCTCGCCACAGGTATTTCACCAGTAGTCGAAGCACCACCAACCCGATCACACCCAGCACAACCATCCAACGTACCATGGGATCGCGAGCTACCTGCGACACCTGTGTTAATTTGCGATCCATTCCGACCACATCAAGTGATTCAACAAATTTCATCAGCGGGTCAGCCCCCCCCGAGGCTCCACTGAAGTCATCGCCACCCTCCATTCCCAACACATAGTCCTGCCAATAGGACCTCGCCAGCTCCATCGCATTGCCTCGCCCGACAACTTCATCGGCCGCAACTCCAACGGGAGTAGGATCTAGAATTCTCCACGCTCCCCCCGGCCCGGCCGATCCTTCGAAATTCATTTGCCGAGTACAGTCTTCAGGACGCAGATAGACTTCGACCCACGCATGAGCATCGGTTCCACGAACAAAATAGCTATCCGTAAGTGAGTTGTACTCGCTCCCACAGAAGCCAACGACTAGACGAGCGGGGATATCCTGTGATCGCAACATCAGTGTCAAAGCAGCCGCATACAGTTCGCAATGACCTACTCGATAATTGCTGAAAAAATCTTCGATCGGATCGATCCGCTTGTCCATTGTGACATCTGTGAAATCCAGCGTGTATTGGAAACGCCCCGACTGTTGAAAAAACTTCGTCATCTTCTGCACTAACGCCAAGCGACTGCTTCCTTCGAATTCCGCAGTGATTCGATCTGCTGCGGCGACCACCCCCGGATATCGGTCACGATCCATCTTCACCAGCCACGACCGGTACTCCGGATCTCTGGACAACGGCTGATTGGAATACGCTCGCGTGTTCGAAACATAAGGCCACGATTTGAGAAATTTTCCACGATGATCCAGCAACGTACCCGTTTCGTATTGGTACGGCGCCATATTGATTTTTTGTTTCTCACGGCAACGCGTGTAAGCAGAAATCTCGTGACAAAACGAAAGTTCTTCAGGAGTTTGATGTGGGATTCTAAAAACGGGCATAACCCCGTAGACCAACGGATCGCTCGTTTTTTCAATCGTGATGACCTGCCGAATCTGCCGCCCCTCACCGCGGTAGGGAGGCAAACGTTGGTACAATTCGTTATAGACACGATCGTAAGGAGCAGTAAATGAAGTGCGCCCATTTTTGATCTCAATCTTCGAAAACGCGATGGCTCGAAAATACGGCGTCCCCAGATTCTTCAACTGCTTCTTCGCTCCGGCTTCTTCAAAAGCAGCTCGGAACACAATGCCTTTGGACAAACGTACTTTCCCACGTTGCTCTAGGTCAACGGCCGTCATCATCCCTGCCGTCGCCATCTCATTAACTTCCGGCCCGTACCATGGATTCACGTAGCGGGGCAACACACAAAACGCGATCGCTGCAAACGCACTCGCAACCAGCAACCGGAGCCCAAGTTGAAAGAACCGTTTATCGGTAAAACGAATTTCACTCGGCATCGACTCTTGCACGACAACCAGTTGTCTCATTTCCACTGGTGAAGCTTCGGCAGTCAATCGGGGCGCAGCGATCGACTGGCGCCCCACCCTCTTGTTGGCCCGTATGACTCGCTCGCGCTGGCAGTAGACAGTCTGTAAAACCATCGTGACCGCCGCCAACAAAAAATAAATCGGGAACAACAGTCCTGCATCAAAATCTAATGAGAAAATGGCGGCAATCGACGCCTGCAAAATACTCAGTGCCAACAACTGCCAAACCAATCGTGGCACTTTGGGTTGAAATACCAAAACGGTCTGAAGGTAAACCAGCAAATGCGCAACCGCCTCAAGCTTCTCCTTTTGGTCGCCGTCATTGAAATCACGAAACACCAAATACAAAATTGACAACGAGGCGATGTTGGCCAACCAACCATCCAAAGAAAATAGCCCCAAGCGATCGCAAACAACGAACCCTGCAACCGCACCGATCACTCCGACGGTCGTCAACGAAAAATCATCGATACTGAAACCAACCAGCACGCAGCTGACAATCGCCATCAGCAGCAGTACCACTTCAATTTTTTGCTTGATTGTCTCCATGTTCAACTGACCGGCCGGGCCTCCAAGGCAGGTGTTGAATCTCGTAACGGACTGACCAACCGATCAGTACCGACCGAGGATCCGGGAGAAAACAATCGTTCAAAAGCCGGACTGTCGACAGACACCCAATCAACGGTCGATTTGAGTCTCTGCAGTCGTCTAGCCATAATCGCATGACTGACTTCCTTTACCCGTGCGTCGGCCTGCTGCTCCGCCGACGCCAATACCATCAAATTTGGTTCAGGCCGAGTACTTAACACTAGGACGGAAGTACCGGGTGAGACGACGTTCACCGAATCCAGCAGAGCTTCCACGACCGGCGGGTGTGGGCCAGGCTGGGCGACCGCCATCGCTTTCATCGTCAACGCCAAAAAGTCGGTTTGTCGGCCGGGAAAAAACCGCTTGTCCTGACCACAGACGGCCAACGTAATACGACCCCTGATATCAATTTTGGCTCGCGACAGAATCGTGGTAGCAAACGAAAGAGCCAGTTCTGCATCTCGACTGAATTTGGCAATCTCTTGTTCATTGTAACCTTCCTCTGTCGATGGGCAAAAAAGATCAAGCACAATTGCTAGATCTTGATCGTCGTTTTGGTCGAACTGCCGGACGATCGGCACCCCCCAGCGAGCCGTGGTTCGCCAATGAATGTGCTTTTTACTATCGCCTGATCGCCAATGCCGCAGCGCATGAAATTCCTCCTGATCCATCCCCTGCCGACGCATTCCGGTTCCATCGCCCTGACTGATCGACTGCAATCGCTTAACCCAACCATGCTTCAGCGTACCCAGCGCCGGCGCGACATAGCAACTATGAACAGCGTCCAGTTTGATTTGGCAGACCTGCAAACCAAGCGTTGACGTGGACGACAAACGCGCCGGGCCGATATCGTACCGGCCTCGTGCGGGAAAGTTCACCTTCCAAGCACCGGTCCGCGTCTGACCACCGTCAACGCGACCGATTGACATCAGGATTCCGTCGTCACCGCGCCAGCTATCGGTATCGGAGATCCGTTTCCACAGGCGAACGCCCAATCGTTTCACCTGCTGACCAATTTCTTCGTTTTCCAGTGCCCATGAAGCACGAACTCGTTCAGCCAGCGTCTTTTTTTCGCCCAGCATGTCCAGCGAACCGTCTCGTACGATCTGGTCGGATACCAACACGTTCCACGCTGTGACTTCTTGAGACTCGTTGCGAACCGTCCATGTCATTTTCACCGACTCCCCCACATGAAGTCGCTGTGGAATCGATCGCGCTGCCCTTAATTTCCGCATCAATTTATTGCAAACACGCCATTGCAGAATCAGCGGGGCGTAAAGCAATCCGGCCATCAAGACAAGCAGGTTCACGTTTCGAAGAATCGAGCCGATCGTGATGAATGCCAGAAACACCAGATAAACCCAACCTTCAACAGTAAGTTTGGTCTCCGCGTTGTGGCGACGTTTCCAGATCGAGTTCATCAGATCACTTGCAGGTGCTGTCAATAATTTTTGAATGCCACCTCATTAAGTGGGTAGCGGAATACTTTCCGTCAAGGCTCGAATGATCGCTTCGACGTCTTTACGATGACCTCCGGCAGCAATTGACTGCAGTGAAACGCGATGACTGAGCACTGGCACTGCTAGATCTTTCACGTCGTCGGGAATCACATACTGGCGACCGTCCAAGAACGCCAACGCCTGAGCCGCGCGATACCACGCCAGAGCACCTCGTGTGCTGACGCCAATTGTCAGATCCGCAGAATCGCGTGTCGCATGAACGATCTCCAACAGGTACTGGCTGATGGACGCGTCCACGGTCACTTCCCGAACCGCCTGCTGGATCTTCTGCACATGCTGCCCATCGAAAATCGCTTCCAATTGTTCAACTGGCGGACCATGGCGATGGCTGGCAAGGATTTCTGCCTCGAACTCCCGGTCGGGGTATCCCATCGAGATCCGCAATAGAAATCGGTCAAGCTGACTTTCCGGCAGTACGTAAGTGCCCTCAGATTCAAACGGGT
The DNA here is from genome assembly GCA_964510005.1 of uncultured Pirellulaceae bacterium. Lineage (GTDB taxonomy): Bacteria > Planctomycetota > Planctomycetia > Pirellulales > Pirellulaceae > Mariniblastus. The sequence goes on from CAZDZX010000324.1 coordinate 4,064, forward strand.
TCTGGGTTGCAATCACCATGAACGGCTGAGGCAACTGATAGGTCGCGCCATCGATACTCACTTGAGAATCGCTCATTGCCTCCAGCAACGCGCTCTGGGTTCGCGAAGGCGCTCGATTGATCTCGTCAGCCAACACGAAATTACTGAAGATCGGGCCGCGATTGAAGACGAACTCAGACTTCTGAGAGTTGAACACCGAACCACCCAGCACATCACTCGGCAACAGATCGGGAGTGAACTGGATTCGACAAAAGTTCACATCCAGACTGCGAGCAATCGCTTTGCCCATCAGCGTCTTGCCCACTCCTGGCACATCCTCAAGCAAGATATGTTCACCGGCGTATAACGCTACCAGACACAATCGAGCCACGTCTTCCTTGCCCAACACGACGCCCGAGACATGCTTGAGCAATTGCTTGGCTTCCGAATGCAATTGCTGCATCCGTTTGCGCGAAATTTCTGTCTGGTCGTCCAGACTTGCAATCTTATTATTCAATACCGCATTCCACTACGTTAACAGTTAGCCCCGATTCCATTGTAGCAGCCAATGAACGCCTGTCACATCAAACGACTGAGATCCGGGCGTGTT
>CAZDZX010000325.1:0-1549 GCA_964510005.1 uncultured Pirellulaceae bacterium
TTTTCCCCTTGCCTACCGAACACATTCTCCAGAGAGTTTCATTATGAATTCATCACGGTTTCCATTTTTCACATTGGTTCTGGCCAAATCGCTGATTTGTGCAGGTTTGTTGCTGGGTGGTCTGACCACGGTCGCCTCCGCACAAAGCAAAACCCCGACGGCTGACCAAAAGGATTCCAAAGACGAAAAGAAGGACACGACCAAGAAGAAGAGGCCGAGACGCGTTCCGACCCGGTCGCTCACTCGTGAAAGCTCCGACTTGCTGGCCGTGTTCAAGCCCTTGGCGATCTCGGCTTCTGAGTCGACCGTCAAAATCATGAACGGCTCTCGTCAGATCGCTGTTGGCACCATTGTTGACAGTGACGGCCTCGTGCTGACTAAAGCCAGCGAGATCACCGCCGGATTCAAATGTAAACTCCCCGATGGCACGACCCTTCCCGGAACGGTTTTTGGAATCGATACGCAAAACGATTTGGCTCTGCTGAAGATCGAAGCCACCGGACTTGCCGTGGCTCCTCTGACCGATCAGGAATCGCCGACTCAAGGGAGTTGGGTGATTTCTCCGATCAATGAATCTGGAAAAATCTCAATCGGCGTGGTTGCCGTTGATGAACGCGAAATCCCAAAATCGAGAGCCTTCATGGGCATTCGTATGGAAGACACCGACAAAGGCGTCCGCATCACTGAAGTGCTTCCCAACACTCCGGCCGCAGAAGCCAAACTCAAAAGCGGCGACTTCATTCAGAAGATGGACAACGTTGCCGTTGCCGACATTCAGCAATTGCGAAAAATCATCGGCCAGAACAGCCCTGAGAACTTGATTCGGATCGCTGTTCTGCGAAAGGACGAAAAAATTGTGCTTAGCCTGACGTTGGCAGACAGTACAACAACTGACCCGATGCGAACTCGCAGCCGTACTCAAAACAGCATGGGCAGCCGATTGAGTCGACGAGCGAAAGATTTCCCACTGGCATTCCAGCACGACACCACTCTGGATTCCAATGAGTGTGGTGGGCCGATCGTCGACATCGAAGGTCGCATTGTCGGAATCAACATTGCCCGCGAGGGACGTGTTTCCAGTTTGGCAATTCCTTCATCGGTTGCTTTGAAAGTTATCGAGAAATTGAAAACAGGTGAGCATTCTCCTCTTGCTGTTTACGCTGATCGAATCAAGTTCAACGAAATTGACTTGAAGGATTTGCGATCGTCGCTTACCGACAGCATGAACACGCTTAACGAAAACGAAAACAAGCTACGTTCTCAACAGGGACGCATCGACGAACTGGAGAGAACACGAAAAGAACTCTCAGCACGCATCAGCGAACTGTATGACGAAAGAGACAGTCTCAAGAAATCAGATCGTTCTCTGAAACGAGCCAAAAAGCAGGCTGAGAAAGACATCTTGAACGCCGAGAAAAGACTCAAAGCGCTCAAAGCTGGCTACCGCGATTGATCGCGAGAGCTTGTTGAAAAGCAGTCGGGGACTCCCCGACTAAAGTTGTGCACGGAACGCTTCGCGGTCCGTGCTTTTTTTGTGGACGGGACGCTC
>CAZDZX010000325.1:1649-4645 GCA_964510005.1 uncultured Pirellulaceae bacterium
GAACGCTTCGCGGTCCGTGCTTTTTTTGTGGACGGGACGCTCCGCGGCCCGATGTGCGTGCATTTGTTGGCCGCGGAGCGTCCAACCCACGTTGATTCACGTTGACTCACGTCGCGATTAGCGATCCAGCGACGGTGGCGGATCAACTCGATCCCCCTGCTCGATCCACGCCGAAAGAATCACTTGGGCCGCAATCCGATCCAAGTACTTCTTTCGCTTGTCACCCTTGAGGCCCATCTGGCGGCAGATCTCTTTCGCCATCGCAGTCGAATAACGCTCGTCGATCCAAGCCACCGGCAAACCGGTTGTCTCGCGCAGCCACTTACCAAACGTCACCGCCTCGCGCGATTTCTGGCTGGCATCGCCGCTCATGTGGACCGGCAAACCGACCACAAAGCCAACGGCAGATTCCGTTTTTGCCAAACCGCAGAAATACTCCCCATCCTTTTCCGGCGTGGAAACGTTGCGAGTTTCCAAAGGACTGCCGATCGACTGCTGAGGATCGCAGACCGCGATTCCTATCCGGACGGTTCCAAAATCAATTCCAAGGATCCGGCCGGTATCGGGCAGCACATCAGAAACAGGTAAACTATCGTCGCTCAACGGATGCCTTCGGGGAATGGGTTGGTTTCAAAGCGGAATCAGCCACCAGCGGTCGGCGATCGTCTTTGGAAATAAAGTAGCCATGCTTCAAAAACCGAGTCGTTCGCTCAAGCACTGAAGGTTGAGCCATCATCGTTGAGTGAAATAGCTGGTCAACATAAAAATCTCTTGCTCCAACTAATCGAGTTTCATCGACAGCCACGGTAAAATCATCCTTGCCCGGCAATAAGATATTGTTGGGTGTCCCGTCGCCCAAACCACCGGCAATGATGCCGAATTCAAATTCTGGCGTCGCCAGTTTTGATTCGAGACTTTTCCAGTCCCCCGAAAGCTGCAACCCCGCCGCGCCAGCGACCACCTTGAAGGCCAGCGTATTGGACAACAACCGAGCCATCCGCGAGCCTTGGTTGGGTGGCCCGATCATGACCATTCGATGGATTGCCGGATTGACCACCCGCACAGGATCCCGCTGGCAATCGCCAACATAGTGCCGGATAACGATGTTGCCCAGCGAGTGGGCGACGAAATTGATTTCCGTAACCTCGGGGCCCAAGCCTTCGATGACCCGTCGCAGAAACAGCGAATGAGTGCCCACGTCATTACGGGAACTGGCGTATCGGAACAGCACACACTGATATCCTTGTTTTCTCAAATGAACCGCCATCGGCTCCATCGACTTCCACGTTCGAACCAACCCATGTAACAGAATGACCACCTTCCCTTTGTAGGGATGGACGATCCCGTCGGCGATCTTTTGATCCAAAACCTTGCTGCATTCCTGCTCGCTGCCCCAGGCCTGTCGCTCGTTCTCGTGATCCAGCAACCGGCAATGCCCGAAGTAACTGTTCCTTTGAACTCGCCATTGCCCGACGACTCTCAGGTCGGTCCAGAACTGGGTCCCGCCCAGCGTTGCCAACTGCAGGTTATAATTTTCCTCGCGTTGGTCCGGCGTGATAGTTTCTGGCTTTATGGTTTCTTGCCAAGCGAAGGATTCGCTGAGCAGCAGACAACAGAACAACGCTGACAGAGCAAACACTTTCATCTGTATTTCCTTTTCTAAGGAACCGTCTTAAATCGTTGCAGTTCGAAAACCGATCTCTGAACCGTCCGTCTCGCTTACAGGTACTCGTCCCACCCCAGTTTCGCCAATTCTGCGACCACCTGTTTGATAGCCGCTTCATTGTTCCGATTGGCGACCAAAGTCGCGTCGGGGGTCCGGACCACAATACAGTCCTCCATGCCCAAAGTCACAATCAGATGATCGTCCGGGGAGCGGATGATTGTATTTTTGGTGTCCAGTGTGATGTTTTTCGCATCAATCGTGTTCCCGTTATCATCGACACCTCGCTGGCGGGGAACGGACGTCCAGTTGCCCAGATCATCCCATTGAAAGGGAGCTTGGACAACTTTGACGTTTTCGTATTTCTCCATCACCGCGTAGTCGATCGAAGTTCCCTTGATGGCGGTAAACTCTGTTTTCAGTGTTTCTTCGAAGGCAGGTGTCCCAATTGACTCTTGGATCTTGGAAAGGTGAGCACACATTTCCGGCTGATATTTCTGCAGCGCGTTCCAAATCGTTTTCGCTTTCCAGACAAAGATCCCGGAGTTCCAATAAAACGTGCCCGCATCGAGGAACTGTTTTGCGGTTTCGGCATCGGGTTTTTCACGAAAGCGAACAACATCAAAAGTCGGCAGACTGGATCCCGCCAAGGCCTCGCCGCGTTCAATGTAGCCGAACACTTCGGCCGGATAGCTGGGCTGGATTCCAAACGTCACGATCGCGTCAGGATCCGCTTCGACAACCGATTCGGCGTGACGCAGGGCATCCTGAAAAACCTCGTCCGGCGTAATCACATGATCCGCTGGCATAACCACCATCGTGGCCTCAGGGTCCAAAGACATCACCCACGCCGCGGCCAAGCCCACACAGGGAGCCGTATCCCGTTTAGCGGGTTCGCCAATGATCGATTCCGCCGGCACACCGGAAAGTTGTTCGCGAATGGCATCGACCAAAATCTCGTTCGTGACAACCAGCACGTTTTTCGGCGGACACATCGACCCCAAACGATCGACCGTGGACTGGATCATGGATCGGTCTCCCGCCAAATTCAGCAGTTGCTTGGGAGTCTTTTTGCGGCTCTCCGGCCAGAACCGAGTACCAGCTCCGCCAGCCATGATCGTAACGTACATGTTGTTGTCCAATTTTCGTTGGGTTCAAAATCGTTTTGAAGAAGCGAATGCAAATTCGGCGTCCGCGACACACCGCATCGCTCTAACTTTTGCAAGAAAGTATCAGTTTCATACGTGGTTCCGGGTTGGACTTTTTCGGCAACCATTTCGCGATCCACGGCAAACATTGGATCGATCTCAACCGACACGTCCGGTGTGCCGAC
>CAZDZX010000326.1:0-4608 GCA_964510005.1 uncultured Pirellulaceae bacterium
GTGCCATGCTCACGCGAAGCATGAGCATGCCCAACAGAAGAAACTCAACCCTATCTCAAGTCCCCAAGGCGACTTTAAATATCACATCTTCAAATAGAAGTCTCGGGTGAGTTCTCGATATTGGGACGAGTACTGATGACGAGCCAGTTCGATGACCAGTTCCGATTCTTTCAACTGGACTTCACCAAACCGAAATTCCATAAAGCTACGTTTGAGGGGTGATCGATCGGTTCCACGTGTTCGTAGAATTCGCGAAAGGTTCAGCTTTTGCTCTTGGGCCAGATCTCGAAACGAGGCTTCGTTGTCGTAGGGCAACACCACGCAGAAGCATCCCGCTTCAGACAAACACTTGGCGACGCCTTCTAACAAAACCGCGTTTGAGAGTGTATTTGTAAAACGAGCCTGCTGCCTGGCAAGCGAAGTCGCCCCACCAGACCGCGGCGTTTCGAAAAAGGGAGGGTTCGAGACGATCAAATCATACCGCCGAAGGGGCCGATCATAAAAAGCGTTCCAATCCATCAAGTACCCCTTCAACCGAGACGACCACGGCGAATTTTTGAAGTTTGCGGCGCACTGAGTGAATGCCTTTTCGTCAATTTCGATCGCGTCGATAGTCGCGACTTGACAACGCTGAGCCAATTGCAGGGCCAACAAACCGGTGCCGGAACCGATGTCCAGAATCCGTTGAGGCTGGTGAGTTACAGACGCCCATGCTCCCAGCAGCACTCCATCGGTGCCGACTTTCATGGCACACTGATCCTGCTGCACCGTGAACTCTTTAAATCGAAAAGGCGGCGTCATTCCTACCCGAGCCCGGGGAGAATCTTTTCTGGCATTTCGAGCGTGGAAGCTTCGATAGAGGCGACGGGATACGAACAGTAATCCGCAGCAAACCAAGCGCTGGGCCGATTGTTGCCGCTGGCCCCACAACCTCCAAACGGCATTTTGCCAGTGGCGCCAGTGGTTTGCCGGTTCCAGTTAACGATCCCTGCGCGAACATGATGCAGGAACTGCTGATAGCGCTTCGGGTCGTCGGTCAGAATCCCGGCGGAGAGTCCGTACTTGGTCGCATTGGCTACCGCGATCGCTGCGCCTAGATCTGGCACGCGCACAATCGTGGCGAGGGGACCGAAGACTTCCGCGTCTTCGATACCATCGACTCCGGTCGCATCCAACAATCCCGGCGAAAGCAAGGCATCGCAATCGGGATGTGACTTCATTTCAACCAGCGGCTGGGCGCCCTTGTCGATCAGATTCTGCTGAGCTTGGATCACGCGTCGACCGGTTTCCGCAGAAATCACAGGCCCCATAAACGGTTCCGGATCATCGGTGGGGAACCCGAATCGCACTTCTTTCAATCGGGAGATCAATCCGTTGATAAACGGTTCCGCGTTGTCGCCATCGATAACAACAATGCGACGGGCACAAGTGCATCGCTGGCCGGAAGAAAACCACGACGATAGCACCGCCATGTAGGTGGCGGCGTCGACATTGGCTGGATTGTCAACAACCAAGGCGTTATTGCCGCCCATTTCGAGGGCAAGGATCTTTCCTGGCGTATTGGCAAGGGCCTGATTCAATGCCGCACCGGCTTGGCTGGAACCGGTGAAGAACAATCCATCCAGTTCCGGATTCCCTACCATGGCTTGTCCAACCTCGCGGCTACCGTGGACAAGATTCAACACACCGGCAGGCAGGCCGGCGTTTTTCCATTGCTGCACCATCCACGCCCCCACCGCGGGAGTCTGCTCGCTGGGTTTGAACACAACTGTATTCCCTGCCAATAGAGCCGGCACGATGTGGCCGTTGGGCAAGTGAGCGGGAAAATTGAATGGGCCCAGCACGCCGACAACACCATGCGGTTTAAATCGCGTGATCGCGGTGGCGGCGCCAAGTTCAAATGAAGTCGGGCTGCGGCGTTGTTGCAAGGAATCGATCGAAACGTCAACCTTACCGACAACGGCACTGGCTTCGGTTTTGCATTCCCACAGTGGCTTGCCGGTTTCCAATGAAATCAAGGTCGCCAGTTCATCGGAATTCTTGCGGACGATTTCCGCAAACGATCGCACGTGTTCAATTCGACGCTCGACCGGCTGATCCCACCATTGGCCCAAGGCCGTGCGGGCGGCCATGAATGCTCTGGCGACCTGATCGGTCGCGGCCGTTTTCGCTTGCCAAATCGAATTGCCGGTCGCCGGGTTGATCGACTCAAAACCAGCGCCTTCGCCGGCACTCCATTGGCCGCCGATAAACTGGCCGGTTTCAACGGTGGGCATTTTGAACGAAGTCATGAGGTGGCCTCCGGTGTTGGGGCGGGTTTCAGTTCAACGGTACGGACTTTGTCTCCGACTTTCAGATCAAGGCGAAGGGCCGTCATCTGATCAATGGTGACTTGATCCCCCTGCCACGAGACGGGCCCCAAGCAGGTGCGAAAATCTAGTCGCGAATTGGAAACGATTTGCTGTTTGCCATCGGAAACCGATTCAAGGATCGATCCGACGGTGCCGGCGCGGCTCTCTCGAACGGCTCGAATTGAACGGGATTCGCATTCCACAGTAGGGCCGCCGTCAAAGATGTCGACTCGGCCGCGATTTTCAAACCCCTCTTTCTCCAGCATCGCCAATGCGGGTTGTGTGTTGTCGTGGACTCGACCGATGACCTCTTGGGCGGCCTTGGGTAACAGAGGAATGTAGATCGGGTGCTTAGGCATCAGATCGCCAATGAACTTTTTCGACTTACTGGTCAGTGTTTCCGCTTTGGGAAAGTCCATCTGAAAGAACCACGAACCGAGCGCCGTCCACAGCGGCGATTTTCCATCGGGGCCGACTCGACCTCGCATTTCGGCAATCACCAAATCCTCAAACCGCTCCGGGAACTCCGCCAGAAACAGAAAACGCGACATGCTCAACAGTCGCCCATGCCCATTGCCCCAATAGTCCGGGGACAGAAACAGGCTGCCAATTTCAGTGGGGCCATCGTGCTGGATCCGCAAATGCAACACATCGATTTCTTTTTCGACACCCAACTCTTCAGAGCGATGGACAGATTTCTGAATCTCGTAGGAGTACATCGGCTCGTAACCGCCCGTTTTCGAATAGATCGAACAGGTCCCTACGAGCTTACCCTGATTCAGATCTTCCATCACGAAAACGTAAGGCTGGCCTTGCGGCCGTGCGTCTTTTTGGCGAAAGGCAAACAAAGATCGCTCAATCCGCGATTCCAATTCAGATTTGGAAATCTTGAGGGTCGTCAGGCCGTACTCGGATCTCTGAATCAGATCGAACAGATCATCCAAATCGCTTTCTTGAACGCATCGCACCACCAACATCGCAGACTTCCAATTCAAATTGTTTTTAATCAGCGGCCGGTTTTATCGGCAATGAAGAACCACTCGCTTGCGGTTCGTGATCGGCGTTGAGCAAAGCCTCGCGTTGAGCAAACTCTCGTTAGGCAAAGCCCCATGTCCAGCAAACCCACGTTAGGCGAAGTGCTTTGACAATTCCGGATCGTCTTTCATTTCGCCAATGACTTTGTCGATGATGTCACACGCCATATCGATATGGGAAGGTTCAACACAGCCCAGCGGCATCAAGAATCGAACGCGAGACGGATTGCCGCCCGCCATGAACGACATCAAACCCGCCCGGAAAAGACGTTTCGTAAACGCACTGGCTGCTTCCGCAGAACCGTCCAAAGGCGTCAGAGCAACCATGCCACCCAATCCGTGTGGACCGGAGATCGCACCGGGATGCTTTTTGCCAACTTTTGTCAGGCCATCCACAAAATGATTGTGCAAACGAATGTTCTTTCCATCGTCACCGAAGTTTCCAGCTGCAATCAATCCTTCCACGATCGCAATCGCCGAGTTGATTCCCATCGAACTGCCGGTAAAGGTCTGGCTGATCAAACCCGGTTTGAATTTATAGTCTTCGGTAAACAAAGTCGCGCAGACTTGAGAGATCTTGCCGATGGTGACCACGTCGACGTCCTGATCCAATCCAAAATGCTGAAACGCATAGGGGCGGGAAGTACGGCAGAACGTTTGGACTTCGTCGGCGATGACGCAAATGTTTTGAGATTTGGCGACTTCGATCAAGGCTTTGAAGAACTTCGTGTCCCCGGGATAGTATCCGCCTTCGCCTTGGATCAGTTCCATCCATAGCGCCGCGTATTTGCCGGGGTGGCGATCGAGCAGATACTTCAGATGGCTGACCGCAATTTCAGTGCTGCGAACGGGATCGTCGTGTTTGAAAAACGGCAGGTAGTCCACCGGAATCGTATCGGGCAGGCCCACACGATATTTCGCTTTGTCGGTGACCTGAGCAAGGGCTAACGTTCGGCCAGCAAAGCAATGTGAGAACGCGATGACACGATTGGCGGGATTGTTCTTTTGAAAAGCGATCTTCAGCGAGTTCTCATTCGCCATCGCACCGCTGGTGGTCAGAAAGCAGTGCTTTAGTGCGGCACCGGTTTCGTTGGCGGTTTCTGTCAGCAGTTTGACCAAGCGATAACTTTCGTGGTTTTGCTGTAGGTTTCCTTGCATGACCGTGTCGGCGATCGCACTATCGACGGCCGTTTCGATCATGAGTGGATGGCTGTGGCCGTAGC
>CAZDZX010000327.1:0-4531 GCA_964510005.1 uncultured Pirellulaceae bacterium
TTTCCATAAAATGGCGAACCCTTGAGGGCGGCTTTGTGTCCAACCAAGCCACACGCTCACGGGTCGTGTAGCTCAGTTGGTTAGAGCGCGTCGCTGATAACGACGAGGTCCCAGGTTCGAATCCTGGCACGACCACTGCGATTTGAGTCGCGATTTTTGCGTTTTGCAAATTTCTGGTTCAATATGGCAAAAAGCCTACCTAGAGGCTTTGAAGCTTGAAAAAGCTTTACATTTTGAGAATTTTGGGGACGTAGCTCAACTGGGAGAGCGCCTGCCTTGCACGCAGGAGGTTGTCGGTTCGATCCCGGTCGTCTCCACTTAACGCCATCGGTTTTCCGATGGCGTTTTTTTTTGGACTTTTCAGCCCAACTTGTTACGGGTTTAACGGGATCCTCTCCCGCCGTTCCGTTTGCTGGAAAGTTCGAAATTGAATCCAGAAACCGGTTAAACTTATTACCAATTCTGGCCCTTAAATACCGTGGAGCGGCTTTTCGGACAATGAATCCTCTCGACGCCCAAACTTTTTTCCGCCAATCGCGCGGGCATCTCGTGCTCGACGTGCGATCGCCGAGTGAGTTTGCGGACGGGCATGTTCCGGCAGCCATCAATGTTCCTCTATTTGACGACGACCAGCGAGCTCAGGTCGGCAAAACCTACGCCGACGATGGTCGCGATGCTGCGGTTCTAACCGGGCTGGAAATCATTGGCCCCAAAATGGCCGCCTTCGTTCGTCGGGTATCCGAGCTGCTGGAACAGATTCAAATCGAAAGCCCCCAAGTTTTCATTCACTGCTGGCGCGGTGGGATGAGAAGCCAGTCGTTCGGTTGGTTACTGGAAACCGCTGGCCTAAAGGTCAATATTCTCAACGGCGGTTACAAATCTTTTCGGCGGTTGGTTCTGGATACCATCGGTCGTCCTCATCCGATGGTCGTGCTCAGTGGACTGACCGGAGCGGGGAAAACTGTTTTTCTGAAATCGCTTCGTGAAAACGGCGAACAGGTGATCGACCTCGAAGGGCTGGCCAACCACCGTGGTTCAGCGTTTGGTTCGATCGGCCTGGGCGATCAACCCTCGACGCAGCAGTTTGAAAATGATTTATTCCTGGAACTCGATCAATTGGATTCCGATCGCAGGTTCTGGGTCGAAGACGAAGGCAGTCGGATTGGTCGCGTCGTGGTGCCGGCAAGTTTTATGCAGCAGATCCAACACGCCCCCGCCATTTTCTTAGACGTTCCCCAAGAACGGCGCTTGGACAATCTGTTGGTGGATTATGGATCGCTGGATCGGGCGGAACTGGCCCAAGCCACGACGAATATTAGTAAGCGGTTGGGGGGACAAAACGTGAAACTGGCGCTCGATTCCATCGGCGAAGGCGATTTGAGAAACGCGGCGCGGATTTCGCTTTCCTATTACGATCGCAGCTACAACACTGCCGCCAGCAAGTTGCCGCGTGAAATCACGGTGGCGCTTCCGACCGAGGGCCTGTCCGATGAAGCCGTGTTGGATGAAATCGTTTCTCAGGGAAATCGTTTGGACGTGGCGACCGGCGATTTGGCCCCGCAGTCCTAAACGATTGAATCAATTGTCAAAACTTCCGCGTCGCAGAAATGCGTTTACGAGGAATGTCAATTTCAAGGATCTTCACCTTGGCAACATCGCCAACAGAGACGACGTCGTTGGGGTCGGAAACGAATTCGTTTGACAATTGCGAGATGTGAATCAAAGCGTCTTGATGAACGCCGATGTCGATGAAGGCCCCAAAGTGGGTCACGTTGGTGATCACGCCTTCCAGCACCATGTTTTCCTTGAGGTCTTCCATCTTGTTGACTTGGTCGTTGAACTGGACCACCTTGAAATCACTGCGTGGGTCCCGCCCCGGTTTGGTGAGTTCCGCGATGATGTCTTCCACGGTGGGCATGCCAAACTGATCGTCGACATAGTCCGCCGCATTCAGTTTCTTACTGAGCGAATCGTTGCCGACGATGGTCTGCAAATCGGATTTCAATGAAGTCGCCATTTTGCCGACCAAGCCATAGGATTCCGGATGGACGGCTGAATCGTCCAGTGGGTGTTCGCCATCGCGAATCCGCAAAAAACCGGCAGCTTGCTCAAATGCTTTCTTGCCCAGTTTGGGGACCGATACAAGTTGCTTGCGACTGGTGAATTTCCCGTGTTGGTTGCGATACTCGACCACGTTTTCGGCGATCTTGGGGCCGATGCCCGCCACATAGGAAAGCAAGGGCGCGCTGGCCATGTTGAGATCGACCCCAACGTTGTTGACGCACGATTCGACGACTCGATCCAAGCACTTCCGCAATAGTTTCTGGTTTACATCGTGTTGGTACTGGCCGACGCCGATCGATTTCGGATCTGTTTTTACCAATTCGGCCAGCGGGTCCTGCAAGCGGCGGGCGATGCTGATGGCGCCGCGGACGGTGATGTCCAGATCCGGGAACTCGCTGACGGCGATGTCGCTGGCCGAGTAGATGGAGGCGCCCGATTCGCTGACCATGACTTTGGTGATCTTCAGTTTGTGCTGCTGGATTAAATCGCCAACAAAGCCATCGGTCTCACGAGATGCGGTGCCGTTTCCGATCGCAATCAATTCCACATTGTGTTTCTTGATCAGTTTCAGCAACACGTCGGTGGCTGTTTGGGTGTCGTTTTTGGGTGGCGTCGGATAGATCGTCGAATGGCTTAAGAACTGTCCGGTGCCGTCGACCACGGCGACTTTACAGCCCGTGCGAAATCCGGGGTCAATTCCCATGGTGACCCGCGGACCGGCCGGTGCCGCCATCAATAGCTCATGTAGGTTTTTGCCGAACACCGAAATCGCATCGGCATCGGCGTTCTCTTTAAGCATCTGCAGGATGGTGGACTCTGTCGCCGGTAGCAGCAATCTCGTAAAACAATCTTCAACGCACCCCAGCATGTCGCGGTGGAATTCGAATTGGCGATTGGTAACCAGCCGTCGTTTCAATTCCAACAACTCACGTGACTGATCCAGCTGCAAACTGATTCGCAGGATTCCCAAACCGGAGCCTCGCGACATCGCCAGATAGCGGTGGGAAGGAATTCGGCTGATGGATTCTTCGCGTTCGAAATACTGTTCAAATTTGTCAGCCCCTTCGGCGGTTTTTTTGCCGCGCTTCACTTTTGATGCGACTTTGCCAAACTTCATGGCTTGTTCGACCAGCCACGCGCGGGTTTCCGGGGTCTCGGCCCAGTGTTCGGCCACAATATCTAGAGCACCCGCCAACGCGACGCCGACATCGGGCACGTCCAGTTTTCGGTTGACGTAGGGTTTCAGGATGGCGGCGCGCGATTGAGAAAGTGTTTCCTGTTTCAGCAGGATGTCGGCGAGGGGCTGCAGACCCTGTTCCCGAGCGACCGTGGCTCGCGTTCGTCGCTTTGGTTTGAAGGGCAGGTAGATTGCTTCCAAATCTCGCAGCAGGCGGCAATGGTCGATTTGTTTCTTGAGCGCCGCGGTCAGCAGTCCCTGTTCCTGAATCGATTTCAGGATCGTGGTTTTTCGTTTGGCCAGCGTGTTGGCTTTCTCGAGAGCGTCCTCGATTTTCCGCAGCGCGATTTCGTCCAAACTCTGAGTGGCTTCTTTGCGATAGCGAGCAATGAAGGGAATCGTATTGCCTGAAGTCAGCAACTCGACCGCCGATTTCACTTGTCGCAGTGGAATTCCCAGTTCGTCAGCGATGAGAGCAGATGTGTCGTTTTGATTCATGGGGCGAAGTATAAACCATTGTGAAGATTGCTAAACCTTGCCTTGGAATGAGTTCAATTCGTTTGTGATTTGCTTTGCCAAGGGCTGCTAGGAGGGCTGCCAAGGGGGGTGCCAAGGGATTGGGCCGGTTTCCCACTGGTCAGCATGACGATCGGCCCACTAGAGTCGGCCCTGCATTTCAATTCGTTTATTTTGGGCGTCGCAGGAGTTCGATAGCCACAAAAAAACGCTGGTTACGATTGAATCGTAACCAGCGTCAGGTGTTCCCTGGCACTGAGGCAGCGAACTGCCTCAGTGCACAGTAAAGCTCAGCCGTGAGCACTCGTTGAAACAATTGACCCAGAAGTATTGCTTCAACAAGTTAATAAGCTCTTTCCCCAGGAGGGAGGGTGTGTAAGGATCCCGCAATCCCAAACACGCAGCCGAACTTTCAGTGTTTTCAAAGAGCTGTGTTACCTGCAGGCAACTGTTAGGAAGATAATTAGAGAGCTAAGTGGACCGTCGCAAGACCAATGCGAATGAATGCAAAAATTGCATGCAGGCTAGCGACTGCGGCAGGCTTCTAGGAAGTGCAAAAACACGGAGGAATTCACGTTTCTCCACGTTTTTGGGCTCGGCGTTGCGCAGATAAACGAAAAAAAATTAAGTTTCGACTTTAGAAACAGACCCGCCCGATTGAGTGGCTGTGCCTCAGTTGGCACATTCAAGCGCCATTGCCAGCACCGGCTGTGACCGAGCGTGTGGCAATACTGAGGCCGATGAATGGGGCGCTCGCTGATCTGGGCTACCGAG
>CAZDZX010000328.1:0-4456 GCA_964510005.1 uncultured Pirellulaceae bacterium
ATCCAGCGGCCCAACCCGCACCTCAAACCGCTGCCGAAACACGGGCACAAACTCTCCACAAATGGCTGAATTCCCAAGCACATTATGGGCTCCGCCATCGCCTCCCAAACGAGTTCGAATGCGAACAGGAAGATGAACTTTCTCTTCAACAAATTCGACAATTTTTATCGGCACGCCAAACTGGTCCTGCAGACAGCGTCGAATTGAATTAGCCGTCCGCACCGGTCGCGACAAATGACCGACTGAGTTCGCGAAAACATCGTCTGAAAACAGCCGCTGGTCACGCGTCGAATCCAGCCCCATTCCGGCCAACGAAAACAGAATCATCGAGAACGCGTCCTCATCCTCATAAATACCGCGGCGATGCAATTCCAATTTAATATCGTAGCGATTTGCCAACCACGAGTGGAAAAAAAGTGTGATGATCCGAGAATTAAAGATGTCCAAAAAATCTCGCATCAACTGATTCGGCTCCCCCCCTGCGACCCTGTCTCGATCCACATGAGGCAAGACACCGGTCGGCCCAAACAGTCCAATCACATGCGTGAACAATTCAATCACGCCCTCGTTGCGTTCCAGTTTTTGAATGTGACCTGCGGGGAAGTTCTTGGTCGCCGCAGACCGAAATCGAAGCTGCGGATTTTCATTGCTGCCAGGCCCGTCGGGAGGATTCCGTGTCAGCATCAGCAAGGTGCGCGCAGCATCGAAGAACTCGAAACGGGTTGCGTTTTCGAGAATCTCTTGCTTTAGAGTAATTTTCTCGTCCCGCATCGTTTTGAATACTCTGATAACAGCCGCTCATCTTCAGCAGCCTTGATGGAAACCTGCGTGAACGAATTGATCCCCGCGTGAAGCGAGAAAAAACGATTCAGTCCGCAGGAGAAAAGAAACCAACTTCCAGGCCGATTGCTGTTCCGTATTTCGTTCAGGCTCACATCGACTCGAGTCCCATCGGCGATAGCGCCCCACGCTAGATTATCGATTCGGTCAGTCGTCCGCTCCGTTTTAACGTCAACAACCGACTCGATCCATGACTGGTTCATGACCGTTGAAGGCCGATCCAGCAACTCCAGCAACCGTCGCAGCGTTTCGACTTTTTGCGATCCATCGAGCAGCAAAAAATTAAGATTCAGCAGTGAGATCAGCTTCCAATAGTGACGCGAGTTGCTTTTAGGGATCAGCATTCGATTCCAATCGCCGATCCGTTTGGCAGAATTAACCAACCCACCGACCATCACTTTGAAGTTAGAAGAATCCCCCGAAATCAAATTGAGGTCGCGAAAAATCCGATTGCAACAAAGTGGCTTGATCAACACTTGAGTGAAACGATTTTCAGCCGTTGGCTCCATCTTCACGTCGACCAGTGAAAGCAAGATGTCCGTCCCATCCCCCTGGGGGCGATAGTTCCTGCGACTGGAGTAAAACTGCGACCCCGCCGTCGCCATTCCTTGATGACTAACACTGTAAAAAGGTTCGATGGGCACGATCGCTCCATCTTCATCGATGCCGCTAACGGTCCGAAGATCAAAAATTTCAAAATCCAAATCTCCAGAGTTGGCATCAATCTGGGAGTCGACACAATATTTGCTGATGGGTCTCGCGATCGCCTGGGGTTCGAACAGGTTCACGATCGGAGCACAGTTGATGGACAGCGAATCGTCTCCCACGATCGCCTCGAGCCGTTCGTTGGAAGTGCTGAAAAAGAAAAACAGATCAAACTGGTTCTCTTCCGACTTGAGCATCCCTGCGGGAACTGGAATTTCAAAAAACAAATGCTTTGTGGGGTAAGCGAACAACTCCATCAGCACCTGGTACTCCAACGGGAATCCAGTGAATCGAGGGAGCACCTGTTCATCCTCTTCGAATCCCAAAATTCGCAACTGATCCGAAGCGACTTCCCACGTGCCAGCTTCCGTTTGAAAGCCCATTCCCAGTCGAAAAACCGAATTGTAAATCAATTCGCAAAGCTCAAACTGAATGTCTCGATTTGAAATATAGAAGCGTAGTTTCTTGTTGAGGGCAACTTGCAGCGGCAACCCATCGCTGCCTTTGAGCGTCAGCTTCAGGGCGGAAACGGCGGGTTTGGCAAAGCTGTGCCTGGCCTCGGGAAAGTCTCGCTTCAAACTGCATGAAACAATGTCCAGCGCATAACATCGCGAGTCATAACAAGTGCGAAACTGAGTGTCGCTGTAGCTTTCCAGCATCAGTCGAGTTTTCTCACGGGGAAGAAACTCTCCCCCGGGTTTGACTTGGTCACCGGGTTGAAACTGAACCACAGAAAATGCCGGGAACGGCCGCGTGGCCAGCGGCAACAACTTCTCCAGCATGGCCGAAGCGATTTCTGGAAAATCATCGTCCTGCTTCATCCGGACGCGAGCTGTCAGGAAGGAAAACGCTTCGACAAGCCGGCGCACAAAGGGATCCTCGCGCGCATCGCGCTCAAAATCCAGCAGGCTCGCCTCGTCGCCGTGGACCTTGCTAAACTCGCGTCCCTGTTCGTACAGGTAACGAAGCTCTTCGCGATAGTATTCAAAAAGTCGATTCGACATAAAAAATTAGCTCGGGTTTATTGGCTGACGACGAAAGATTGCCGCGTGAGATCCAACCCTGATTCAAAACGAATCTCCTCAAATGGCTGGACCACTAACTGCCCTTTGACCTCCGTATTGATCATCCGTTCATTTTTGGACGATGTCATCTCAACATGGACTTGGGCCAATCGAGGCTCAAAACGTTCGATCGAAAGCTGAACCGATTTGCAGAACCGTTTTTCCATCAAAGGATCCCCCATATTCAGACTCTGAAAGTCCACAACGCCAAAATTCACCAGCGACGCGTTCAACATTTCGAGCGAATCTTTATCCGTAGGCCGCAGCAAATAATCCGGTGAAATCGACAATCGCGAATTTAACAAGCTTTCAATGTTGAGCCGGACGCTTTCGATCACTTGGTCCGCTCCATGGAAGCGAGACAAGTGCTGAAAACGGTAAAGCAGTGGAGCCAAGTATCGATCAGCCATCGGAACCCACCTCGAAACTGACATCTGCAAAATCGAACAAGGTAAACTCATCGTCACCCGCACCAAAAATCCTTCGCCCACGCCCCATCGAAGAAAGTTCGACGGCGTCGGTCTCCGGCCACTCCGTTTCACGTCCAAGCCGCAGGTTGTCATTGGACGCCTCGTCGGTTGAATTGAAGTACATGCCAGGCAGGAACAGCGCCAGATTCGTTCCGTCATGAAGCGTTATCCGGGCCTTGTTCCAGAGGTGATCCACGAGCCGTGTTGGCCGGGAAACATCGATCGTTTTGACTCTCTGATGAGGTAGCCAAACGTAGTTCCCCTGCACCGTGAAGGCCTCGAAAACGGTCGCCGTCACATCGTCCAGATCGCGAAAGCCAGGGTGCTCCTGACCGTTGATCTTCAAGGTGACGCGGGGCGCTTTTTCCAACACCTCGTTGAGGGCTTCTTGAAATTTTTCAGGTTGGCCACCGCGCAGGCAGGTCAGTGCCCACAACAACTTATTGGTGACCTCGTCTGGAGTTTCGAGGAACTCAGGAACCATTCCATCACGCCAAACTGCAGCCCGTTGCAATTCACCAATGGAAAGGTTGTCGATCATTCCCGTCAGCGCAATATGCTCCTGCTGGGAATCCAGAACTTTCAATTGCTGGGCGACTTTTTCAACTCGCTCCCAGTTACCGGTAAAGCAAACCAGCTGCACCAGCACTAGACGCAACGGTAGATCCCGTGGGTTTTTCGCGACTTCGGCATTCCCATGCTCAATCGCTTCGGTCAGTTTTCCCTGATTGAACAGGTTGATCAGCTCTTCCATTATCCGCCTTCCTCATTCGCGTTTAATTGCATTTGCAATGTGACTGGTTCAAAAACGACTCTTGTTTTGCCGCTGTCGTATTTGTGATGCGGGCAAAGCCGAATGGTGCAGTCGTATCTCCCCGGATCCGTGACATCCTCGTAAACGAAGAAGCCGGTCGCTTCGTCGAAAAACGGCTTCACCATTTTCTGTTCAAAACCGCGATTCTGACCGCTGGAGTGCTGCATCAACCACTCTTGCATGTGGTCCTGCACCGTTTCAGCTCCAACCGATTTACCGATCTGCGAGCGGCACTCCATTTTCAATCGATGTGCCATCCGACAGACGCAAAGCATGTAATTAAACATCGAAGACAGCCGCAAGTTCGCGGTGGCATCGTCGGTGTTCATCGCACGAAACCGCTGCACCGATTGGCATGAAAGCAAGGACACGTAATAGGACTGATGGACCGAAAATAACGGAATCAAGCCCAGCGAACTGTAGATCGACTCATCTGTTTCTGAGATGACAATTTCGGTGGGAGGATAGCAGGCAACTCCGGGAGCATCGGTATCAAAACAGGTTTTGGGGAGCTGCCCAATCAAACCGCCATCGTAGCTGGCTTCGGGTTCTTCGCCTTGGAC
>CAZDZX010000329.1:0-4455 GCA_964510005.1 uncultured Pirellulaceae bacterium
CCACGGGCTGACACCCGTGGCTACATGCTGTCACCCCTGTCGGGGCTTTGGATGCTAGCGCCTTGCCGCTCATCATTTCAACGGTAGCATCGGCCAGCGCTGGAAGCCCATGCCCCCAATGCCTCGCTGGACCTCCAAGCTATTCGTCTTTGACCGGTCAAGTATCTCGCTCTACAGAGCGCCTTTGATTTTAAACACCGCCGAATAGGAACTTCGTCGCTTGGCGGGCACATGCAACATCAGCTTCTCATCGGTTTGCGCGAACTGAACATCTTCATCGCTGCCGACGAACTGGATCGACTGAATTTGTTTGGGCTGGTACGTCGACTTTAAACCCAAAGCCGGAAGTTCAATCTCTCCAGCAGATGGGTTCAGCACAAACACGTACAAGTCGTCACCTTTGACCGTGAACCGCACCTCATCGTGGCCATACGCCGGACTGTCTTTGGTTCGATTGTTAAACTGATGACTTTTCTTCTTCTTAGTCGCAGCACGATCTGAATTGGCGGCATTGGATTTTTTGGAATCCTCATCAGCCAAACGCGACAGCAAATTATCGCCATGTATTTTCCACGGCGATGTCCCATAGATGGCTTCCCCGTTGAGCTTCAACCACGCTCCGAAATCATCCAAAATGACTTTATGGTCTGCCGGAACCGTGCCATCAGGCAACAGTTCGACGTTGAGCACGAAGTTGCCGTTCTTACTGACGACATCGATCAGTAACTGCACGGTGCTTTTGGCATCATGCCGTAAATCATCGTCCTTCTTATAAAACCAGTGCGTATAGGTGCAAATACTTTGCCATGGATCGGCCGAGATTTCCGACGCCACTCCCTGTTCAATATCATGAACGATGCCTTGGTCCCTAGCGTGAAGCTTACCCGCGATCACGGCTTTGATTTTTCCGTGCTTGGTCAGGCTGTTGTTGTAAAACGTGCGAAAGACCTCTTTGCCGTAGTCGCCATAAGGAAAGCCACGGCCATCGAACCAGAGATAGTCCGGCTCATATTTGGTGACTAACTCTGTCATCCGCAACTGCCAGTTCTTCTTCCACGCCTCGATCCACTGAGGCGTTCTTTTTTCAGGAGGCAAACCATACAGGTTGGCGGGATCCAATCCCTCCCACCATTTCCCAGCTCCATCCTTTTGGGTCAGATGACCATCGTAGGGAACGCCTTTGAATTCACCGGAGGTGTCGGCCCCGAAAGTCGGCAGGTTCCACTTGAAAAAACGTTCGTCATGCGTGGTCACTCCGAAGGGAACCCCGAACTTTTTGGCGGACTGGCTAAATTCGCCAATGATGTCACGCTTGGGCCCGACGTTGACTGAATTCCACTCTTGATGCGTCGAGTCCCAATTGTCGAAATTGTCGTGGTGATGCGCCAACGCCATAAAGTACTTGGCGCCCAGATCATTCGTGAAGTACTGCAGCAAACTATCGGTATCAAGCGATTCCGCCTTCCACTGATGGATCACATCTTTGAAGCCCTTCTCAGACGGGTGGCCAAAGTTTTTCAGGTGATACGGACGGGCATTTCTTCCAAACTTTTCGCGGCCCACGTCATTCATGTACATATGCCGCGCGTACCAACCGCCTCCCAATTCGGGGACCGATTGAGCGCCCCAATGCACCCACACTCCGAAGCGGGCAGCGGTAAACCACTCGGGGACTTCATATTGTTCGCTCAACTTCTCCCAAGACGGCGGCGGAGCCTGTGCTTGGCAGGTGGTTGCACTAAACAGGATCGAAAAACACAGCAGGAGAATGCACTTCATATTCGGCCAAACGTTAAGTCATATTTGTTTGTTCGTATTGTGGTTTGCGAAAAGGTCGGAAGCAACCGAGGGAAAGCGGGGCCGGGGAACTTCCCGACTGTGAATAATGAGTGAACGGAATAAAAAAAGCCTCGTTCGCAATGAACGAGGCTTTCGACGTTTCTTTTAGACGTTTGAATAGGTATCGGCCGATGAGCTAACTGTTGCCAGTCCAGCGACAGCAATACCGAAACTGTGGTTCCGAATCCTTAGTCAAGGAAGCCGACCAGTTCTTGGCTGCGGCTAGGTTGCTGCAACTTACGAACGGCTTTGGCTTCGATCTGACGGATACGCTCACGTGTTACCTTGAAGATATGACCGACTTCTTCCAGTGTGTAGCTGTAACCATCACCAAGGCCATAGCGGAGCTTGATAATCTCACGCTCTCTGTAGCTGAGTGTTTTCAGGACATCCTGAATCCGGCCACGAAGCATTTCTTGGGACGCACCGATCGATGGGTTTTCCGCTTCGCCATCAGGCAGCAGATCACCAAAGTGACTGTCTTCGCTGTTACCAACGGGACGATCCAAGCTGATCGGATAGCGACTCATCGCAAGCACACGTCGAGCTTCCTCGATGGTAGTTTCACTGCGACGTGCAACTTCTTCGAGAGTTGGTTCGCGGCCCAGTTCCTGGAGCAGTTGGCGAGAAACAGAGCGAACGCGTGACATGGTTTCGACCATGTGAACCGGAATCCGGATCGTACGGCTTTGATCCGCAACGGCACGGGTAATGGCCTGACGAATCCACCACGTGGCGTAAGTACAGAACTTGAAACCACGGCGGTATTCAAATTTGTCGACCGCACGCATCAGACCGGCGTTTCCTTCCTGGATCAAATCGAGGAAGCTCAAGCCACGGTTCCGATATTTCTTGGCGATAGAAACCACCAGACGAAGGTTACCTTCGGATAGTTCTCGTTTCGCTTTTTGGTAGTGACTGTAGATATCGCGAAGATACTTAACGCGATTCTGCAGGCTGGTCGGTGTTTCTTGACAGGCCAACAGGATGCCCCGCATTTCTTGGATCCATGGCTCCCGCTCTTCCGGACTCTTGCGAGTCTTTTTGTGCTTGCGGATTTTCTGTTGGAGCTCATTCACACGGGAACTGAAATCTTCGATGGTGCGAATATGATTTTCGATTCGCTGGGTTCGCAAACCGAGCTCTTCGATCAGTCGCACACAGCGGCGACGACGGCGTGCCAAGTTTTTCCATGCCTCGTCACGTTTCTTTTCAGAAACGGTGCGTGAGTAAGCGGTCAGAAAATCGTGACGGTTCTGCTTGAGCAGAATCGAGATTGTTTTCAAGTTGTGGCCGATGCGACCAAGGATCTGTTCCTTTTCCAGCCGGTCGGTTACGGAGACCTGAACGGTGCGATCAAAAGGAAGTTCGCCGCGGTAGACGCGAACCAATGTTTTGTAAGCGGCTTTGATGACGTAATCGGATTCCAACAGGCGAGTCCGGAACTGCCGGCGGGTATCTTCGATGCGTTTTGCCAGCGTGATTTCTTCCTTGCGTGTCAGCAAAGGAATCTCGCCCATCTGAGTCAGATACATGCGGACTGGATCATCTGACCAGCCTTCCGATTCATCAATTCCTCCAGAAGAAGTTCCAGTGGTTTTGGTGGTCGTCGGTCGTGCTTCTTCAGGTGTGACTCGGGGCTCTTCGGCAATCGTTGCGAGGCCTTCTTCGGCTACACGTGTTCGAGTTTTTTCACCGTTAAATTCTTCGATAAGGGTATCGTACAACTTTGACTCCGCTCGAAACTGATGTGGATGTGATTAAAAATCTGTAAATTGGACTGAGCCAATCAAGATACGTGTTGCAAAATACGCATCAAACCGTCGCTCGTTCGCACAGAAAGTCCCAACCTGTGGAAATTCGTACTCTCCAAGAGATATACCGACAACGCTTGAGCGCGGATCGTTCCAACAATACTACTTAAGAGAACAACGAATGTTTCGGGTTCGCTTTTGGTACTTTGAAGAAAACGAGTGTTTGCAACAGCCCTGCCTAAAATCTCTCAAACGTCTGACAGCCTCCAGTCAGACGAACATCCTGTTGAAGTGTAAAAACTTTGAACAGAAATGGTTTTGGGCCGTAAACAAATACACTCGTCAGGATGTGGAAATGTGGCGGGGAGCAGCACTTTCCGCAATGTAGCTGTGGTAACAGCAAGAGTGATGTTTGCGACTCTTCTATTTTAACTCAGGAGACTGGATGGTCCAGTCAATTTTGAAATTGCCTCCTATTTTCCTCGAATCATTCGGCCAATATTGAGTGCATTTGGGCATAAAGTTTGCCTAGTCGAAATGGTATGCTTTTTCAGACAGTTCCCCGATCGGACGACTTCTGGAAACGCCGCCATCTGGGACTCGAATTCCGACTCTGTCCGGATAGAATTAACAACCCTTACAGAAGCTAAACCGGGAATCGCGGATTGAGTTTCCGGCTATTTTCAACTTTTGACTTACAAGCGACCGAAAATGCCAGACAGCTATCTTCTAAAATGCGGCAATTGCCAGTCCGATATTGCTGTCACTTTGACTCAGGCGGGACAAGATCTGGCCTGTGTGGAGTGCGGCACAAACACCATGGCACCGAACATGGGTGGGATCCGGAAACTTCCTCGTGCCG
>CAZDZX010000330.1:0-4441 GCA_964510005.1 uncultured Pirellulaceae bacterium
TATGGCGAAGGCGTCGCTTATAAAAGCTACTTTGCCAATCACGATTTGATGTTCAAAGTTCCCAAAACGGATGACCGGCTACGCAATAAAGACGAAGTCGTCGCCCTGCGAGAAGGCGACGACCAAGTGGCAGTTTCGGCCGACTTCCTGATTTCCAACCCCGTCTACCACGGCAAAGTTGGTGAAACCAAGTTCGTGATTCTGACAGACAAATCCGGAGCAAATCGAGTTTACAAATCTGGCGACGTTTCCTTTACGTCTTGGGACCAAAACGATTCGGCCGTTGATTCCAACAATCAGAAGTGGACTCTCTCGGAGAAAGCGTTGACGCAACCCTCCGGTCAAAAGCTGGAGCGAATGGCGGCTCATCGAGCGTTCTGGTTTGGCTGGTACGCCCAGTTTCCGAAAACTCGATTGGTCAAATAGCTTCCGCGTGCCGAAAAAACGCGGCCAGACAAGGGGCTCAATTTTTTGAATCGAGGCCCCAAAGTCTGCCTGCCAGTGGAGCGAAAAATTGCGTATGATGGCGGTTTTGTCCGCGAAATAAAATCATCAAAACGCAATGAACAAAGTCGTCCGCCTGCCTGAACGATCCGATGTCAACGTCAACGACACTTGGGATCTGTCCGCCCTGTTCCCCAACGATGCAGCTTGGGAGAAAGCGCTCGAGGAATTCGAATCGAAAATCCCCGGATACGAGGAATTCAAAGGGAAGCTTGCCGATGACGCCCCAACGCTGGCTCGCTGCTTAGATTTTGACACCGACGTCAGTCGGATCGGCGAGCGGATTGCTTACTACGCGATGCTGAAAACGTCTGAAGACCAAACCAGCAGCGACTATCAAGGCATGATGCTTCGATTCCAAAACATCGCCGTTCGCGCTGGAGAAGCGTCCAGCTACATGCGGCCCGAAATCCTCGCGATCGAAGACGACAAACTGGCGTCCTTCCTGCAAGAAGATTGCCTGTCGCTGTACAAGCTCAGCCTTGAACGCTTGACTCGCTACAAGCAATTTACGCTGAGCGAAAAAGAAGAGCAGTTGCTGGCCATGCAAGGTGAGATGGCCGGTGCCGCCAATCGAATTTTCGACCAGCTCCACGACGCCGACATGAAGTTCGGCACCGTGGTCAACGAAGACGGTGACGAAATCGAATTGGGCAACAGCACCATCGCCCAGTTCCTAATTTCCCCCGATCGTGAAGTCCGCAAAAAAGCTTTTCTTCAATACTATGAACAATACGAGGGCCACGAGAACTGCCTGTCGGCAATGCTGCAGGGCTCCATTCAAAAGGACTGCTACTACGCTCGGGCCCGGGGTTACGATAGCGCTCTGCATCAAGCCCTCTACAGTGACAACGTGCCGCAAACCGTTTACGACAGTTTGATCGAATCGGTCCGAGCCAACCTACCTGCCCTGTATCGGTTTTACGATTTGCGGAAACGCAAAATGGGGCTGGATAAAATCCACCACTACGACACCTACGTGCCAATCCTTAGCGATATCGAAGTCGAACATTCTTGGGATCAGGCCGTCGAAGTCGTCTGCGATTCACTGGCCCCGCTGGGAGAAGAATACACCTCGACGCTTCGCAAAGGTTTGTCGGGCCGCTGGTGTGACCGCTACCCCAACCAAGGCAAACAGTCCGGTGCCTTTAGCGCTGGCAGTTTCGATGGCGACCCGTACATTTTGATGAACTACAAACCAAAAGTTCTCAACGATGTATTCACGCTGACTCACGAAGCCGGGCACTCGATGCACTCGTGGTACTCGAAAAACAATCAGCCGTTTGAGTACTACAACTATACGATCTTCGTGGCCGAAGTCGCCAGTACGTTTAACGAACAATTGCTGACGCATCATATGCTCAAGCAAGCCGATGACGAGCGATTCCGGGCCTTTTTGATTAACAACGAAATCGATTCGATTCGAGCCACGATCATTCGCCAGACGATGTTCGCCGAATTCGAAAAGATCACTCATGAAATGTGCGAAGAAGGTCAACCGCTGACCGTCGACGCTTTCAAAGAAGTCTACGGCGGTTTGCTGAAGGATTACTTTGGCCCCGATTTCGTGATCGACGATCAATTGCAGTTGGAGTGTTTCCGCATCCCGCACTTCTATCGAGCGTTCTACGTTTACCAATACGCCACAGGGCTGTCGGCGTCG
Organism: uncultured Pirellulaceae bacterium; assembly: GCA_964510005.1. Lineage (GTDB taxonomy): Bacteria > Planctomycetota > Planctomycetia > Pirellulales > Pirellulaceae > Mariniblastus. The sequence continues at coordinate 2,168 of CAZDZX010000330.1, forward strand.
ATCGCTCTCAGCCAAAGAGTCCTCAATGGTGGCGAATCCGAGCTGAACGACTATTTGACGTTCCTCAAAGGCGGTTGTTCGAAATATCCGCTGGATTTGCTGCGTGATGCCGGAGTCGATCTGGAAAAACCTGAACCCGTGGATACCGCACTGAAGCACTTTGGCAATCTGGTCGATCAATTGGATGAACTGCTGTAGGTGAACATCGAGAGGCGTCTCAGCAGAAAACCGGCTGGGACGTCGAAAAACCAAATTCACAGACAGAGGCGTCTCAACCCGTTGGCAGATAGCGTTACCATGAAATCATCATCTCCAATCGAACGCTGCTTGCCCCCTCTCACGATCAGCCGGATTTTGTTCCTGTTGATCCTGCTACTGTGGCCAACGCTGGTTTCGCAACCGGCGGCGGCCCAAAAGCAACCGGACTGGCGAGCTCGGCGGATCACCGTCAATCGCGAACTGCGCGACGATCTGAATGGACTGATTCTGTGGTGTCGCGAAAATGGCGCTCGCAATCAGGAACAGGCCACACTGAGTATCTATCGAGAGTGTGGCTTAGATCGACACTACCTGTTTTTGCCAACCGAAAAAATAATGCCGGTTGTCAGAGTCACCGGCAAGGCTCGTGACTGGTTTGATCGCTTGAAGGCGATTCGGATCGGTCACGCGAAGCGACTGTTCGAGTTGGCTGAAAAAGCAGCCAATGCAGAAGAAGGCGCCGTGGCGTTTCAGCTGTTGCACGAAATCATTTACTTCGATCGCGACCACGCCGAAGCTCGCAAGATGTTGGGCCACCGACGGCTCGGCGACAAATGGAAAATGTTCCCCGAGCGGATCACGGTCAAACCGGGCCGCAAGCAATCGGATTTCGGTTGGGCTCGCGGGAGATGGTTTACTGCCACCACGCCGCACTTCCAGATTGACTCCAACGCTTCGGAAGAGCAAATCGAAGAGCTCGCCCAGAAGCTAGAAGACTGGCACTACATTTGGCGGCAGGTCTTTTTTGAATTTTGGAAAGACCCGGCCATCGTCAAATCGTGGTTCAAGGGCAAGGGGCATCTGAGAATTCCGACTTCCTCCAGTCGGCGATTCAAGGTCGCCTTTTTTCGAAATCACGAAGAGTACGTCGACTACTTGCGAAAGCAGGGCGTTCAGGGCGGCGAGCGGTCCAGCGGTTATTACAACGGCCAGCAGGAGTACTCCTACTTTCCGGCGGTGGATGCCAATGGCAACGCCGATGAATCCACGTGGCGACACGAGCTGGCCCATCAGCTTTTCCGGGAATCGATTCGCACGCGGCCCGGCCCTTTTGATAAGCACTTCCTGTGGTTGGATGAGGGGGTGGCGATGTACTTTGAGTCGCTGGAAATTTTCGAGGGCTATGCCACTGTTGGCGGTTTCGATTCACGGCGTCTCCAGTTTGCTCGGATGCGAAAAAAGCGTGAGAACTTCCATGTCCCCATCGCCAATTTGGCAGCGATGGACAAACAGACGTTCCAACTGCGACGCGATATCGAGTTGGTTTATTCCGAGGCTGCTGGAATCGTGCACATGCTGATGGACAGCCGAAAACTGGATACCCGTTCGAATCTGATCGAGTTTATGAAACTGATCCATCGACGGGAGATCAAACCCGAGGCCTTTGAAAGGCTCATTGGCAGATCCTTCGAGGAACTGGAAGAGGATTACGAAGACTTTCTCAAGGTCCGCAGCTGGGATGTGGAAAATCGCATCGAGAAACCGGAGATCCGGCGGCAGCTGGCGCTATCGGGCGCGAAACTGAAAGATTCGGCCTTTGATACATTGGCGAAATGCGTGAATCTCGAATGGGTTGATCTTGCGGGCACGACGCTGACCACCGCCAATGCGCAAAAGCTATCCAAGCTCGATTCACTGGAGCAGCTTTTCCTCAGCCGGTGCTCCATGCAGCGTGGAGCATTGAAGACGCTTAATCAGTTGGCCAGTCTGCGGGAGTTGGATCTGAGCGGATCGTCGGTCGACGATCAGGAATTGCCGGACTTGAGTCAGCTTCCCAAGCTGGCGATTTTGCGAGTGACCAACACCAATGTCACGGACAAAGGAATTGGCTCGCTCTCAAAAATCCCCAACCTAAAAACGCTGATCATCAGCGAGAATTCGTTTTCCCCAGCAGCGGTGCAGAAGTTCAAGAGCCTCCGCAGCGACGTGACGGTCTACGAACGATAGGCCACCTTGGGCGGGACCGGCGTACGGTTTGATACGAGCCAAAGGTCCGGCCGTTTCAACCGACGCAAG
>CAZDZX010000331.1:0-4423 GCA_964510005.1 uncultured Pirellulaceae bacterium
TAAAAGTAAGCGTCATTGGGCTAGTGCCTTGCCGCTCGGAAACCGTGGCTAGCGCCAAAGCGGCTGAAAGCGCCGCTCGGAAAACTAACGAAACCGGTTTACTCTTCGGTTGATTCCTCAGTCACCTGTCGCTTGTCTAAGTCGAAATGGGAGCCGGCGCTGAGACCAATGAAACCGTCTGCATCGTCGGCCACCGGTTCGCGGCGATCAAAAAAGAAGGCTTTGCCCTTTCCCACCACTTCAGCATCGCTGCCGGTCACGACAATCGCTGTGCCTTCGTCCAAGCCGATTCCCAGCAGTTGCGGGAGGCGATCGATCACTTTGGCAAGGTCCTTGTGGCGTCGGCGTTGGGAAAAATGCTGATCGATGGCGACGCCCTGTAAGAATCCCAAGCCTCGCTCGTAGCCCGCGGCCATCATGTCGAAGTTCCCCAACGGATTGCCACGCAGCAGATAGTCGGCTTGGATCGATGCTCCCGCGGATGAGCCGCCAATCACGCCGCCGCGGGCAAGAACATCCTTCATCAACTGGTGGGCTTGGGTGCCGTAGTACGAGTCCGCCAGATTCCACTGCCGGCCTCCGCCAAACCAGATGCCGGTCGCCTCTTTGAGAGGCGCAAGGAATTCTTCATCCGAATTCGCTTTGTTGCGGTCCTTGGTGTGCAGCACGGTGGCCGATGCGACTCCCATCTGCTTCCAGAGACGAACCATGCCCGAGTTGGAGCTGACGGAATCCTGTTCTGAGCAAGGAATAAACACCATTTTGGCTTTCTTGCCACCAGCGGCTTGAACCATCCTGCGCGACAGGCCTCGCGGCATGCCGCCTCCGCCGACAATCATCAACGTCCCTTTTTCGACAAAGGGCGTGGGGGCCTTTGTGGGCGGGAAGGGATCGCGCTGCCTATCGATCGCGTCGCGACGCCACGCCGTCAAATCCACCATCGTTTGATAGGGATTGGTGCGACGTCGTCGCGAAGCTTCGCTCAACTCTTGGACTCGGTGACGCTGGTTTCGGTTGCCAGCAATGACAAATGTGTTTTTGCCTTTTCCGTAAGTCCGAATCTTACGGCCCCGCAGTACGAAGGCGGTTGATTCAGCGATCCCGATTCCGACCGACAGAGGTTTGTTCGCTAGGAAGTTGTTGAGATCGTCCCGACGAGACGATTGGTAGTCGTGGAGGATGATCGTGTCGGGAGCAAAGTGCATCCCGTCAATCAACTCTTTGTTGGTGGTAGCGCAGTGTTTTCCAAAGTGCGAAACGACGGGCCCGACGCCAGCGAGGACTCCACCGCCATCGATGATGTTTTGGATGGAAGGTTGAATCGCGGAAAGGAGCTTCTGTTCGGATGGAGCGATGTTCTTCGAAGAAACGAGTAGCACCCCGCTGGCCTTGTCTAGGGCCGCTAGGATCGGTTTCAGGTCATCGAAGTCTTCTTTTTCAAAAGAGGCGATATCGGCTTTGGCGTCGTCCAGTTCGAAGCCATCGGCGTTGGCATTATCATCTAACAGAAGGACCACAGTTGTTTCATCGCTGCTGCTGTTGAGCAAATCGCTGATTCGCGGGCTGATCTCAGGGCCAGTACAGCCGATGACGGTACCGTTGATTTTCAGGTCGGTCGGCCACAGCGAAAAATCGACAGGAGCTGTTTGGGCTGTGGCGTGGCAGGTTGAAAGGACAACCAGCGCGAGGGCAGCGAAAGTATGAAACAGAAATCGGATTCCAGATTGCATGGATGGCCTTTCATGTGCGGGCGCGGGCTGGGAGCTTACAGCCTTGAAACCATGATAAACCGGGATAGTTGCTCTCGTTTGGTAAATTGCTCCGAGAATTGTGTGTCGTTAGCGGTTTTTCATGGCGACAACGGGATCCAGTTTGGCCGCGCGGCGGGAAGGCAGGATGCTGGCCAGCATGCAGACCGCCACCGAGATCAAAGTCACCAGCAGCACGTCGAAGAGGGAATACTGGAAGATCCCGAAATCAAACGATCGCCGCACTCGCTCTTCCAGATAGCCGCGAGCAATTTCACTGGCTGCATAACCGATTCCTTGGGCCAGCACGACCGCTAGAACCACGCCCAGAATTCCAGTCAGTGCCGATTCGATCATGACCAGATTGCGAACGTCGCGATCTTTTGCGCCGATGGCTTTCATGATGCCAAATTCCGGAGTTCGCTCCATGACCGCGATGATGGTGGTGTTCATGATTCCCACCGACGCGATCAGCAAGATAACGCCAGCGAGTGCGGAGACCGCTAGGCGAACTTTCCAGAGTTCTTCGTTGGCTCGCTGAATCACTGAAAGAGCCGAGCGGGTTTCGAACCCAGCGGCTTCTGTTTTCTCGATGGCGGCTTCAAGGTCTCGTGGGCTGCGAACGCTGCCGATCAGCGAGTTGAAAATTCGGTCTTGATCAATTTCTTGCTGGATGGATTCTGATTCCTGCCAGTGGAACATGATGTCGGCTTCGGTCGATGTTCCGGCTACTGAAAACAAGTCAAAGCCTTCGAAGGGGCGGAAGACCCCGGCGATTCGGTATTTGCATTTGAAATATCGATCCTTCGATTCTCGGGGTTCTTTCGGGTTTGTTTTAACTGCTGCCGAGCTCAGGCCCATTTTTTGGGTGATGTCGCGAACCATTTGAGCTTCCAGTTCATCTAGGCCGGCCTGTTCGGCATTGCGAACCAGGAGGGCAAACGTATCGGTGGCGGCGATGACTTGGTTCCATTGGCTGCGTGGAAAGAAGCGAGCGAATTTTTTGGCGGCGGCGGAGGCTGCGGGATCGGAGCGTTCGAAGCGCAACGTGAATTCTTTGCCGATCAAATTCTCAAGGTCGCCATCGCTGCGAAAGCCCATCTGCCACGCTCGGTATTCTCCAATCCAGATGTCTTTGACGTTGTCTTGGTTGGGTTGCTCCCCCACGAAGACTCGATTGCTGAACCCATCATCGAGACGGGAGATGGCTCCGGCGCGCAGGGAGGCGGTTTGATCGGGTTGGTTTTCTTGTTTCAATTCGGCCACGCAAACGTGTTTGTGCAGGGGCATCACATAGGCCAGTTCTGGAATCTCCCGAAAGGATTTTATTTCAGGGGCGCCCAGTTCGGTGCGTTTGCGGTTGGCGTATTTCCAGCTCCGCTGCAGTCGGGAAGTCATTCTCTCGCGGCGCGTGGTCGAGATGTCGTCGGGAAGATCGGGTTCGAACGGGGTCGCATCGGGCGGGATTTCAAAGCCTGGCAGGATGGCGAACTTGCGTGCGAAATCTGAATTTTCGAAAAGTTCCAGCAAGCCCTGTTGCGCGCCGCGGGTGCCCGCGAGGACCAGCAGCAGTAGCACGCAGCTGACGACGATGCCAAAGGTGTTGAGCAGCGTGCGAGATTTTCGGCTCCAGAGGTTGTGCAGCGCCATGGCGAACAGTTCTGGTGATTTCATGCTTCGACCAGCCTTCCGTCAGCGAGGGTTTCGGTCCGATCGGCGACCCGAGAAGCCAATTCTCGATCGTGAGTGATCAAGACGAGGGTGGCTTTGTCGGCGTCGAGGACTTCCAGCATCAGATCCACGATGGAGTTGGAGTTATTGGTGTCGAGGTTTCCGGTCGGTTCGTCGGCCAAAATGACTCCTGGGCGGTTAATCATAGCGCGAGCGATGGAAACGCGTTGCTGTTCACCGCCTGAAAGCTGCCAAGGTCGGTGTCCGATTCGGTGTTTTAGGCCGACGCGTTGGAGCATTTCGGAGACCCGATCGGCACGTTCGGCTTTAGGGCAACCGGCGACAATCAGGGGCAGTTCCACGTTTTGAAAGGCCGTTCGTTGGGGGATGAGTTGGAAAGATTGAAAGACGACTCCGATTTCTGTCAGTCGAAATTTGGATTTTTGGTCGGAATCGAGTTCTGCAGGTTCGATATCGTTGACGGTGAGTTTTCCGGACGTTGGCGAGTCCATGGCTGCTATCAAATTCAGGAAAGTGGATTTTCCGGATCCGGATCTTCCCAGAATCGCAATTTTTTCTCCGGGATTTACGACCAGCGAGACGTCCGAGAGTGCTTTGACCATGACTTCCCCGTGGCCGTAATGGCGAGAAAGGGACTTGGCAACGATCATAAAACAGCCTGATTACGGTGGTGAATTTAGGATGGTAAAGGGTAACTGCCGCAGCAAACTTGTAAATTTAAGGTCTTTTCCTCAAATTGCGGCAATTGAAAGACGAAAAAGGAACGGAAGATCCTCGTGATGGATTGAAATTAAGGCCTTGTTGAGACGTTGCCAAAAGAGATGGCGAACCAAAACGTCTCGGAAGCGTCAATTTCATATTGCGACCGCTAGGGTTTTCAATATAGTTACCAATCTTCCGAGTCAGCCAGCGTAGCTCAGTTGGCAGAGCAGCGGTTTTGTAAACCGCAGGTCGTGGGTTCGAACCCCTCCGCTGGCTCTTGA
>CAZDZX010000332.1:0-4413 GCA_964510005.1 uncultured Pirellulaceae bacterium
TGGTCGGAGATAAATTTTTGGTCGAGGGTAGTTCACTGTGAGAATTTAGCCGCGAAGCGGTGTCAGCATGTAGCCGTGGGTGTCAGCCCACGGATTCGAAAGCACAACCCCCCTCAAAGCCGCGAAGCGGCGACAGAGTTCGATTCGAATCGTCCGCCAACAACTCCAAAATTCAGAATTGCCCGGTGTAACAATCGGGGACATGCAGGCTAACAAACGAGCGGAAGCAATTACAAACGAATGACCGTTGCGCCGTGAATTCGCGCCTATTTGCATTCATTTGCGGTTCCACTGACGAACTGCTGCAGCCCAGTACTCAACGTGGAGGCCTGCGGCAGAGTTGAGTGCCTCACCCAAAAAGGGCGTTTGAAGGGAACTTCACCCAAACCGCTCGGTTCACGTTACAATTAAGAGCCTGTCGCTTGTGCGGCGGGCTTTCGTTTTCATTCGCAACTCAATCTTGGTTAACCACACGCTATGTATTTCAGTCTCGCCAAACGAATGATGTTTGAAACGGACAAGCGACTGCTCTGGAAGCTTGGTTGGAATATGGGAATCAAGGGGATTCGCTCGGTCCAGAAACACAAACGGCGACTGAAAAAAGGCAAGTTCTTTCCGCCCTATCTGTACATCTCGATCATCAACAGTTGCAATCTGCGCTGTCAGGGGTGTTGGGTCGACGTCGATCACAAGCAACACAAAATCGATGTGGATGCCATGAATCGGATGATCGACACCGCCAAAAAAATGGGGAACTCATTTTTTGGGTTGCTGGGCGGTGAGCCATTCATGCACAAAGAGATTTTCGAAATCCTTGAAGCCCATCCCGAAGTTTACTTTCAGGTTTTCACCAACGGTCACTTCATCACCGACGAGGTTGCGAAGCGGTTGCGAAAGTGCGGCAACGTGACCCCGCTGGTCAGTGTCGAAGGTTCGGAAATCGTTAGCGATCAACGACGCGGGAAATCGGGCGTTTACTCGGCCACGATGGAAGGACTGCAGAACTGTTTGAACAATAAAGTCATGACTGGTGTCTGCACCAGTTTGTGTCAGACCAACTATGAAGATCTGCTGACCGAAGAGTGGGTCGACGAGCTGATCGACATGGGCGTGATGTACACGTGGTATCACGTCTACCGACCGGTAGGACCGGACTCCAACCCTGACCTTGCCTTGACCCCCGATCAGCAGCGCAAAGCCCGGCAGTTCGTCGTTGATATGCGTTGCAAGAAACCGATCATCTTTATCGATGCCTACTACGATGCCGACGGCCAAGCCCTTTGTCCGGCAGCCACCGGATTCACGCATCACATCAATCCGTGGGGTGACATCGAGCCCTGCCCTGTGATTCAGTTTGCCAAAGAATCCATTCACGATGAACGTCCCCTCGATCAGGTTTTCAACGAATCAGAATACCTACGTGATTTTCGTAAAACGGCCGCAGAGCACACCCGCGGTTGCATTGTCCTTGAACGGCCGGATCTCGTGGAAGCGTTGGCGGATCGCCACGGTGCCAAAGATGCCACGGCTCGAAAGAAAGCGTTTGAAGAGATCCAAGCGGCGGGAGCCCACTGGTCTCAGTACTCGCCTGACGCCGAATTGATTCCCGAGAAAAGTTGGGCGTATCGATTGGCCAAAAAGTTCGCCTATCACGACTACGGCGTTTACAGCGAACATTTTTCGGATGAGAACTGGGTCAATCCCGACGAGTCTTCACGAGGTTCCGGCAGTTCGACCGGCGATTCGCTCGTGCAGTTAAAGTAACTCGTTTGACGTGTTGACTGCTATTTTCCAAACAGGCTGTTGAGTCCTTTTTGTAGCTCTCCGTTTAGCCGGTTTTCGATCGAGGGCTGTGCCTGAGTCGCACCGCCGGCAGCAGGAGCCGTCTGGGGGGCACCCAGTTTGTTCTGCAAGAAGCCGCCCAGTTTGTCCTGAAACTTGCTCTGCAGTTTGTTGACTTCGCCGCCAACCTTCGAATTGAGTTCGTTTTGGTACTGGTTTAGCTTGGGAGCCAGTTTTTCGCTGACGGCATTGTTGATCGCTCCCGTCGCAGCGTTGCGAACGAGGTTGGCCGAAAGCTGTTTAACTGCACTTTGGTCAATGACCGGTTTGGTGGCGGTGCCGCGAATCGGAATCGATAGAAACTGTCCACGCAGACTCGCAAGGTAGGGCTTGTCTTTGATCCAGTCTTCGGCGATCGGGATCTTTGCAACCAAATCCAGCGTTTGGTCGACGAACCCGACGCTGCCGCTGGTCTGAATCACGATGTCATCGCGAGAAAATTTGATGTTGTCGTGGTAGACACGGCGATTTTCTACGGAGACCGGAATCGATTGTTGCTCGACCGTGATCCAAGTGTTTTTCAGATCGTCCCCAGAATCAGGTTTCAGAATCGCTTGAATCTGATTGACGGTCCCCAACAGTTGTTCTGCCATCGGGCCGGCGGCGATCACCACGTCTTGGAGTTCCATCGTGCCCTGTGCCGACAGGTTGGTCGGATCAAACAGAGGAACGTTCATGCCCTGCAGGTTCGCCGAAATTTTACCTTGGACCTGAGTGGTGTCCCCCATCCAAGGAGCGACGAGGCTCACGAATTCGCGACAGATTTCTGGAGTCAATTCCACTTGGTTCATGAGCTGTGCTTCGGAGTGAATCAGAACCGGTTCGGAACCTCGTAAATCGATTTGCGGTTTAAGTTGAACCATGCCGCCGCTGATTTGAATTCCAGACGTATCGACGTTAGCGATTTGTTGGTTCAAGTTGATGGCGATGTCCGATTGGCCAACCGGGAATCCGGCAAGGTTCGCGGCATCCCACGACAGTTGGGTCTGGAGTTGCATTTGCGCCGGCAGCCATGCATCGGATTCGCCCGGAATGACGGGGCCTTTGATACGAAACGGTTTGGAGGCGTTTCCACGAAGAGAAACGAGGTTCGAAGTGTAGGATCCTAATAGCGAATTGACTTTGTCGAAGCTGGGCCGCCAGTTTCCTTCGAGGTCAACGACAGGATACCCGCTCATCAGCTCGCCCACGTTTCCACGTGTTTCCAATTCCAGCGAATCGCTCCGGACGGAAAGCTGTTGCAGCGCCAGTGAGTTGAAATCGGGCGATAGGTCAAATTGACCCGAGACATCGACTTGGGGTTCCTTCCACAATTCGACCCAAGCCCGTTCGACGTTGCCAACCAGTTGGACGGGTGTGCGCTGGGCTGGCAAAGTGGCTCGCTGCGTGGCGACCACGTTCTTCATGCCCGATCGAATTACGCCACGAGTTCCTTGGGGCGTGCTGTTGAATTGAACGTTGCCTTCGGTCGCTCCGTACCAGTAAATACTGTCGGCTTCGGTGGAAAGAGAAAACCATTCGGCAAGTCGATTGACGTCGGCGTGCCAGGCGGCAGTTCCATCGATGGTCATTCCGCCATCAGCGCCATAGCCAATTTTCAGGTCTTGAGCGGTGGCGGACAGGCTGGTGCCTTGCAGCGATCCCTGTTGCACTCGGATGTCGCCCGTTTCCAGTGCGTATTCTAAGTTGATGCCCCCCACGACACGATCCTCTTGGATTTTCGCACCGTAACCATCGAAACCCAGTCCTTGGATTTCGTACTGGCCGTTTTGAATCACGATCTGTTGGGGGTTTGCCACGGTGACGCCGGCGAAGTTAATGTTACCACTGGCGGTGAAATCGCCGGGATCAACAAAATTCCGTACGTGAGCCAACCAGCCATCAATCTTTCCAACGACTTGGGAATTAAAAATCCATTGTTGATTGGTGAAAGCATCGGTAACCGGTTGAGCCAACGACACGACTGCCGTTTCAGCGCCGATGTTCAGTTGGGCCCCCGCCTGGCCGATGGGCAGACTCATGTTTTCGTCATCGCTATTGAGTTTTCCACCGGCGCTGAATCTCAAGTCGACTTTTTCAGGTTGCCAAAGGGGCATGCCGGTCAATTGAATTTGCGGCTGGGCCACATTGAATTCGCCGTAGATTTGAACGGGGCGCCCGGAGAGTTCGGCAAGCGTGACACCAGAGGCACCTTCGATGGCCCATCCAAATCGGCCATTGAGTTTTCCGCCAAATTGGTTGTCACCCAGATCGGCGAACTGCCCAATCCGTTGGGTCAACTGACCAAGATCACCACTGGTTGTGAAAATGGCTTCTTTGGCAGTGGCACTTCCTTGGATGGCAAGGAAATCCGATTTGCATTCGAAGTTTTCAAGAGAAAATTGCCCATCGGCCTCGCGGACGACGCCTACGATGCGAAGCGGCTGTTGCCACACGATCGGCTTGCCGGCTCGGCTGCCCCGGATGTTGGCGGTGTCCATGTTGACGACCAAGCGACGAATGCCGTTTTCGTTGTGCGTGCCAGCGTTGAGGCGCACGGTTCCCGAATCAACTTTCAGGTCTTCATGAAGA
>CAZDZX010000333.1:0-4386 GCA_964510005.1 uncultured Pirellulaceae bacterium
GGACATCTTTCACACGGAAGCCCAACAGGAAAACGGGTGCCATGCTTCACGCTTGCGTGAGCATGCCCAACCTCCGCTTCCTCTTGATTGGATTCACTCTGATTCGGCCTGACATGCTCACGCACCATCATGGGCGTGGAATACGTGCCGTCCAAACCGTAGATTTCTGAACTGTTACCAGTCCAGCTACAATTCTCCGCAGCCCGAAGGGATTCGGTTCGCTCACCCACAGGCTGGAAACGCCGGAAGCCTATGCCACCTTACTTAAACAAATCGCTGCATGATCTCCAAACACCCGCTCAAGTAACCACCACCGAACAGGTTCAAATGGTTTAGCAGATGGTAGAGACGGTAGATCGAAACGCGATCCTCCCAACCTTCTCCTAAAGGCCAGACCTCATTGTAAGCCTGATAAAAATCCGCTGTAAAATCACCGAACAAGGTCATCATCCCGAATTCGGCTTCGCGATCTGCATAGTAAACCGCCGGATCAAACAACACCGCCCCTCCCTCCGCAGCAAACCAATTCCCGCTCCAGAGGTCACCGTGAACCAGCGAAGGCCGCTGGCAACCGGAACCCAGCACTTGATCCAGCTTCGAAACCAGCCTTCTACCCATGCTCTGCAGCGCCTCACCACCCAATCCACGATCCGACGCCAACCGAAATTGATGCTCCATCCGTTGCGTGACCCAAAACTCAACCCACCGATCATGCCAAGCGTTAGGCTGCGTCGAGCTGCCCAAAAAATTATCGTCTGAGAAACCAAACGACGCGCCCACATCGAATTGATGCAGTTCCGCCAAACTCCTCCCGAGGGACACCTGCCCTGCCCGATCTTTTGAACCGGCAACCACATACTCAAGCACCAGAAATGAATGGCCGCAGTCGGACATGCCCTGCGAGACCACATTGGGGACTTTCACCGTCTCGGTCGCCGCGATGGACCGCAACCCTTCCGTTTCGGCCACCAACATCTCCGCGGCACCGGAGGTCGCTTTCACAAAGAATCGGTCGCCATTTTCGAGCTTCAGCTGCCAAGCATCATGGATGCATCCGCCAGATACCGAGGTCGCCCCAGCGATGTCAGACGAATCGAATCCGATCGAAGCCGCCACCGCCCTAACCAGCCGATCATGCATCCGATTGAAGCCACTCGATGATCGCCGGGCACGCCGCTTCGATCATGTCCATCACCGTTTCAAATCCCTCGGCTCCACCGTAATAGGGATCCGGCACATCGCGGGGCCAATGGTCGTCCAAGAAATCGCTGAGCATTTTCACGGTGGCAGCCGGTTGCCCATCGACGCGATGAATGTCCTCGAAATTGCTTTGATCCATCGCAATCACCAGATCGAATTTTTCCAAATCCGCAGCCATGATTTTGCGAGAACGGCTCAGCAAGTCGTAATCTCGGGCCGCCGCTGCCTTGCGCATCCTTGCATCCGCAGGATTCCCATCGTGATACCCAATCGTGCCAGCCGAATCGACAAAGTACTCCTCGGCGAGGCCTTGATCGTCAAGAAATTTTTGCAGGACGCCTTCGCCCGTCGGCGAGCGGCAGATATTGCCCAGACAAACGAACAGAACTGATTTAGCGAAAGCCACGATTCGGGATCCTAAACAAGGACTTCTCTGGGACGCCAAACATCGTGAAACGCGGCATTGGATCGCGAACAATCGCTCCACGATTCGACTTTGAATTCGAAAACCGCAATCGCAGCGGTCGGCATACTGTGGTACTCGCCGCTGTACTTGGACACGAATTCTTCGGCGCCCGGATTATGACCCAGAAACAAAACCGACTCGACCGCGGGCGGCAGCTCCGTCAAAACGTCTTCCCATTCGTTGGCCGGTGCATGATAGAGGCTTTCTTCAAATCGAACGGAAAAACGATGTTCGCTTTCCTCGAAAACAGGGAGCATCCGCTCGATCGTTTCCTGAGTACGCTTCGCATCCGAAGAAACGACAAGGTCGGGAACGCAGCTTTGATCGATCAGCCACTTTGCCATCGCGGGCGAATCGCGCTTGCCACGCTTATTGAGCGGACGCTGGTGGTCCGAAACAACGCCCGAATCCCACGAGGATTTAGCGTGACGCATCATCAGGAGAGTCTTTGACATGGATGGAACACTCGCAGGAGGACCAAGATAAGATCACTCCAATTTACCGCTCAGCAGCGCCCGTGTTAAGGGACTTCTGGAAAAACTCCCCATGAGCGTCCGAACTGCTGTCAGCTCAACTACGTGAACACCGATGTTACGCTTGCTGTCATCCTAAATCCGCAACCACTTCAGAGCCGTATCAGGCGCACTCTTCAAGCGACTTGATCAACGAATTGGTCTCTGAACGTTTTTTAAGACGCATCGCTTTCCGGTTTTCGCGTTCGTTGTAAACCAATTTCTCCTCGGCGGTTTCAGGCACCGGCACGGGGACTTCGTTGGGTTTCCCGTCGGCCCCTAACGAAACAAACGTCAACCAAGAGATCGCGGCGACTTGGACTTCGCCGGTGTCTCCGTTTTCGGTCGTTATTTTGACGAAGATCTCCATCGACGTTCGGCCCACCGAACAGACAAAGGACTCCAGTCGGACAATATCACCTTTCTGAATGGGCTGATGAAAGTGAACGCCATCGTTGGACGCGGTCACGACCGGCGTTTTCGCGTGTCGCCGCGCCGATATCGCCGCCGTTTCATCAATGTGCTTCATCAACAGCCCACCAAACATCGTGTCGTGCATGTTGGTGTCGCCAGGCAGAACAATGTTTTCTTGAACCGCATACGACCGACTCATCGGAATTTCTGCACGTGACATGTTTGATCTTTTCTAAAAAGCTGGGGAAGGAAATCTAGTGAACGGGTTCGGACATCCCGACTGCGACGCGAAACTGTTCCGCGTTGCGGATCGCCTGAGCAAGATCATCACCGACAAAAGTAACGTGTCCCATTTTGCGTCCCGGGCGAGGCTCTGCTTTCTGGTACAGATGCAAATGCATCTCAGTCCCAGGCAGGTCCGACCCAATTTTTTCGAACTCCGGACAGCCATCGGCCCACAAATCGCCCAGCAAATTGACCATCACGGCCGGCTGGAGCATCTTCGGTTGGGAGATCGGATGTCCCGTCACCGCCAGCGCCTGCAGATCGAACTGAGACAAGGACCACGAATCGATCGTCAGATGTCCAGAATTATGAGGCCGCGGTGCGATCTCGTTGACCAACACCTCGCCATCGGTGCTGATAAAAAACTCAACGCAAAACGTGCCCACCAATGCAAACTCAGTCGCAACCTTGATCGCAAGACTCCGCACTTGCTCAAGGATTGCTGGATCGACCGATTCATCCACGAAAGACAAATCCAGAATGTGATTGACGTGCCGGTTCTTCATCGGCCCAATCGTATAAACGTTATCGTGCTGGTCACCCGCCACGATCATGGAGACTTCGAACGCCAGATCGACTAACTTTTCCAGAGTGCAGTGTCGACCGTCGACCTCCTGCCAAACCCGTTCGATGTCGGCATCGCTGGCGTTGGCGCCGATCTTCCATTGGCCCTTGCCGTCGTATCCGTCAGTGGACGTTTTCAAAACGGCCGCCGAATCTAACTGCTGCAGACCTGCAATCAGCGACTCTTTCGAATCCACGATCGCAAACGGTGAGGTCGGGATTTCGTGGTCTCGCAAGAACTGCTTTTCCAAAGCCCGATTCTGCGTGGTTTGCACGACCTTCAACGATGGCAGCAATGAGATGCTCTGATCGATCGCTCCCAACGTTGCCGCCGGAATCGATTCGAATTCATAGGTCACGACCGAGCAAGCCGCCGTCAGTTCTTTGATGCAACTCGCATCATCAAACGGCCCACAGATGACTTGATCAGCGAACCGCGCCGCCGGTTCGTCATCACGATTGCAAAAACAGCAAACCTGATAGCCAAGATTTTGCGCCGATTGGGTGAAGTACATGCCCAGTTGGCCACCGCCAACGAGCCCAATCATGGTTCCTTTTTCAAGCACGAATCGTTCCCGTCCGTTGACCAGCAATTTCGTATCAGTTTTCAAGTTGGCTATTGCACAAAACAGTTTGCGTTTGTTTGGCGGCGAATGAACGAAGCCGCGTGGCCAGTTTGGCATCCGACAAAGCCAGAATTCGGGCCGCCAACAGACCTGCATTTTTCGCGCCCGATTCGCCGATCGCCAGTGTCCCTACCGGAACGCCGCCAGGCATCTGAGCGATCGACAGCAACGAGTCGATTCCATTGAGGGCTCGGCTTTTGACCGGAACGCCCAGCACCGGTAGCGTCGTCATTGACGCGATCATGCCAGGCAGATGAGCCGCCCCGCCGGCGCCGGCGATAATCACCTGATAGCCCTTGCCCGCTGCCTCGTTGGCAAA
>CAZDZX010000334.1:0-4362 GCA_964510005.1 uncultured Pirellulaceae bacterium
CGTCAAAACGATAAAGCCCAACGGAATGTTTACAAAATTGCCTAGGGAACTTACTTGGGATCCGACAAGGGACCGTAGACATCCGGCCGGCGGTCCTCGATTCGATGGACTTCATGTTTTCCCGGGACGGCAACCAAGTGCTTCCGCCGAGCGAACTCGACGTCGACGTCGGCATACAGGATTTCGGATTCGTCATGCTGGCAACCAGCCAGTGTCACACCTAGCGGATCGCAGATCTTGCTTTTGCCAATGAAGGAGAAACCGCGTTCCTTTCCGATGCGATTCACCGCCGCAAAGTAAACATTGTTTTCCAAAGCTCGCGTGTCCGGAATCACATCCGAGACCTTGCCCGATCCCGGCGGCCAGTTGGTAGGCAAAGCGATCAGATCCGCGCCCTTGAGCGCCAAAATGCGAGCCGATTCTGGAAACGAACAGTCGTAGCAAATGTTCATTCCGATCCGAGCCGTGGTGCCACCCAGTTCGAGCTCAAAAACTTCGAAGGGTTCCGCGCCGGGTGTCGTAAAGTTATCGACTCCCAAGGTTGGCAAATGGACTTTGTGGTATTTCGCGATAACGCCCGTCCCATCCACGCAGACGGCCGTGTTGTAGACAACGGTTTCGTTTCCAGATTCGTCCTTTTCCAGCAAGCCAAAAATGGCTGTCGTGCCCAGTTCTTTACAGGTTTGAATCACGGCCGTCACCGAAGGACCATCGATCGGTTCGGCCACCGCCAATGTTTCTTCCATCGAATCGAAGCAGTAGCCGCTGGTCGTGCATTCGGGAAAGATCGTCAGCTGAGCCCCCTTGGCCGTCGTTTCGGCAAGGTACTGCTGAATTTTGCCGACGTTACGCGTTGCAGCGCCAATCGCGATATCCATTTGGACACAGGCAAGCTTAAATTTTGACATCCGGGTTTTCCTAAAGATCAACAGTTGGAAAAAAGGCGAGCATTGAGTCAATGCCCGATGCCCTCGCGGGGACCGACCGCTGGCAGGGACCGATCCCTCGCTAGCGCGTCCGGTTATGATCCACGATGCGACTCGTTTATGCTACTGGGACTTCTGCGACTCAATCTGTTTTTTCAAGTTCAAATGTGCTGGATGGCCCGGGTCAATTTTTAACAAATGATTGACAAACTTTTCAGCTTTCTCGAACTCTTTTTGCTCAATATAAAATGTTGTCAGACCCAACGCATAGGTTCTTACCGAATCATTTTGCTCAAACGCCCGCAACAAATATTTTTCGGCAGTCTCAGCGTCATCTTGCAACCACGAACTCATCGCAAACCGATAGTGCAGTGCGTCAGTGCCGGCCAATCCCTCCACACGCCCCACATCAATCCCCAACAGCTCATGATCGCGTTTTCGCAACTCACGAACTTCGGTGGTCAAACGCAGGACTTCTTTTTTTGCGGCTGGACTGGGTGCCGCTTGAGCCAAATACCGAGCCTTCTGTTCTAGCAGCGAAGCCAAATTTGATCGTGGCCCAGTGGTGTAGGGCGAAAGCCGAATCGCATTTCGATAGTCTGATTCGGCATTGCCGATCCGTGCCATTCGCTCATTGATTTGCCCCAAGGCGATATGAGCACCAGCATTTTCACGAGCAAGCATCAGTGAATCTATGTGTTGATCAATCGCATCATTGAATTTCAATCGTTGCCGGTCCGAAAGCGTCCCAACCCTAACTTCCGCGGGCAACTCCAACAGTACATTGGCCGCCTCGCCACGAATTCGCTTTGAGGGGTGAGACAGCAGAAACGCCAGTCGCTCAGTGATCTCCAAAATCCCAGCTCGGAACGGACGAGGATCCTGAGCATAGTTCAACTGTGAAAACAGATAGCCGATTTGCCCCTGCAAACCCGAGATCGCTGCACTGACGACTTTAATGTCATCATCATCGAGCGAGCGAATCGTCACTTTATAATCAGAGAACAGGCCAAGGTTCACCGCCGCGGTGGCTCGTGTGAGGGCAGGGTAACTGCGCTTGGCCAGCAGCTCCGCCAGCTGATCGCCAGCGTCCATATTTTTTCGAATCTGCGATTGGGCAGCAGCGAGCTCCGGATACCAGGCGGTGGGGATTGGCGATGTCTCCCGCGGGTACCACTTGGCTGTGGCCACTGCCATTTTCCCATCGATCTGTTTCAGCAAATCCGCCACGGCGTCGTTTCCAGTTTCAGCCGCGATCATCCAATCCAAATACTGCGGCAGCTGTTCACCGTCGGGTGTCTTGAGCGCCGTTTCCAACTCCAGATGACATTTCGTACACGCATTGGGGGTGCCATGAAGCTGGCTCAGGTCCGGCCGTGGCACTCGGAAACTGTGGTCCCGCCGAGCGTCGACCATCATGTAGGTCGTCGAAGGCATGTGGCAATTGACGCACTTGGCTCCCTCGGTGCCGGTTTTGTGATGGTGGTGTAATTCAGAATCGTACTTCCCCGCCGGGTGTTGATGGCAAGAAGTACAGACGTTGTTGCCGTCATGTTTCAGTTTCAGCGAATGCGGGTCGTGGCAGTCCGAGCACTTGATGCCCGCGTGATACATTTTGCTTTGGATAAACGAACCGTGGACGTAGTCTTCATCCCGAATTTGACCATCGGCAAAATAGATCGGTTCGGTCAGCGGTTGCAGCGCAAAATAGTCGTCAAAATTGCAGCCCGGTTTCCAGCCATCGACGACTTGAGTCCGACGCGAATGGCAGGGCGCACAAGATTCGACTTGGGCAATGTTGCTGACGGTTTTCAGTTTCGCCAGCCCCGTGCCGTGGTTTCGATCGGGAAAGATCCCTTGATTGGCCATCAGTTCATTGTGCAAACCAGCCGGACCATGGCAAGCTTCACAGCTGACATCGATTTCCGACCACGTCGTGTTCCAAGTCGCGGATGCCAAATCAAAGTTCTTTTCCAAATTAGTGCTATGACAGAAAGCACAACTGGAATTCCAATTCTGAGTGATGCCCGTCCAGTGCAATGGATCCGTTGGATCGAGTTTCGATTCCACATCCGGTGGCGATAAGTAAAACCATTTCTTCCGCTGCGTATCCCAAGACAACCTCAGCACTTGGACTTGGCCGCGGTCGAGGACAACCATGTATTGCTGCAGCGGTTCGACGCCGAAAGTGTATTTGACTTCGAAGTCCGCCATCTTTCCGTCGGGGCCTTCGGTATGGACCATGAATCGGTCCCCATCGCGAAACATCCGCGACGTCACACCGTAATGTTCCAGCGACTGGTTATTGAAGTCCGCCAATACGGTTTCATCGTTCGCCACATCCATGGCTTTGTCATGATGCGACCCGGTGAAAAGTTCCACCTGTTGCTGGTGGCATTCGATACAGGAATCCCGCCCCACATAGGTAGCGACGGCATCGGCTGGCAGATTGGTGCTCCAATCCGCGATCAGATACCCACCCACGATGAAGCAGCTCAGCAGCAGTGCGAAAACAAGTTGGGCGCGCGACATATGGGTTATTGGAATTCGCAGTTAAAAGGGCAGGGGGGCTGATTCTAAGTTATTCATTGTATTTGTTACCTCCCCACAAGTGCATGGGTGGGTGAAATATCGAATTTTGGCAAAGGTTTCGCCGAAGCAATTCGAAACCTTCGCGAAAGGCCGCCCAATCCCCACCAAAATTTATCGGCCGCCCCTGCAAACATGATTCCAAGGCCAATTTTAATTGATCCTTCGGCTCAACACTTTTTTACAATAACGAGACAGACGAAGCGTATTGAATCTCCTAACCGATGGTGAGCCCGTTGTCGGACTCCTACGCAAATCAAGTCTTCGAAGCTCTTCGCGGTGCCGGTGTCATCATCCAAACCGGAAAAGAGTCACACTGGCAACTACGCTGGGAAACCGAAGAATCGCCCACGACAACGGATGCTTCGCTTGGTGAAATTCGCCCGTTCGAATCCCAGCAAAAGATCCTCGTTTGGGATACCGCCGCCTCCAGCTCCTCGCCCCATGTCCTTCTAAAGGCGACCCGCTTCATCGGCAGCTCTCGGCTTCCGAAAAATCTGGATAGCATTCCGGGCCTATTCGCGGGTCTGCTCAAACTCGCGGTTCAGTTACATGGCGGCCAAGCCATCATCCTCAACGGCAAACAGACCGCCTGCGAACGCTTTGTCCGCCGCATTGGACAACTGTTCGATATTAAAGTTCGCAGGGTCGAATCCATGCCCCCTGATCGAAACAAAATTTCAGAGCGGATCGAGCAAGTTGTGAAAACAGGCACTCGGCCTGTAATCGTATTTGACGCTGAAGATCGGGGAATCGACCGCGGACTGATGGATATTGCAGATCACACATTCGTGCTTTCACTGCGGAGCCATGGAAATATCCATCAGGCGGCACTTGATCGACTCGC
>CAZDZX010000335.1:0-4288 GCA_964510005.1 uncultured Pirellulaceae bacterium
GTCAGCACTTTCAAGTCCATTGGCTCCGGCAATTCGTCATTGAGAATTTCAAATAGATAGTTTGGTAGAACCCCGGCGGAGTGATTGTGATCATAAAAACGGACTTTCATTCGGTATTTTCCGGCGGGCATGTCATCGATTCGAAACGCGCCGTCCTTCGCAGCCGTGACAATGAAACGAGGCGACATTTCGATCAGTTTATCAAGCCGAGCGCGTTCCTTTCCGTCTTCCCAAACCTCTGCTGGAGGATCCTCTATCGGCCCATCGAAATATCGATCCACTGTAATGGTCGCGAAGCTCCAAAGTGGCTTGCCTTCGAAATCAGGCGAGGCGGCCAACTTTCCGACTACGGCTCGGCCACTTCCACCAACCTGAACATTGGCAATTTGACCGGGCTTCAGGATCACGGGTTCGTTCCGAGACGACGTGGCTTCGGCGGCTCCGTTGTCGCCGGTCACCAAAATGCTTCGAGCAACCTCTTTACGGCCAGGCATGACTCGATCGAATACAAACTTTCCATCCGATCCAGTCACGACATTGTTGTGAGTAAAGATATTCGGAACTCCGTTTCCATAAGAATGAATGCCAGAGCCCAGAATCGTGACTTCTTGATTAGGCAGAATTTCCTTGCCCGCCATCAACGAACCTTCAATCCTGCCCCAAGGCGTCAGTTCGATTTGGGCCGGTAGATCGCCGACACGTGTCGCATTGGAATCCGGGTAGACGTCAACTGGAATCGTGTTGCCAGTAATCACGTGGGCAAACCCCGAATCGTGAAGAATCACCAGGTGATACCCCTTCTCGCGCGGTGGGAATTTGAACTGACCACCATCATCGGATTCAACTGTTGGACTTTGGTAAGTCGACGATTTGTCGATACGACCATTTTCAATGGAGATTTGCGATCCACTGACACCGACCGTAATCGATGCTCCGACAGCCGGCTTTCCCGCTGGCGTTAGAATCTTCGAGACAATGTTGGTGCCGCGTTTGAGTTTGAAGTCCACGACGACTTCCCCTTCATCCGGTTTGATATCACGAGACTCAGCTGCGTCATAGCCATCGGCTTCGATGCGGACAAAGTTCACGTTGTAGCTCTGCTTGAAATGCTTCAGCCGATATGTCCCGTCTTTCGCTTCAAATCCCTGGTCCGGAGCCAGGTTGCGGCTTTGCTCTTCCAGTCCCGGGATCACGCGAAACTTCTTGATCGGCTCACCTGTTTCAGCATCTGTCACTTTGCCAGAAACGTAAAGCTGAGGAGCGAGCTTAAACACTTGCAGCTTTTCGCCAATCAGAATGGACTGATTCGAGCGAGTCATGAATTCGCCTCGATCCCCTCGATAATAGATGTCGCCTTCAAACGAATCGAGCGGCGCCTCATTCCATTCCCAAATGCCTTCCTCGTTAGTTTTGCATTTGACATGATCGAACTCAAAGTAATCCACATGGCCTCGCCACGACTGAACGAAGAAGCCAGCCTTGGGCAGAGGATTACCCTCAGGATCGACAACCTTCAGCCGCACTTTTCCACCCGGCTTTAACTGGAAATCAACCGAGTCCATATCGTCAGCAACGAGAACTTCTTGAAGATCAAGCGCTCTGCCGGGAGCCGACACGACAACGCGAGTCATGCCGGGTGCGCAGGCCTTCATTTGATAAGCCCCATCCATTCCCGTTTTTGCTTCGCGTTTTTGATTCATGAATTTGGAACGAATCAATGCGCCTTCGATTGGGCTGCCATTTTCATCAGTGATTTTTCCAGTAATTGTCAAGCCGGAGTCCAATTGAACTTTCGCTAAAGTCTTTCCTGCTGCGACTTCGTACAAGCTACGGGAAAGTCCAATGCTTTTTGGGCGGTAGTCCTCGTGCTCTATCTGGACCCCCAAATCTGATAGGTGTACTGGAACCTTGTCGTAGCGCCACTTTCCTTCAGCGTCGGTGAGTTGTCTATCGCCAACATAAAGCGCTTCGTCACGATCAGGGCGAACTTTGAAGCGAAGCGACACCCGGACTTTCGCGCCTACAACGGGCTCACCGTTTTCGTTCTCAACGATACCGCCAATCGTCCAGGCCGAATCGAGCACGATCTTTTGTTTCGCCGGTATGCCAACTGAGGAGTTCGTTGTCGACCAGGGCGAATAGAACGGGCCGTAACCGGTAGTTTTAACGTATAAGTCGAGTTTTGTTGGGCCCTTGGGCATGGAGATTGAAAGCTTACCGTTTGAGTCCGTTTTGAAATCGGAGCCGTATTTTTTCTGGCGAATAAATTCACCAACGAGAACTTGTTTTCCATCTTCGAACTTGATGTTGGAACGAATCTGAACCGACGCGTTGCTGACGGGATTGTCTTCTTTGTCCACGACAAGTAATTCGAATTTTCCTGCCGACTCAATCGTTTCAAGGGTTTTATGAGTGCGATCCGATTCGCCACTGGTTGCATAAAGCTTGGGAAGCATAAGCAGTGCAACGATCATCACGCCGGTGATCGACCATTTGCCTGGCCGAACCATAATTAGCCTTCCTTCTTCAATCATCCGCTGCAAACGACTTTTGACTTCATGACTGGTTTGGCTGGGGCTTTTGTTCCAGCCGAACAGTCCCAAGGCATTTGCAGGCTGTCGGTAACTTTTGGATGCGAATTTCAGGATCTCCAAAAAAGCCTGGCCTGACTCGATCGGTTGTGTTTGAGCCACTACAGATGCAAGATCGTCGCAAGCAAACTCTCTCAACTGATCCGCCCAATAGTTTGCCAACCAAACGCTTGGATTAAACCAATTCAGAATCAAGGCGACTCTTTGCAGCAAAACAAACCAGAGATCGCGGCGTTTGACGTGAGCCAGTTCATGCAAGACGGCCCAACGAAACTGCTCGGGTGAAACTGCGGCGCCAAATTGCCCTGGAATGACAATCGCTGGTCGCAAGAGCCCGCAAACGATCGGAGCCGAAACCTGCCTCGACTCCAACAATGGTACTTTGCCATTGATGCCGACTTGCCGGCAGGCCAATTCCCAATCAAAGGGCAAAGCAGATCCTTCAATTGGGCGTGCAAGGCTTCTGACATTTCGACCAAAACGGAATTGGACAACCGCAAAACGAATTAGCAAAAATAGAGTCACGATTAACCAAACCGCGAAAGCAACTGATGGAAGCCTCCTGGATTTAGCACGTTGATTTATGGAGACGCTGTGTGGCGGCAACGCTATTGGTTGTGTAGCCGATTGTCGAGGCGGCGATTGAGATTGAGTAACTGCGTGAATGTCAGTCGACTCATCGTTGGTATCAACTGACCCCAAGGCCAATTTGTCATTTTCTACGTCCGCGTATTCTGCGGCCGAGAACTGCGCCGCAATTGCAGTTGGCGCGTTCGGAATTCTGTTTGTTTGCTCAAAAGCCTTACCTTCAATGGACTGACCAACCCAGCTAATTGGACTGAGATTGGCCACCTGTTGGGGAACAGGAATCGAAATCGGCATCATGAGTTTGATTGGAACCAGCAAAAATAACCACATGCCGACTTGTGGTGCAACCCGCTTTCGAATGACGATCCAGGTCAGTCCCACCAAGCCCAATAGCACTAAAGACTCAACCAGGCTAACGAGCATCCAATTTGCCCAACTGCCACTCAGACCTTCAAACGCTTTTGCAATTTCCATTTTCCGCTACCTCAAAATGGCGACTTATATTGACAAACTAAACGGCCAGCGCTACTTCTTCTTTGCTTTTTTCAGCTTCTTCTTTTTCGCATCGATTAACTTTTGAAGTTCAGCAATATCGCTTTCATCAAGATCAGTCTGTTTCACCATATGCGCCAGCAACGGCCCCGTCGCGCCATCAATCGCGTTGGTCAAAAGATGATCAGCTGCGTTTCTCAACGATGCGATCGCGGACCTGGCAGGCCGATAGACGAATCCGTTTCCAACTGGAGTCGCGGACAAGTAACCCTTGTCGAGAAGGCGCTTGAGCAACGTTTTAACAGTCGCCGCCGTCCACCCATGTTGCCGGCCAGCGATCGTGTAGACTTCGCGAGCCATCCCTTTTTTCAGTTCCCATACGATCTTCATGACCTTCCACTCGGCTTTTGAAAGATCTTTTTGGCTTTCCTGCTTGGTCATCAGCTTGCCCTCAACTTTCTCTTCGAGATCACTTAAGAAACACATTGTAGCTGATTCGACTACAACTGTAAACGGCCACTTGGATAATTTCCTTATATTTCTCAACCCTTTATTAATGCTTGCGGAAAATTGTCAGCTCAAGCAGAGCTTGGCATGGACGCGTTTACCTACATCGG
>CAZDZX010000336.1:0-4268 GCA_964510005.1 uncultured Pirellulaceae bacterium
GCGGAAAACCCGGAATACCGGGCTGCGCCTGCCAGAAAACGTTCAGATTTCTGTTAATACCGTTAGAACCTGAACGCGAACCCTTTAGCGAATCAACGCTCCTTTAGCCATCAGCTATAATTTATCAGGTTCCCAGCGAGGCTTTGGCCTCCAGCAGGAATATTTATTTCAGAGGTGCGATGTATTTTCCATCGCCACGGTATGACTGAAGCCACGATTCAAATGATTGACCCCCAGTTGGCACTGCCACTGTTTGGGGCCAGAGATCAACATTTGCGCCGACTGCGGGACTTGTTCAGCGTCAGCATCACGCACCGCAGCGGACGCATTCACGTCAACGGCGATGTCGAACGCGATGTCGCCGACGCCACCGATGCGATCGAACAGTTAAGCGAAATTGTTCGACGACGCGGTAGCTTAACGCCGGCTTTGTTCGAAGAGACCATCGCGCGGATCAAAGGCGAAGCCACTCCCGTCCAAAAAGCGACGCCGATCGAAACGTTGCAGATTGGCAAAGAGATCCGACCGCGGACTCCCGGACAAGCCGCCTACGTCGACGCCGTTCGCAAAAAGGACCTCGTGTTTTCCGTCGGACCTGCCGGTTCGGGTAAGACTTATCTCGCCGTTGCGATGGCGGTCGAAGCACTCAAGACTCACCAAGTTCGCAAAATCATTTTGGTTCGACCGGCCGTCGAAGCCGGCGAGTCGCTCGGCTATCTGCCGGGTGACCTGCAAGCCAAAATCAATCCTTATTTGCGTCCGCTGCTGGATGCGATTCACGAGATGATTGGTTATGACCAAGCTCAAGGTTTGATGGAACGGGGCGTCATCGAAGTCTGTCCCTTGGCCTACATGCGTGGCCGGACGCTGAACGAGGCGTTTATTATTTTGGACGAAGCCCAGAACACCACGATCAGCCAAATGAAGATGTTTCTCACCCGGATGGGGAACAATTCGAAAATTGTGGTCTCCGGAGACCCCACTCAGGTGGACCTTCCGCATAAATCACAAAGTGGCTTAGTTGACGCTTTATCACGGCTAAAACCGATCAAAGGCGTCGCTATCGCGCGTTTGACAGCGAAAGACATCGTGCGTCACCGTCTGGTTACGGATATCGTGAAAGCCTACGATCTCCCCGAACGGGATTCTTGATCCGAGCCTATCGAACACATGTCCAATTCGTCACTACAGCGAAAACGGTGGACCCTCTCCCCACCCAAAGCTCCGTTCACGAAAGTGGCCGAGTTCTTCAAACGATCGGATGTCTGGATCCGCGTCGGCTTGTGTCTGTTGATGACCACCATTTTGTGGCTGGTGATGACTGGCTGGGAAGAGCCTTTTTCGTATCGAGTGCGGGAAGCCCCGACTCGCGACTTGCACGCAAGAACAACTTTCGAGTATCGGGACCTTGAGGCCACCGGCCAAGAGAAACAGCGAGCCCAAAGAAACGTACTCTGCTACTACGTTAACGACCAACAACCTCTGGAGCAGTTGCGTCAGGCTCTGGTAGAAGAAGTCTTCGCCATCAAAAGCCGCGAATTCAAAGACGTCGAAGACATCGAAGCGCTAAAGAAATTCTTTCCCGAAGCCGCAGCGGAGTTAGCCGCAACCGAATTGGCCGAAGGCGCAGCTCCTAAGACTCCCGAAAAGGCACCTGAGAAGAAGGCCCCCGAGAAAACACCCAAAGAGTCGGGCGACGAAGAAGCGCCAGCTGCTGAAGAAAAAATTGAGGAACCGAAATCGGCTCTGCAACAAAACTACGAACGCTTTCGCCTAGCCCTCGAGAAAGATGAGACACTGGATTCGTTTCGGGAAGCGATCAACAAGTCCTTTATCGAGATCGACAAAAACGGTTTGCTGGATGCGTTGACCCATGAGATCGGCAACGGCAGCATGCAGGAAATCGACGTCTACCAAAAAGGCGACATTACCAATTCCCGACGGGTGCCGGTTTCCAGTGTCCGCAAAGCCGAAGTCGGCACGGAACTGAAAACACGCTTAACCGAAGAATTGACCGTCAAATCGGAAATGATTTCGGATCCGTCATTTGTTAGCGATGCGGTTTTCAGTTGGCTCTCACCACAACTGACCGTCACACTGACCTTCGACGAAGCCAACTCCGAAAAGAAAATCAAAAAAGCGCTGCTGGCCATCGAGCCGGTCATGAAAACTTACGTGCCAGGCGAACCGCTTGAGCAATTCAATGTCGACGATCTGGAACCTCGCGGAATCAAAGCCGGCATTCCGATCAACGACGCCGACCTTGAATTGCTATTGGCAGAACACGACGCCCGCATTGAAGCCTCTGACTGGCCGGAGCAGTTGTTCCGCTCGCTGTCGTTTTTGGGTTTGTTTACCGCGGTATTTGCGATGCTGTCGCAGTACCTGTATTACCGCGACCGAAACCTGATCGATGAGCTGACTTCGTTTGCCCTAATTTTAGTGCTGATCACGTTAACCTTGGTCGAAGCATGGGTGCTGACACTGTATCCGTCGTGGCGTGCCGAAGTTATCCCTTTTGTGTTGTGCGCGATCACGATCACGGTTGCCTATCACGTCGAACTGGCCCTGTTTGTCAGCGGGCTGACCTGTTTTGCCTTTTGTGCGGCACATCAGTTTGGGCTGGGAGAGTTCGTGATCCTGATGGCGGCTTCGTCATCAACAGCATTTTACTGTCGCTCGATCCGCTCTCGAACGCGGCTGGTGAACGTGGGGCTGATCTCGGCCATGATCGTTTTCCCCACCGTGTTCGGTGTTCAATACATGTTGGGCCAACCCATCGGACAGGCCTTGCTGACCGACGCGCTGCTGTTTTCAGCGGGCACCTTTGTGGCTGGTTTGATCATGACCAACCTACTGCCGTTCATGGAAGGCTGGTTCGACTTGCAGACCGACGCGAGGTTGCTGGAACTGAGCGATGCCAACCATCCGCTGCTTAAAGAACTGGTTCAACGGGCACCGGGAACGTACAACCACAGCATCAATGTGGCTTCGATCAGCGAAGCGGCGGCCGATGCGATCGGCGCCAACGGGTTGTTGTGCCGCGTGGCGGCTTACTTTCACGATGTGGGCAAGCTTCAGAAACCGGATTACTTTATTGAAAACCAAGCCGGCGGGGTCAACAAGCATGACGACTTGACGCCGCGGATGAGCACACTGGTGATTGTGGCTCACGTTAAAGACGGTGTTGAAATTGGACGCAAGCACCGACTGCCACCGCGCATTATCAGTCTGATTGAGCAGCATCATGGCACGACATTGGTCGAGTATTTTTACCGCCGCGCTCTGGAGAATGCTGCCGAATCCAATGAGGCGACGATCGACGAAGCCGATTTCCGCTACCCGGGCCCCAAGCCTCAGTCTCGCGAAGCCGCTGTGATGATGCTGGCCGATGCGGTTGAAAGCGCCAGCCGAGCGTTACGGGAGCCGACACCGGCCCGGATCGAGAACCTTGTCGGTGAGATTTCTAAAAAGAAGTTTGATGACGGCCAGTTCGATGAGTGTGATATCACGATCATGGAATTGAAGACGATTTGCGACTGCTTGGTCAAATCGCTCAACGCGATGTACCATGCACGGGTGAAGTATCCAGAACAGCCAGCCAAATCGAATTAACGGATTTGCTGCCGCTAGAATCGCTGGACTGAGCAGAGCAGATCGACCAAGCGAATATGGCTTGGCAGCGTTCCCATCTCGCGGGTTTCAGCCATGGACAATCCGCCACGACAGGCTGTCGTTTATTCCTATGTTGTGCGACCTAACCGATTGGTGCTCATGCCGCTTCCAGACTTCACCGATGACGAGCGTCACCTCATCAATTGCGCGAAATCCACAGCGGCGAACTCTCAGACGAACTCTTACATGTGGGGTTACGTTGTTGCCGGTTCGGTGCTCGCCGCGTTCGGTGCGTACCAATCCAGCATTCCAATGCTGCTGTCCGCGTTCATCGTTGTGAATGGGTTTCGCATCTACGAGGAACTGTTCCAATCCAAATGGCTGCCTTTGTGGCGTTCGATCATCGCGAAATACGAAGCCGCGTGCACTGGCGTGTCGGTTGACCCCGAAACCGATGGCGACGCTGATTCGTAGTTCACCGGTCGCACAACATGGTTTTTACGCTGAGGCCCTTCGGGCACACCTTGGCTCTTTGGCAACGGGCCATCGCCTTGGTACAATTTCTCGTAGTTCAAACATCGTTCGCTTCGTTTAGGGCGGTGTCGTAAAAACCTTCCGTTGTCGGACCTAGCGTAACGAAATGCAAACCGCTG
>CAZDZX010000337.1:0-3090 GCA_964510005.1 uncultured Pirellulaceae bacterium
CCCCAAGACGGGCGGATTGAATTGACTGTCGGCGGCCACCCGGTCGACTTGCGTGTCAGCGTGATGCCGACCATGTTTGGAGAAAGCGTGGTTTGTCGTGTGCTGGATCGCAGTGTTGTTTCGCTGGATCTGAACAACGTGGGCATGAATGACGACATCATGGCTCAGTTCAAAGAGGCGATTGCCAAGCCTAACGGAATTATTCTTGTGACGGGCCCGACGGGGTCTGGGAAAACCACGACGCTGTATTCAGCGCTCAGTTTTCTCAACACCATCGACGAGAAATTGATCACGACCGAAGATCCGGTCGAGTACGACATTGACGGGATCGTGCAGATTCCGATCAACCATGAAATTGGCGTGACGTTTGCGTCGGCGCTGCGAGCGATTTTGCGACAGGATCCGGACAAGATTTTGGTGGGTGAAATTCGCGACTCTGAAACTGCAGAGATTGCGATTCAAGCTTCGCTGACGGGGCACATTGTGTTCAGTACTTTGCACACCAACGATGCGCCCAGCACGGTCACGCGTCTCAAAGATATGGGCGTTCCATCGTTTTTGATTACGGCCACCGTGGAAGCCATTTTGGCTCAGCGTTTGGTGCGTCGGATTTGTGCCGAGTGCCGTGAGGCGATCGACCCCACGCCTGAGATGCTGGAAGAGTTGGAGATTGATCCGGCGACGCTTTCGGAGGACCAGAAGTTCTTTCGGGGTGCAGGTTGCGGCAGTTGCGGCAACACCGGTTACAAGGGCCGTATTGGCCTGTTCGAGCTGATGATCTTGGACGATGAATTGCGTGGCATGATCATGGAAAACAAAACAACAGATGAACTTCGCAATCGAGCCAAATCCAAAGGGATGGTTTTGTTGCGAGACATGGGTATTGGCTACGTCAAAGACGGCACGACTTCGCCTGAAGAAGTGATCCGTGAGACCGTGCTGGATGCCTAATTTTGAAATTATTCGCTGCTATTTATTTACGTTCAAATTTACGCTCAATTAAATTGAGGACTTATTGAAATGCCGACTTATCAATTCGAGGCGATGGATCCCCAAGGTCAGGAGATCCGGGACGTCATTGAGGCCACCACTCAGGATGAGGCTCAGGCCACCATCCGTTCGATGGGCTATTTTGTCACCAAAATTGCGCCCCAGAAGTCGGCCACCAAAGTTGCCCAACAGGGTGCCCAAAGCCGCAAGTCTTTTGCGCTCGGTGGTGCCGGTGGTAAGAAGATCGTGACCTTTACGCGTCAGCTTTCAATTCTCCAGGATGCCGGTTTGCCGATCCTGCGAAGTCTGAAGATCCTCGAAGACCAGGCGCCTCCGGGAGCGCTGAAAAATTCACTGATCGATGTTTGCGAGGAAATTGAAAGCGGTGCATCGCTATCCGATGCGATGGCCAAGTGCCCTAAGGTTTTCGATCGCCTGTATGTCAACATGATCAAAGCGGGTGAAGCCGGCGGATCGCTGGAAGTCATCCTCCGCCGTTTGGCAGAGTTCAAAGAGCGGACTCAGAAACTCAAAGGAAAAGTCATCGGTGCGATGATTTATCCGATCATGGTCGTCGTGTTTACGATCTGTATTTTGACATTCATCATGCTGTTCATCATTCCAGAATTCCAGAAGATGTTCACTGAATTCGGAATTGAACTGCCTGCATTGACCCAGTTGTTGATGGCGATTTCTGCTCGTGTTTGCAATCTGTGGTTCCTGTTCCCGCTGATTCCCATCGGCATGATTTTGTTTGTCTCGTTGGTCTGCAAATTCAAAGCCGGTCGCATGGGTTGGCACTTGTATATGTTGAAATTGCCGGTGATTGGCAAACTGGTTGAAAAGTCCAATCTTGCCCGTACGACTCGGACCTTGGGTGCCTTGGTGGCCAGTGGTGTGCCGATCATCGAGGGCTTGTCGATCACGCGTGAAACATCCGGCAACGCGATGTACGAAAAAATTTACTCGAAAGTGACGGATTCGATTCGAGGTGGAGATACGATTTCGAATCCCATGAAGGCCAATTCTGCACCGACCTTTCATCCGGTGGCGGCGTTCTTCTTCATGGCCACGATGGCGCTGCCGCCCTTGGGTGTCCTGATGATCAAGCCTGATTTTGCCTTCTTTGTGGCTTACGGTGCGGGAGCCTTGTGTCTGATTGGATTCGCTTGGTATTTCCTCAATTACAAAAAACCTGTCGTCGAAGATTTGGTCGTCAACATGATCGATGTTGGTGAAGAGACCGGAGAGTTGGACACGATGCTGTACAAGGTCGCCGATTACTACGAAGAAGAAGTCGAATCGCTGACCGAAGGAATGATGAAGATGATTGAGCCATTGATGATCATCTTTTTGGGTGTCGTGGTGTTGTTCATCGTTGTTGCGTTGTTCATGCCCCTGATCGCCATCATTTCCGGTCTGACTAGTAACAAGTAACCCCTGTTTTGGGTTCGTCCCGTTTTCACGGCGGATCTTCCCTTGATCGGGAGGGTCCCAGTGAAAGAGTTGCAAATAAGCACATAACTGTCCGAAAGACTTGCTTTGAGGACTTGGCTTAACGCCGGTTCTCAGCCTTGCCTTTTGGGCCCTACCTTTAAAAACTGAACACATCCCAAGAACTCCGGTAAAGGAGAGAGCTGCTATGTCAATTTCATATCGATCTGGTTTCTGTAACCTGTCCGCCCATCGTCGATCCACCCATCGTCGATCTACCCCTCGAACCGGTTTTACATTGGTCGAGCTATTGGTCGTGATCTCGATCATTGGCTTGCTAGTCGGTTTGCTGGCGGTCGCGGGAACCCAGGCTTTGCTGAGGGCACGTGAAGTTGCCGTGACGACCGAGTTGACTGAAATGAGTCAGGCTACGGAACAGTTCCGAATCGAAAACGGGTTCTACCCGCCCAGTAACATCGACAGCCCGAGTGATTTGCTGCCATTTTTGGCTCAGATGGCGCCCAACCATCGAGAGTTGGAAATGGTTGGCGGCCAGACGCGACTGCAAGCTTGGTTCGATGCGGTGGGCGTTAATCTTGACCAGGGGACCAGCCTTCAGTTTTGGTTGGCGGGCACAGTTCAAAATGCTCAGTATCCCTTGACCGG
>CAZDZX010000337.1:3190-4258 GCA_964510005.1 uncultured Pirellulaceae bacterium
GTTCGTAGCTATGTCTCGGCATTCGGTAAGAGTACCGGAGACCTGCGGTTTCTCTATCGCGATTCGCGTTCCTACGCGGGCGGCGCCTACATGCTCGATGGAGCGTTCATCAATCCAAACACGTTTCAAATCATCACGCCTGGCCTTGACGGTGATCTGGGGGGGACAGGCGGTTCGATCTTCAACCAAGGTCCTAGGGCCAATGACAACCTTTGCAATTTTGCCAATGGCCGTTTAGATGCCTTCATCAATGACAATTAGTAATTGTCAAATAGAAACGCATCCTTGGAGACAGGTATGAGAAAGATCAAATTAGCTAAAGTCGCTAACGGCGGATTTACGCTGGTCGAGCTGCTATTGGTGGTGGCGATCCTAGCGGTTATTGCTTCGCTGGCCGTCGGCGTTTTGGGTGAAGCCCAGAATGATGCCTCGATTGCGGCCACGCGCTCTCGGATCACTGTCATCCAGCAGATTCTTGAAGCGGAGTTGGAGGAGTACGAAATCCGCCGTCCGCCGATTCGTTCCAATGTGATTGAAGGATTGGTGGCGGCTTCGGAGACCGCTGGTGTTCTGGCGCCGAACAGACGATTGATTCACGTGCGAAATATTCGACGGATGATCATTGCGGATCTGATTCGAACGGAGTTGCCCGACGGATCGCTGGTTAATGTTCCCAATGGTTCTACCGAAGCGCAATACGTGGGGCAGTTCCCCAGCGACGTTTTGAGAAACTACATGGGCCTTGTTGGAATTGAAGAAACTCTCATTGATCAGGTTTTTCTGCCAGCGGTTACTCCGCCGCGTGTTCGGCGTTGGGCGGCATGGAACCCTGGGAGTAATGGTTGGCAGTTTACTGAGGATGCCGTGAACGATAACACGTTTGAAGATGCGGCCTCTCGATCGGAACTGCTCTTCGAAATCCTTTCTAGGATCGATGTTGATGGAATTCCAGCCATCGAGCAATTGAGTTCAACGGCGATTGGTGACACCAACAATAACGGTTTCAACGAAGTGCTTGATGCATGGGGCGAACCGATGTTTTTGCAGTGGCAGCAAGAGTGGTTGTTC
>CAZDZX010000338.1:0-4244 GCA_964510005.1 uncultured Pirellulaceae bacterium
CTTAGAAATACCTTATGATAAATACCTTGTGATGCTGATTCGATTGAGGGCGAGATGTTGCAGAAGAATGCAGCTTCCCTGTGATTGAGGCGTCAGGGGTCTTGCTTACCAGCCCGAATAGCAATGTGTTGAACGCGAAACCGGACTTGCGCGTGTTTTTGAAGTCGGTGATCGATCGTTCCGACTTGGTGATCGTTGGCGTTATCCGGTTTGATTCACTCCAGTTTCATGAGAGGGACAGACGCGAACGCTCCTAGTGACTCGTGGCTGAATGAAAGATCAATGATGAAGAAAATTTTGTCGATGCTCTTTGCCCTGTTTGCCGTCGTGCTGCTCGGTTGCGAACCGCAGTACAATCACGACCGACCCGACACGGAACCCAACCGAGCGGGGTTTCAAAAACATTTTGGCTTCCCAGCACCGGACTCTGTCTCCAACTTGTACTACTTCGCTGATGCATTGGGTGCTGACGTAAAGTATCAGCTGGGGTTTTCCGCTGACGGCGCCGTTATCCAGGAGATTGTGGACAAGCACCAATTGACTGAAGCGAATGACGAAACTCATATCCCTACTGCTCGGGAATTCGACTGGTGGGTTTCCGATGAAGTTAAGATGTTACCTGTGTATTGGAAGAAGACAGCGGACAAAGAATACTATCGCTATCTCTGGTACTCGAAAGAAACGATGCAAGCTTACTACTTGGAATACAGCTTGTGATGGGCCATTGCTGATCAATGATGGTGGTCTTGTTCTGGGATGATCGGAATCCCGCCCTCTAGCCCCAGCAGGTGCCGCGATTTGAGTGACAACAGATCTCGACGGGAAGAGATGCTTTCGGGCTCCAGCAGGCAGTTCGGATCTCGTTTAACCCGCATCAGCATCCGCCAGTGTAAGCACAGCAATGATGTCAGTGTGCGGGCCCCATCAAAGCCGAGTTTGGGGATCAGCTTGCCGCCGCTGTAGTAGAGCTTTTCTAATCGGGCCACGTTGAAGCGTACAAACTGTTTCAGTTGCGCTTGCTCCTTGCCCTGCTTCAGTTGCTGCACATCAAGCTTGTACCGCTCCAAATCATCTTGAGCCAAGAAGCAGCGATTGGCTTGCAGATCCGGCACCGTTTTGAACAACAAATGAGATAGTAGAATCGCTTTGCCACAGTCAAAGGCATGTTCTTCCCAGTCTGGCTCGTCGAATCCTACGATTTTGACCGCGGCTGCCATCGCGCTGGCGCCCACGTCGGTGGCAAAGGCGTCCAGTTGCTCATAGGTCTTAAATTCGCGGTAGCGAACCCAGCGGTCCGCGCCGTCGATCATGTCGAACATCCACTGCGTAGAAATGTCATGTCTGCTGACGACTTCCGCCAGAGCCGCGTGTTCGGCGGTATGGGGATTGCCGGCAAAGGCGTCTTTGAGCTGGTCACGGGCTTCGGTGCAGACATCCAGCGGCAATCCATCGGTGCTTTCCAAATCCAACATGTCCAAACAGCGAACCAGTTGTCCACCCAGAACGTTGAGTTCCCTGCGCATCTGCCGAGGCATGTTGCCGGTGGCCCAAACCCCGTCTTTGAAAAAGCTGCGTACTGCGGATCGAGAGCTTTTGTAGCCGCGTTCGATCAGATCGCCTTCTGTGATTTCAGTCGCTTGAGCCGTCGCCATGTTTTTTCTGCTCCGAGTAGTTTGAGAAGTCCGGAAATTGAATTCTAGCGTCTAAAACGCGAGAGGAAATCGCCCCAATTGCCCGCTCTGCGGTGGGGCAGCTTACTTTGCCCGAATTTCCCTTTAGAAACTTAAAAGGTGTCGAGTTGGAGCGATTTCAAGTTTCCACTTTTTCATGCCGAAACCATAACTTTGACGGACAATTTGAGGGTGAGGAATTATGGGTTTCTTGAGAGGCAGCGTGACATTTGAGCGGTACCAGATTACCGAAGACCCCACCGGCTCGTTCGGTGAAGAGCACATCGAGAAATTCAAGAAGTTCCGGATCGGAAAAACCACGAAAAATTTACACGAGGAACCGGCCACTGGATTTTCCGGTGGAGCCCATTTGCTGGACACCGATTTCGATGCTGGCAAAAACATTATCGGTGATGCCATGCACTTTGGCATCCGCACCGATTCTTGCCAGGTCCCCGGCCCGATCAAGCGAGCTTGGACGGCGATGGAGCTGGCGGGCGTGATGAAAGACAACGCTGGCGGTCGGCCATCGAAATCGCAGCGCGAGGAAGCCAAGCAGGCGATCGAGGCGCGCTGTGCCGCGGAAGCCGAAAAGGGCAACTACCTTCGCATGAGCGAGACTGCGGTACTGTGGGATGCAGTGAATGAAACCATTTACCTTGGTTCGGCCAGTGAGAAAGCCAACGACAATTGTTTGCAGTTGCTCAGCCGCGCCTTTGGTTTGGAGTTTCGCAAAGTCACGTCTGGATCGCTGGCTGTGGATTTCGCTGACGCCGCCGATCGGACTGCCGACATTTACAACGCCTCAGCGACCGCCTTTCACCCTGAAGGTTCCAACAGTGTCGTGTGGTGGAACGGGATGAACGACAACTACGATTACTTGGGCAATGAATTTTTGTTGTGGTTGTGGTGGACGTGGGAGAAGAATTCGAATGTGATCCAGCTGTCGGACGATTCCGAGGTTTCGGGCATGTTTGCTCGCTCGCTTTCGCTGGACTGTCCGATCGGCGAAAACGGAAAAGAATCCATCAGCGCCGAAAGTCCTGTCGCGCTGCCGGAAGCACTGCTGGCGATCGGGATGGGCAAGCTGCCCCGCAAAGCCGGTTTCACGCTTGTTCGCGAAGGCCAGCAATTCGATTTTACTCTCAATGGGGAAACCTTCGCCGTGGGGAGTGCTCGGATCAGTCAGATTGGAAACGACGATGCGATTCGGGATTCGATCGATCGCATTGAGAGCATTCGCCAGCTGAGTGAAACGCTGGATTTGCTGTTTGAGGCTTTCTGCGAGAAGCGGATTGGCAAAAAGTGGGCCGCCGAGCACAAGAAAGTCCTGGCGTGGCTGCGATCGGATCAGCGACTGAAAATGAAAAAAGCGGCCTAGCTGGCGGGAAGTGGGCGGTGGCCTGGCGAACGAGCATTGCCAAATCAGGCCATCGACCTACAGTATCATATGTGTCGATGTGCTTTGTTTTGTGCTCCCTGCCATCGGCCGTTCGCCAACTTGTTTTCATTTCGAAGAAACCATGAAGATCCTGTTAGCCAACCCACGCGGATTCTGTGCCGGCGTCAACATGGCCATTGAGAGCCTTGATTTGACGCTTCGAGAATTCGGAGCCCCGGTTTATGTCTATCACGAAATTGTTCACAACAAATACGTGGTGGAATCGTTCAAGGCCAAGGGCGCGGTTTTTGTGGATGAATTGGAAGAGGTGCCGACGGGATCGGTGCTGTTGTTTTCAGCACACGGCGTGTCCCCCGAGATTCGTAAGCTGGCCAAAGATCGAAACCTAAACGCGATCGATGCGACCTGTCCGCTGGTGACCAAGGTTCACCTTGAAGCGATCAAGTACGCCAAAGAGGGCTACAAGATTTTTCTGATCGGCCATGAGGGGCACGACGAAGTCATCGGGACGATGGGCGAAGCCCCTGAAGCGATGATTTTGGTTGAATCCGAGGAGGACGTTGACAAACTGGACGTCCCAGTCGATGCCAAGGTCGCTTACCTGACGCAGACGACGCTGTCGGTTGATGATGCCAATCGGATCATCAAAAAATTGCGGGATCGATTTGTGAACTTGGTCAATCCTCCCAAAGAAGACATCTGCTACGCGACTCAAAACCGACAGGAAGCCGTTCGTTTGATCGCGGCCAAGGCAGATTTGTGTTTAGTGTTGGGCAGTCAGAACAGTTCTAACAGTCAGCGTCTTCGCGAGTTGGCAGCTGAAACGGGCATCCCGGGTTACTTGATCGACGGCAAAGAAGATTTGCAGGAAGACTGGTTCAAGGACGTGGAGAATGTCTTGGTCACCGCCGGAGCGAGTGCTCCCGAGACTGTTGTCGAAGAGTGCATTGATTGGATCTGTAAGAAATACGGCGCGGAAGTCGAACCGGTTGTGATTCGCAAAGAGAGCGTCAGTTTTCCACTGCCCAAGCCATTGCGTCAGCTGAACAAGGCTTGAGGACGTTGCAGCGCTTTACACTTACGGGACGCATCGTGTTGGTGGGCCTCGGAAACCTCGGGTTGAAACCCGAGGCTAATTGCTTTTGTCCCTGCGGGACATTTCAACGCCACTT
>CAZDZX010000339.1:0-4238 GCA_964510005.1 uncultured Pirellulaceae bacterium
AGCGCCTTGCCGCTCATGGTTGATGAACTTTTGTTGCCAGAGCAGCCGACACCCTCAGAGGAACCGGCGCCCAATGCCTTGCTCGCGCGTCGGGTTAGGGATAGTCCCAGTCTTCCGATTGAGATCCAAACAGCCGCCCCAACAATCGGGCCAGCGGCGATCGCTCCGTGAGCACTTCCAGTTCCGACATGTCGTCAGTCACGGTCCAAAATTGGTTTTCAATTTGAGGCTGTTTTTTAAATTTAGGAGCCACAGTTTGTAGCGGAGCCCGAGTGCTGAACTGCTCTGGCGTTGGTGGTGGTTCAGGGAGCTGGGTTCTTTTGCGCTCGATTGTCTGCACTTGGGTGTTGAACGATTCTGGCGCCGGTGGGGGTGCCGGAAGCGGCAGTCGATTTTGCGAGACGGCGGGTTCTTTGGCGGTGAGCGATTCTAGACGATCTTGGCTGCTGAACGATTCCAGTGACGGTGGCGGTGCGGGGAGTCGAATCTGACGGGGTTTAAGGGTGGGCGGTTGCGGAATCGCTTTTTTGATCTCACGAATCGTGATTTCATTGAGAGAAACCGACGTGGGGCATTTCCAACAGTCGGCCAATCGCAACCACAGCCGGATGGTCATGGGAGCACTACATTGAGGGCATTGGCCCAGCAAAGCACTGCCTGAACATTCGATCTCTCCCAACTGAGTCGTCACGACGTGGGTGCAAGTCGCGCTCAAATCAGAGATGGGCAGAGCCGCTTCCTGATGCGGCATTTCTCTGATGGAGACTTGCTGCAGACCCCTAGATTCGTCGCTGCCAATCGTCCACGCCTGCGGGGTGCATTGGTGGCTGGGATGGGGTTCGAATTCTGGGAGCTGATCCAGTCGTGATTCGATGGATGGGTCCAGTGAAAAGTTCATAAGGTGCAATAAATCTGAAATGTAGTCTCTCCGCCGCAGCCCATTTTACTCTTAGATTGGCCATCATCTGCAAAAGTCTTTCAAGAAAGCCAGTGATGGCACTTTTAAGTCCGTTCGGGCTCCTTTTGACCCGTCAGAACGTGCGATTTCAGGGGGAAAACGGGTTTGAATTTACCTCTCAGAAAAGTCTTGAAATGATGAGTCGGACAATTGCGAAAACGGCCAAAATCCATTAAAATTTGGGCACTGCGGACGAGCCAGCAAATGTCGTTTTTTTTCGGCTTAAATTGGCTTTTGTGGATCTTCTGAAAAGCAAAAAACCGGGTATCAACTGAACGCCCACGGCCGTTTCAAGAATCTGAAAAAAACCGGCCGGTTTCTTTGAGTTTTGTCCCCCTCCTACGTGAACTCTACGGAGTCTGAATTTGTCAACTGATTTGCCAGAAAACGACGACAGCAACAACGAAAACGATGAAGGAAATGGAAATCCTCCTTCAACGGGTTTGCTGGAAATGCCCATTGAGGAAGAGCTGAAAAGTTCGTATTTGACGTATGCGATGAGCGTCATCGTTTCGCGTGCTCTTCCCGATGTCCGCGATGGCCTGAAACCGTCTCAGCGTCGTATCCTTGTCGCGATGAACGACCTCAGCCTGACGCCGGGTGCGGCGCGGGTGAAGTGTGCCAAAATCTCCGGTGACACCAGCGGTAACTATCACCCGCACGGTGAAAGTATCGTTTATCCGACGCTGGTTCGCATGGCCCAAGAATGGAACATGCGACATATCCTTGTCGACAAACAGGGGAACTTTGGTTCGATCGCGGGTCTGCCTCCGGCGGCGATGCGATATACCGAAGCTCGCATGTCGGCGTTTGCTTCCATGATGATGGAAGACCTGAAACTCGACACGGTCGATTACACGCCGACCTATGACGAGCGACGGATGGAACCGACGGTTCTGCCCAGCAAGTTCCCCAACCTGCTGGTCAACGGATCCAGCGGTATCGCCGTTTCGATGGCGACATCCATTCCGCCTCACAACTTGGGCGAAGTCTGCGATGCGATGGAGTTGGTGATCAACAATCCCGATTGTTCGATCCACGAAATCATCAAAGTCCTGCCCGGTCCGGACTTTCCTACTGGCGGCATGATCTGTGGTCGCGCTGGGATTCTTAAGTCCTACCACAACGGCCGCAGTTCCATTCAGTTGCGTGCCAAGTGCGAAATTGAAGAGTACAAAAAGAACAAGCGAACTCGTAACCGAATCATCGTCTCGGAGTTGCCTTATCAGCAGACCCGTGACGGCGTTGTCGAAAAGATCGCCAACTTGGTCAAAACCGGCCGGGTCAAAGGCATCTCGGAGATCAAGGACTTAAGCGATCTGAAGGAGCCTGTGAAGCTCTTCATCGAAGTCAAATCCGATGCAGATCCGGAAGTCGTTCTCAATCAGCTGTATCAGTTTTCGCCATTGCAGACATCGTTCTCGATGAACTTCATGGCGTTGGTCGACGGCAAGCCTCGCGAGTTGTCGATCAAGGACTTCCTCACCGAATTCCTGCGTCACCGGATCAACGTGATTCGACGTCGGACGCAGTTTTTGCTGAACCGAGCGCGACGTCAAAAGCACGTCATCGAAGGTTTGCTGCTGGCGTTGGCGGACATCGACAAAATCATCGCGGTCATCCGCGCGTCCAAGACTCAGGCCGAAGCCAAAAAAGGCCTGATGGGTATCGAATGCCCGGCTGCGATGCTGGAGCGAGCCCTCGGCGAAGACGGCTTTGCAGTTGTCCAAGAAGAGCGTGGCGCGACCGATGTCTATAACTTGACCGCCGTCCAGTCGGATGCGATCTTGAAAATGACTTTGGGTCAGTTGGTGAACCTGGAGCAGGAGAAGCTTCAGAACCAGCACAAGAATCTGTTGGACGAAATTCGCGAATACATGCGGATCCTTTCTGACGAAGACAACATCCGTGCGATCATCAAGGACGACCTTGCTGAGATCAAGCGTAAGCACGCCGATCCACGTCGTACGGTTCTGTCGAACGAAGAAGTCGGCAACATCGATCTGGAAGAGTTGATCGAAGAGCAAAATATGGTCGTTTCGATTAGCCATTCGGGCTACATCAAGCGAACGGCTGTTAGCACGTATCGGACTCAGGGTCGTGGTGGTACCGGATTGAAGGGTGCTTCCACCGAAGACGAGGATCCGATCGAGCACGTGTTTGCTTGCAGCACACACGACTATCTGTTGTTCTTTACGACGCGTGGACAGGTTCACTGGCTGAAGGTCCATAAATTGCCCAACCTGGCCCGCGAAAGTCGAGGCCGGGCGATCGTGAATCTGATCACTTTGGAAAAGGGCGAGAAAGTCGCGGCGTGTCGCGCGATCCGCGATTTCTCCTTAGCCGATCATTACCTGTTGATGTGTACATCCAAAGGGCTGGTCAAGAAAACTGAGCTGTCCCAATACGGGCGTCCTCGCTCGGGCGGCATCATCGCGATCAAGCTCAAGGATGACGATCAGTTGATCGACGCCATCGTCACCAAGAAAGGCGACGAAATTGTGTTGTGCACTGGCGACGGGATGGCGATTCGATTCAGCGAATCGGATGCTCGGCCGATGGGTCGCAACACTAGCGGCGTGAAAGGCATCTCGCTTTCGGGTGACGACGAAGTTATCGGAATGCGTGTCGCCGATCCTTCAGCGACCTTGCTGACGGCCTGCGAGAAGGGCTACGGCAAGCGAACGCCGTTTGGACCCAACGTCAGTGATCTGGCCGAAGACGGTGAAGAAACTGGCGGCAGTGCTCGCTATCGCACCCAGAACCGGGGCGGTAAAGGTTTGCGTGACATTAAAACAACCGAGCGTAATGGTCGCGTGATTGGCATTTCGTCAGTCAACGATGATGACGAGTTGTTGCTGATGACTGCTCGCGGAAAGATCCAGCGAATCAAGTGTTCGGAGATCGGCGTGATCGGTCGCAACACGCAAGGCGTCCGCATCATGAAGCTCAAGGACGACGACACGCTGGCAACCATCGTTCGCGTTCCACGCGACGAAATCGGCAGCGGCGACGAAGAGGTCGCGGCAGTGAATCCAGAGGATGGCGAAGTCAAACCACCAGAGGGTGAGGCCAAACCGGAGTCTGAGGATCAGCCACCAGCGGCCGATGATTCAGCTGCGGCTGATGAGCCTAAAACAGACGACGAAAGCTAGTCCGTCGTCGGTGCTCAATTCAACGTCCCATGCTCACGCACCGCGTGAGCATTTTTTTTGGAGTGAACCATGAACGGAAAAGTGGACGGAAAAGTGGACGGGACGCTCCGCGGCCCGAACTTTTC
>CAZDZX010000340.1:0-4221 GCA_964510005.1 uncultured Pirellulaceae bacterium
CTTCGCAATCTTCTAAAGGAAGTGCTATCGCCAAAACGGCTAATCCCAAAATTAAGCTCTGACGAACCTCTAGTGCATCACCAAACCTTTCCCACGCCGCAGGTTGCACTTGCGGGGACTTTCGACACGCTCTAACGTTCCCAAAATTCTCAAAGCCCCCAAATAGCGACAGGCCCAAAGGGAAACGGTCTGTCTTAGAATTGCAATGCAAGTCCGCCACATTACGACCGTCGCGGTTCTGACTTTCTTGTTCGTGCCCGTGTTTTCGAAGCATTCCGCCATGGCTCAAATAGGCCAGCCGAGCGCATTCGATATGCCGGAACTTCAAGACGAGCTGGACCGCCCGTTTCGACTTAACAATAGCGGTCTGGAAAACGATCTGTTGGATCGAAGTCAGTTGGGCCGGCTCATGCGACCGCTACGTTTGCCGGTCACCAATCATCTCCGTCAGCCTCCTCAGCCACCCACGGTTCGGCAGGTTGCTTGGCAACAGGAAGCCGATCCGGCTCCAGTGATCGATGGTGGGATGACGATTCGGCGACAAACCGGTTTGCCCAATTTGAGCTCACAGCTGAACGCAAAACCGCTAAGAGATCCTGCTGAGTCACCGGCTGAATTTGTGCCGGAATCACCGGCGCCGCTGTCCGTACCGCAACCCACACCGCCTCTCACCCAGCAACCCCCCGTCGATGCAGAACCCGTGTTCATTGGCCCCATGCCGTCTCCGGAAATGGAAGCCTCATGGAAAATTAGCGATTCGGTTTTGAATATGCCGATCGAATTGCTACGCGAGGAATTAAACAAGCGAAAATTGGCGGTTGAATCGGCCGCAAATCTTGACGAAGAGACTCGCAACATTGGCCTCGGCGTGGTGGGTGGTGCCTTAGAGAGCATTGCCATCGCCCAGCAGAATGTGACGGAAACCTCCAAGCTTCGTCGCCGTATCCAAACGCTTGATCAGCAGATCGCCGATCTAGAATTTCAACTCAAAGATGCGTCAACGGTTCGGGAAGCCGATTCGTCTTTGACCCTCGAGCAAATGCAAATCGTGCTGCGCGATTTGGAGACCGAGCTGGACAACGAGAACCATGAATCGCGAAAAATTGAAGATTCAATCCAGCACCGCGATGAGCGCAAAGCAAAAATTCCTTCCGAGCGAGTCGCCTTTCGGAAGCAGTTAGATGACCTTCACGAGAAAATGGTGCAGCGCCAGTCCAATGGTACCGAGGAATACACGTCGCTGTTGACGTTGCGAGCGAAAGAGCTGCATGCCTCAACCGCCAGCAAACTGTTGGAAGTCGAATCTGAATGGTTGGAGCTTTCGCAGCGTTTGTTCCCGATGCAGCAGGATCTTCACGCTCGAATTATCGTGAGGCTCAATCGAGAAATTGAAGCTTGGGGCGTCACCCTCGCCGATCGGCGTCGAAGAGAGCTGGGAGAGCAGATTCGGGTGGCCAGGCAGAATGCCAGTGAGGCTCATCCGGCACTGCGTGAGCTGGTAACGCAAACCGCGGACCTGGCCAAAGTCCGAGCGGAGCTGGCAGAGATGATCAAGCATTCCAGTACGGAAAAATTCGAAGTTCAATCGCTGGTCCATGAACTGGAGAGCCGGCACAAGGAGCTCGAAAATGCGGTTGTTCGTGTTGGCTCAGAGGGCAGCAGTTACTTGCTGATCGAAGCTCACCATGCTCTGGTGCCTCCATTCGAGAGCATGGCGCGAATTCGCAGTATCAAACAGAAGCTGTTGAACGTCAAAGTTGATGAGCTGAAACTGCGGGTGGCGCGCCGTCCGCTGGCTGACGAAGAACGGTACATATCCGAAGTGCTGATGATCAAGCAGGATCAAGTCGTCGCCAACACGACGCTCAAAGAGATGGCCCGTGAGTCCGTGGTGGCGCATCGTCGTCAAGTCGATGAGCTGTTGCACGAGTACGATGACTTTATCAACCTGTTGGGCGAATCCGAAACAGCGCGGAAAAACTTGCTGACGCAAATCAACACGACGCGAAAGTACATCGACGACCGAGCTCTGTGGGTGCAGACCGCTGACCAGGTCGATCTAAGTGTGTTGCTGAAATCTCAACAGGGCGCCGAAGCCTTTTTTAAATTGGATCACTGGAGATCGGTGGGAGCGTCCATTGGCAGCCATGTGGTGCGGCGTCCCTACGAATCGGTCGTGGGCCTGTTTGGGATGCTGGGTGTTTTTGCGGTCAGCCGGAAACTGAGTCAAACGGCGTATAGAGGGCAGCACAATGAGTGAAGTTTCGATTCCCAATCCGCTCAGTGAAGACATCAAATCGTTTTCCCGTCTAGGGCCGACGATGTGCAGCTTGGGGCACGTGCTCTGCACCGCGATTTTACTGCCGTTGGCGCTTTCGATCGTGGCTTGGCAGATGGCGCCGGCTTACGATCTGGCGACATTTAATGGGAGCGTGCGCTACGCGCTGTTACGAGTACTGCCGCTGTTGTTTTTTTCGCTGGCATTAATGATTGCGTTTCGACGCAATGGGCTAGCGCAGAATCACTTTCTGTGGCCGCGTGTTTTCTGTGAGGGAGCCCGAAAGGGAATGTTCTGCATCGTTTGGCTGGTGATGCCATTGCGATTTTCCTACGAAGCCCTGAATACTTTTGAAAACGGTGTCTGGCACGACTCGC
This sequence comes from uncultured Pirellulaceae bacterium, assembly GCA_964510005.1. Classification (GTDB taxonomy): domain Bacteria; phylum Planctomycetota; class Planctomycetia; order Pirellulales; family Pirellulaceae; genus Mariniblastus. The sequence continues at coordinate 2,656 of CAZDZX010000340.1, forward strand.
TGGGGAGAATGTTCTTCCTTGGCGAACTGTTGTCTCTGTCGGTTGCTTTGTTCTTCATTTGTCGCGGCATCAATCGTTGGCGCGACGAGCGACTGGAACGCCAAGGCTTACGGCGGAATGCAAGACAACGTCGGCAACATCGCCAGAATCTGTTCAACGGTGGGCCGGTCGATGTTTCCATGATGGGTTTAGAATCGACTTTGGTTCCTTTGCGTCAGGTCGGTTTGTTGGTGCTGGCTTCGCTGCCGATGGCACCGGCAGCGCTTTCGGTGGCTGGATATCACTTCACGGCTGTGCAGTTGACGGAACGAGGAATCTGGACGGCTTTGTTTGCGGGCCTGATCGCGGCGGTTGCTGGATTGGTGGGGCGGATGCTATTGGTGACCCAGTTTCGGGTGAAGCTACGGCAGCTGAAACGCACCGAAAGCGGACATATCAACGAAGATGAAACGATCAACATTGAAGCGATTTCCTCCCAAGTGAACCGCTTGATTCGCGTCACCGCTGCGGTCGGTGTGGTGATTGTCGGTTGGCATCTCTGGTCCGAAGTCTCACCCACGATTCGATTTCTAGACAGCGTTGTGCTGTGGGAAACCAAGCTTCCCAACGGGGAGATTTCGAACACGACATTGACCAAGCTGTTTTCGGCGTTGGGTATTTTGGGCATTACGTTCGCGCTGAGCCGGAATTTGCCAGGATTGCTGGAGCTGACATTGATCGATCGATTGCCGCTGGACCGAGGCGGTCGCTATGCGATCTCGTTTGTGGTCCGCTACGTCGTCGGGTTGTTGGGATTGTTGTTGGCGTTTCATGTGGCCGGTTTTTCATGGAACAGTGTCAAGTGGATGGCGGCGGCTTTGAGTCTTGGTTTGGGGTTCGGGTTGCAGGAAGTTTTTGCCAACCTTGTTTCGGGTTTAATCATTTTGATCGAGCGTCCGGTGCGTGTTGGCGATTTTATTACCGTCAACGGGATCTCTGGCAACGTGACTCACATGCAGCTTCGCGCGACACGAATCCGCGACCTTGATATGCGAGAGCACATTGTCCCTAACAAAAAATTCATCACCGAAGACGTGATGAACTGGACGTTAAGCGATCAGATTTCGCGATTGATCCTGAACGTCGGGGTGGCGTATGAGTCCGACACTCATCTGGTGCAGCAGACGTTGTTGGCGGTGGCTCGGCAGCATCCGCTGGTTCAATCCAACCCGGGTCCGGACGTGGTGTTTGAAAGTTTCGGGGATTCGACGCTGGATTTTCAGTTGCGGGTCATCGTCAAAGGCCGGGAGTTGTTCCCCAAAGTTCGCCACGAGTTGAATATGGCGATCGCTGCAGCGTTCACCAAGCAGAACATCGAGATCGCTTTCCCGCAGCGGGAGATACGCTTGCGGCCGGAGGGATTGGCCACCGCGATCAGCAAGAAAGCTGCTTGAGCGACAATTCGGCGCTAGCCGGCAGAAGTGCCCTCAGTTCGACCATCCGCAACCGGCGGCTAGTGGGCTAGTGCCCAATGGCACTTACTTTAGATCTCCCAGAATGATTTTGTCCCGGAGGGACAGCAGCAAT
>CAZDZX010000341.1:0-4212 GCA_964510005.1 uncultured Pirellulaceae bacterium
AGCCAACGGTTTCGGGAAAGCGTTCCCTAAAGCCCAGCGGGCGACACAACGAGGGGACGCCACGAAGTGGCGCAACCTCAACGAGGTTAGATCAATAGCCCAGGGTTCTTGAACCCTGGGTGCCCGACATCCACGAGCATGAGAAACCCCAACGGGGTTTGATCCAACCCCGTTGGGGTTGAGAGAATCTGGAGTGGCCGTAACCCAAGGTTCAAGAACCTTGGGCTATTGGTCTTACGCCGTTGGCGTAAAGCGTTACTCGCAAACGACGCGTCTAGAGAGACAGCGATGCGAAATCGATCTTGCAGGATCGATGCTGGCCGCCTGTTCGCGTCCCGTCCACAGCGATAGCCGACAGGAGGGCCGGTTCCCATTGGCCAACCTGAACACGGCCGGTGGGAACCGGCCCTACTCCTGAGGCAATGACAACACAAACGTGGCACCCTGCTGGGAGCTCTCGCAATGAATCGAACCGCCCATGGAGTGCGCCATTCGCTTGCACAGCGCCAATCCCAATCCGACACCCGGCGCTGAATTGGCAGCATCAATGTCCGATTTGCAAAATGGCTGAAACATTCGCCGGCGAAACTGGTCGTCGACGCCCGGGCCGTAATCACGTACCGAAACGCGAACCGCCCGTCGGTTGTGGCGGATGTGCACATCGATGCGATTGTCGTCGGCGCCTTTGGCATACTTGCAGGCGTTGTCGACAAGATTAAAAACGATTTGCTCGACCGAGGAAGCATCCGTCAACATCTCCAGCTCGTCCGCATCGTCCTCGAACTCAATCGACAATTCCATGTCAGCGTAGTCGCAGCGCTGCTGCAACCGGCCTTCGAATCGTTCAAACAACTGCCGGCAAGTCATCGATTCTTTCCGAGCCTGCGAATTGTCTTTTTCCAAGCGGGCAAATTGCAGCACGTTGTCGACCAAATGCGTCAGTCGATCGGCCTGTTTTTGCAACGTCAACGCATAGTGTTGTTGCTTTTCGGGTGGCACCATTTTGTCAGCCAACATTTCCGAATACATCCGAAACGTCGTCAGCGGCGTCCGCAGTTCATGAGTCACCGCAGAAACAAACGAGGCGCGGCGTTCGCTCAGTTTCATCACACCAAACAACAGCCCCGCCGTCGCGCAGGTCGCCAGCCCCAAACCGCACCAAGCGGCAATCATTGCTAGTCGCAGTCCCGATTGAGGTTTATCAACCAGCGCCCGTTGCTCCAGAGCAAGGTTGGCAAGCATGTGGGTTTTGTCGACCACCAATTGCACAGGAAGCGTTGCGAGGGCTTGTCGATAGTCCGGTTCGTCATCGGTGATCGATTCAAATTTAATATCGGGTAAAATGTCACTGACTTCCGCTTGCAGCGAATCTCTGATTTTCGGCCAGTCCAGCCAGCAGCATTGCACGATCTGGTCACCATCGATGTCGACGCGGCGTGCCAGAAACAATTCATCATCGATCCAGAACGGGCTCATCACACCCTCGCGGGCGGGTCGCGACAGCATTTTATTTTGATCCAGCGCCCACGAGTTGGCGTAGTTTCCGGTTCCCGTCTGTCGTCGATTGAATTCGTTCACATTGAGAACGTCGTTGTTTCTTTGTTGGACCTCCGTCTTGCTGCGGACTTGGTTGTCTTTCGCGGCTCGTAGCTGTTGCGGTTGCACCTCGGCGAAATCAAGATTCCTGAAAACACCATTCTGTGTAGCGTTCGAACTGTTGTCCGCGACTGGCGCTTGGGCGTTGCGGTTGATCATTCCGAAATTGGTAAACGATTTTGCTTTGTCCAGAATCATCTTCTTTTCGACCAGCAGGTCCGGGGTCAAATCGCTACAGACAAAAGCTCGGTCTTGGAGCGGATTCGAAGCCGGCATTTGCGGGGACGTGAACTGGTTGTCCGAAGAAACCTGAAAGTAGAGTTTGACGAATTCGGACTGTTGATCCAACAGTGGCGATGGCAACAGTTGTTCATCGTCGGATTGGTTCTTGCTATCGCTGCCACTGCCGCTGAAACCGCTGATCGATTTAGGGTTGTAAAACGAATTGTACAAATAGTGCGGACGAGCGGCTTCGCGGGCGATGATCGGCGAAAGCTTCCAGTCCATGCGGTAAAGCGCGCGATTGATTAAGTCCTGCAATTCCGTTTCTTGGCGGGCCAGTTCGGTATCAACGCGGTCATTTTCACGAATCTGATCCTGCTGAAGAATCTTCACCGTCAGCCATCCCATCGCAGGCACGACCAGCACGATGCACAGCAAGAACAGCAACCAGACTTGGGCGGGTTTGTTGAGCAAGGGATTATCCTCCTTCAGGAAGGAGTGTTTCGCTGTTAGAGATTCCAGCGCCGGCAGTCGTCTCTGCGGCCGCAAACATGTATCCCTTCCCGCGTACCGTAATCAGAATCTCATGCTGTCCGTTTTGGTCTCGTAGTTTCTCGCGCAACCGCGCCACATGCATATCGATCGTTCGCGTGGAAATGCCCTTGGGGTTCAAACGCCAGACGCTGGACAGCAGTTCGTCACGGGAAATCGCTCGGCCGCGATTGCGGATCAGATAGCACAGCAAATCGGCTTCTTTTTCGGAAAGCTCGACACGCTCGCCATCCTCAAAACGAAGCTCCCGTCGCTGGAAATCGGCGACACCGCCGGGAATTTGGGTCAGCTCGACATCGCTGGGTCTTTCGGCGCTGCGTCGCAACACCGCTTCCATGCGTGCCAGCAGTTCTTTGACGCTAAACGGTTTCACGACGTAGTCATCGGCTCCCATTTTTAAACCCGCCACCCGGTCGTCTTCGTCGCCTTTAGCGGTTAGCACGATCACCGGTTGGGTGGGGCGCAGTTCGCGTAGCTTTTGCAGGATCTCCAGTCCGGTTACTTTGGGCAGGGCCAAATCCAGCAGCAACAGGTCGTATTCCCGAGAGGTCGCCAGTTCGAGGCCGGATTCGCCATCTCCGGATTCCAGCACGTTGTAGCCGTGGAAATCCAGCGAATCGACGATGCCTTGGCGGATCGCGGGGTCGTCTTCGATGGTGAGGATGGTCAATTGGGATTTCATAGGGCAACGCCTTCATGCTGGAAGTTGCTGAAGAACACGTCAGATTTTCACGATTCTTATGATACTCGCTGCAAAAAGCTCTTCGGCTGATGCCAGCTTCTGTCCGATGAGATACTACTGGGTGGAGAGGCCGAAAACTGTAACATCCTTGTAACTTCGAGGTTTTGCGGGCGTTTTGGCCTTTCTTAAGTCAATTATTTGCTGAAATTCCGGGAGATTTCGCAGTTGCGAGCCCCCGGGCTGAGGCTATAATCCTCCCCTTCATATCAATCAGAAATAAATCAATTCCAGCTTTGGATTCATCATGGCTCGCGTTTGTGAAGTTTGCGGTAAAGGCCCCCAGATGGGCAACAAAATTGAGACCCGTGGTAAGGCAAAATATCTCGGTGGTGTCGGTACGAAGATTACCGGAAAGACCCGCCGTCAGTTCCGCCCTAACTTGCAGCGGGTTCGTGTCGCTCTTCCGGGCGGCGGTTCTCGTCGGATGAAAGTTTGCACAAGCTGCATCCGCAGTGGTTTTGTGAAAAAGGCTGTCAAGCAAAAGCCTTTCGCACTGCCCGGAAAGTAATTCGCTTTTTCGAAAGCCAGATTTCAGGGACGCTGATCAACTGCGTCCCTTTTTTGTGCGCTGGAAGGGCGACGGCGTCTCCTTAATTCCAAATTTTAATCCGCATCGTTTTCACGTTTGCCACATCGCCATGTCTGTTCAGAAAGCCTCCACCGAAAAGATCGCATCGCTGGCTCGCATCGAGCTCAGTCCCGAAGAGGCACCGCAGATTCAAGCGGAATTCGAAAAGATCTTGGCCTACATTCACCAATTGGATGAAGTCGAGATTCCTGCTGGCACCGAACCGTTTTACGGCGCCACTGAATCTACCAACGCAACGCGTGAAGATCGCGTCACCGAAAGCGCCTCACGCGAAGCGATCCTTGCCAACGCTCCCGACACCGATGGCGAATTCTATCGCGTGCCACCGGTGTTCTAATTCTGAGCTCCGTCTCAAAACTCGATTTCGAGTCGAGATGAAAAGTGGCTGGACGCTCGCTCCGCAGCCCAAGCTTTTTCACGGCGGTTTATTCGGAGTTCCTCTCGGTGTTCAACTCTTAGCCCGGATATTTCATGGGCTTATTTTGGCGGTTCAAATTCTCTGCGCCTTGGG
>CAZDZX010000342.1:0-4212 GCA_964510005.1 uncultured Pirellulaceae bacterium
CTGAATTCCACGGGCTGACACCCGTGGCTACATGCTGTCACCCCTATCGGGGCTTGGGATGCGAGCAAAAAGGTGGCATAGGCTTCCAGTTGTAGGGCCGGTTCCCACCGGCCGATCGTAAACACGGCCGGTAGGAACCGGCCCTACAATCTAGCGCTTCAACACAGGCTGGAAGCGCTGGAGGCCCATGTCACCTATTCAGTGAATCAATCAGTTGCCCAGCTGATTCGCTAAATCCTCGGCCCCGTAAACGTGACGCAGAGCTTCGCGAATCACATTCGAGTGCACGCTGACGCTTCGACCTTGAACTTCGCTGTAAGCAAAATCTGCGATCAGCGACTGAATGTTCCCGTCAAAAATCAATCCGACCAATTCAAGGTCCTTGTTCACCACAGGCGAACCCGAGTTGCCGCCAATGATGTCCGCCGTGCACACAAAATTCATCCGTGTGCTACCGGGAATCTTGCCCTTTGCGTCCAACCACGATTTCGGCAACTCGAAATCTTTCTGGCCCTTGATCTCGTGGGCAAACGTCCCGTCAACGTCCGTAAACGCTGGAACTTCTTTCCCGTTCTCCTTGTAGCTTTTGACCGGACCAAACGCCAAACGCAGCGTAAAGGTCGCGTCGGGGTAAACGGAAGTCCCCCGAGTCTTGAACAACACGTCCGAAATTTCGGCGTAGGCCTGTTTCTCGATTTCGGCAAGCTCTTCGGAGACTTTGCGATCGGCGCGAACTTTCTCGTCCACCAACAAAGCCAACTTGATCAGTGTGTCGTCAGAACTGTTGATCGCTTCCATCCCACCGGCGGCGATCTTCTTGCGAACTTCCGGTTCGTTCAACTGGGAGCCCGAAATCAGCTCACTCGCCCGTTCGCTCGGATTCTTGCCGTCGAGGATTTTGCCACACATTTCGTCAAAGCCACGAATTTCACACAGCCTCGCAATTTCATCCCCCAAAATCAACGCTTCGAACTCAGGATAGATCGGAGCGCTCGAGAACAGCTTTTGCTCAAGCGACGCTCGGCTGGAATCCTGAAATCCCGCCAGTCGTTCGGAAGAAGGCTTCTGATCCTCGGCCGCCATCTGCACCAACTGCTGGGCGATGACAAACATACGAGTTCGAAAACTAATTCCCGTTCCAAGAATGTCGGCTTTTCGCCGTTGCACATCGGCGATCTTTTCCCACGCCGAATACTTGGCAGCCAATTCCGGATCAGCGATGACTAGCTTCTTCAGCTCTTTCTCTTTTTGCTCAGCAGCTGCCATAAATGCTGGATCCTGAAGACCGCCTAGCATACCGACGCGTGCCTTTCGAGAGTTCTGGAACCCCAACAACATATCCTTGGCGATTCGCTCGTTCTTCGGACCGCCCAACGAAAACTGCTGCAGCAGAATTTCACGGCGGCGAATGAAGTCCATCAAATAGGGCATCCGCACATCACGTTGATGCTTGAGGGCATCGTAAGTGAAAATTCGGCTGGTGCGGCCGGGGTTACCGGCCACGAACACCAATTCATTTTCAGCGGGACCATCGGCAGACCATTTCAGAAAATGCTCGATCACCGCTGGCTTGCCGTCTTCGTAGACGCGAAAAATAGTGGCGTCCAAATTGTAGCGCGGATACTCAAAGTTGTCCGCATCGCCACCGAAAAAAGCGATGCTGGATTCGGGAGCCCAAACCAAACGCACATCCGTATATTTTTTGTACTGGTAAAGATGGTATCTGCCTCCGCCGTACAGCGTGACAACATCGGATCGCAGTCCTGATGCTTCAGTGGCCTCGGATTCAATCTCTCCGATCCGCTTCCGCCGAGCCGTCGCTGCATCGGCTGGTGACATGTCCGCCGTAACCGAATCGTTAACTTTGTCGGTCACGTCGGTGATCTTTTGCAGTTGATTTAGCTCAAGGTCGGGAGCCTTCAGTTCTTGGTCAAAGGTTTTGGCGATGAAGCCGTCTTCGGCATAATCGTTTTCGTCGTCGCTAAGTTTATGCAGTGTGTCAAAGGCAACATGATGGTTGGTCAACACCAAACCATTGCTCGACACGAACGAAGCCGATCCGCCCACGTTGAATCGCACGCAGGACTTCATCAGTTTGTCAGCCCACTGTTCGGTGGGCTCAAATCCGTGGGTGTCTTTGAGGTACTGTTTCGGCAGATTGTTGAACAGCCACATCCCTTCGTCCGCAGATGCGTTTGAAAAGTTGAAGAGAGTCGTGACAACAATCACGATGCACAAAAGAGTGGATTTGATTGACATGTTTTTCTCTGATTAATAAGACGAGGAAATTCGAGTCGGATCGGACGACTCCTCAAAGTCACGCTTGTTTTATCGCCTGAGGCCCATGGGAAACAGAGGTGGGCCGAGGCTTCTGAATTTTTAGGTCCAGATTCATAGTGCCCCTTAGCAAACCTTAATTTTTACCAAACCGGCGCAATGCCCCCGCCATTGACCGCTTCTCCCCAAGAACGAACTTTAGCGACGGCGTTACTTCTTGCCAGCACCGGTGTGGCCCGATAGATTCTGAGGTTCCTAATCACATCACTGGAACAAAGGAAGAGACCGTGGGATTTGCAGGTAGCGAAAGAACAGGACTTTTCATCGCCATCGATGCCAATATCGGTGCGGGTAAAACAAACGCATGTCACGCCATCGCCTCCGCGGCCATGGCCGCCGGACATCCGACTCGGGTCATGGAAGAACCCACCCATCACCCTCAATTCAACCACTTTTTGCAGCGTTACTACGATGATCTTCAAACCGGAAAGAACACCGGTGGTGGATTCGCGATGCAAATGTTCATGCTCTGCCAGCGATACGAGCAACATCGACTTGCCGTCGAAACGGCTTGGGGTTCAAAAGGCACCATCGTGGTCCAAGATCGCCCGATCTACGGAGACACCGTGTTTGCAACCACGGCCATGGAACGTGGTTTCATGACATCCGAAGAGTACGATCTGTATGTGGATATCTACCGCAATATGAGCCGCGACGTGATGCCGCCGGACGTTTTTGTCTATCTGGACGTGTCCCCAGAAGAGTGCTACGACCGGATGCATTCACGTGGCAGATCGCAGGAAGAAGGTGTACCCCTCGATTATCTCAAGCAACTATACGACAATTACCAAAAATTGCTCAGCGAAATGAGGCGACGGGGAGTCCGTGTGCTGACCGTCGACTGGAGCGGATTCGGACCTCCGGTTGAAATTTGGAAGCGAATTTTAAAACTGGTCGAATCAGAATCGACTTGGTACGAGGAGCTTTCTTTCTCATTGGCGAAAGAACCTCGCGTACCGATCGCACCACGCCAAAACACCTGAAAAGAGAACCGCGATTCTATGAGTGAATTCATCAAAGCTGCTACGAAATCGGAAATCAAATCCGGTGAAAAGTTACTGGTCGAAGTCGATGAGCGGTTGGTCATCCTGTTCCAGATCGAACAGCAGTATTTTTGCTTGGACGATGTTTGCACTCACGATGGCGGCACTCTAAGTGATGGCGATTTCGATGGGCACGAGATTGCGTGCCCTCGTCACGGCGCCAAATTCGACGTTCGCTGCGGCAAAGCGGTTTGCATGCCAGCCACTCAAGCGACCGGCAGTCACGAAGTCAAAATCGATGGCGATGATATTCTGGTAAAGATCTGCGAAGATTGAGTTTGGCATTCCCAAACCGTTGTCTCTGTTTGTGGTGCTACCCTTGAGCGAACGGAAGTTCGTAGCTCCACGTTAGGCGGAATGCGGCGTGATCCGCCTGCAAGAATCGATTCCCGCCCACGCTCGGTCACATCGCAGGCATCCCTTCGAGACGCATAGGAGATGGTTGATTCTGTTCGTCGAGCAATTCACATCTCGGTAGAGAGTTTGGTTCGGGCCGCGGAGCGTCCCGTCCACGAAGGCAATGTGGCTTGGACGCTCCGCGGCCAACACATGGTGCGATCAACCTAAGCCGGAAAGGCTTGTGCGATTGGTGAATTACCGATGGTTGAACCGACAGCACTGTATCGCTTTACACCTACAGCGTTAGACCAATAGCCCAACGTTACAGCCACCGAAACTCTCTCAATCCCAACGGGATCGGATCAAACCCCGTTGGGGTTTTGCCAACTTGTCAGGACTGGGCACCCAGGGTTCAAGAACCCTGGGCTAATGATCTAGCCTCGTTGAGGTTATGTTCCACTTCGTCGTGGCAACGATCTAAAGTAAGTACCAT
>CAZDZX010000343.1:0-4134 GCA_964510005.1 uncultured Pirellulaceae bacterium
TGAGTCCAATATTCGAGTGGGCCCATTTTGCTTTTTCCGCGGCCCGGTTCATGTGGCGGCCAACTGTAAGATCAGCGAGCACAGCTCGATCAAGGATTCGGTGGCGATTTCGCATACCTGCAAAATGGGGGGTGAAATCGAAGGGGTGCAGACTGAGGCTTGGTCGAACAAGCAGCATTTCGGTTTTTTGGGCCACAGTTGGATTGGCAGTTGGATCAATCTTGGAGCGGGCACCTGCAATAGCGACCTAAAAAATACCTATGGCACAGTGAATATGACCTACGACAAGGAAAAAGTTTCGACGGGAATGCAATTTGTGGGGTGTGTGATCGGTGATTACTCACGGTCGGCGATTAACACTAGCATTTACACTGGCAAAACGATCGGTGTCGGCAGTACGCTGTACGGGATTACAACTCGAAATGTCCCCAGTTTCGTCAACTGGGCGCAGGTACTGGACCAGTATGGCGAAGTTCCTCCCGAGGTGATTGCTACCATTCAGAAACGCATGTTCGCCCGCCGTGATGTGGAGCAACGTCCCTGTGACATTCGGCTAATTTCTGATGTTTTTTCCATGACTTCGGGAGAAAGAGACCCTAATTGGTCTTCTGATCCGGTTCCGCAATAATTCATTCAGTTGCAAAACAAATCCTTCAACTACAATACAGCTAAGTTTTTTCGCCGTTGAAGTCCTGACGCGGCGCTGCCAAAATTTGGTCTTCCCATTCAACTTCAGAAATAGATGTTTACAGACTCACCTTACGATAAAGAAAAAATTGCTCTTTCATTTGAACTGTTTCCACCGAAAACAGAAAAGGGAGAAGCCAAGCTCTATGAGCACGTCGAGAAATTGATGGAGTTCTCGCCGGAATTCATCACCTGCACCTATGGAGCTGGTGGTTCGACGCAAAACAAAACACTGGGCATCACTCGGACTGTTAAAGAACGCTTCAACATTCCCGTTGCCTCTCACCTGACCGTCGTTGGCAGCACGGTGGATCAGCTTCGTGAGTACCTGACCCAAGCCCAGCAGCAGGGAGTGGACTACATCGTGGCTCTTCGTGGCGATCCACCTAAGGGCGCTGATACCTTTCAGGCGACCAAAAACGGACTCAGCTATGCGAATGAATTGGTGGATCTGATCCACGCCGAATTCAGTGATTTTGGGGTCTTTGTTGCGGGCTATCCCGAGACGCATCGCGAAGCTCCAAGTCCGGAAGCCGATCTCGATAATTTGAAACGAAAAGTGGATGCAGGTGCCCACGCCATCATCACTCAGTTGTACTATGACAACGACGACTTTTTTCGGTTTCGCGACAACTGCCAGAAACGAGGCATCAACGTGCCGATCGTTCCGGGTTTGTTACCGGTGACCGATTTCGCTCAGATCCAGCGTATTTCCGCGCTGTGCGGTGCCAAGCTTCCGCCGAAGTTCGTCGAGGCCCTCTCGAATACGGATGATCCGTTTCAGGTTGGCATTGAACAGGCTGTCGCCCAGATTCAAGAATTGCAGCAGGCCGGCATTGAAGGTTTGCACTTGTATGTTCTGAATCGATCCAGCGCCACTGTGGAGATTATGAACCACGTTAACATGACACCAACTGTTTAAAGAAAGACAAATTTTAGAGGGTAGAGTATGTCCGCCGCTTCCTATGGACGACGACGCAGTCATAAAAAACCGATTTTTAAGAAAAAGGTTTTTTGGTATGCCGTGTTAGCTGTTGTATTGATGGTTTTTGCCGCGACTGCGTTGCAGTTATTGGACAATCGAAGTGTTGAAGCGGCGTCGCAATCGGTTGCCGATGCGACTGCGCAATCGGCTTTGGAGGCTGCTGAAAAAACAGCTGCAGAAGCTGAAGCTCGGAAAAATTTGACGACGAAACAGCAGGCCGAAACGATTTCGAAGGCGATGTCGTTGCTGATCCCTGGAGGCGTCGACGCGACGCCAGCGCGAAAAGCCAGTTTCGATCAGATCATTGAGTTTTTCCAAAAAGGAGAATTTAAAAACGTTGAAGAACAACTTCAAAAGATGCAGGCGGCGGATTCTGAGCTTCCGCCGGCCGATTTTTTGATGGCAGGATTGGAATTCGCGATCAACAATAAAAGCAAAGGGGTGGCTCTGCTGGAACGAACCGCAGTCCAGCACCCGGATTATCCGGGAGTCTATTTGTTCTTTGCTCAGTTAGCTCTTAACAACAACAGAATTACCGATGCAGTGTCCCACGTGGATAAATCGAGAAGCTTGCTGAGCGGCCAAAAGCTATCCGCGGCTCAGGAGTCATTTTTCTCCACCAAGTATTTGGAAATCTTGACCGCGATCTTCGTCCGTCGAGGTCAGAGCGATCAGGCTCTTGAATCGTTGAGTCAATTGCAGGCCTTGGAAGCCGATCGCCCCTTCTACCTGTTGGCAAGAGCCGGAATTTCCTACCGGGCTGACGATCAGGACAAAGCTTTCGAATTTTTGAAGAAGCATGCCTTGACCTTGGAGCCTCCTGGAAATCCGGAAGTTACGTTGATTGGCTGGTATCGTCGCGACCGAAAAACAGCTGAAGCCGAAGCGTTCCTCGAAAAGTCATTGAAATTGCAACCGCAAGTTCCACAGCTCCAAATGCTGGCCGCCGACATGTATTTGCAGCAGGAGAAATTCAATGAATCGATGTTGGCGTTGAGCCAATATGAATCGCTGGGCGGTGAAAACAAAAGTGCGCTAGAGCACCTCAAAGCGCAGATTGCGTTTGCGGGTCAGTCTTACGATGTTGCTGAAACGCACTACGAAAATTTGGCAAAGAGCAATCCGAAAAATCTCAGCTTTTTAAACAGCTATGCTTTGTGTTTGATCGAAAGCGAAAACCCGGAGAAAAGAGCGCTGGCCAAATCGATTTCGCAGAAGGTGGCCAGTCAAATGCGCAACAGTCGATTGGCTCTGGCAACTTATGGATACACGTTGCTGAAAAATGGTGACGGGAAACAGTCCAGCCAGTTGTTTAGCCAATTGGCTTCGACAACGTCACAAGACTCGCCCGATGTGGCTTACATGATGGCCCATTGGCAGAACGAATTAGGCCAAAAAGAAATCGCATCTAAAATTCTAGAACAGGCAGTGCAAGTCAACTCTCTGTTTCTCTACCGATCGGCAGCAAAGAGTCTATTGGAAAAAATCAAATCCAAGGCCGTGCTCGGAATTGAAGATGTGGATGATACCAGCGGTTCAAATTGACCGATGAGGGCAAGGTGGGATTGCCGTTGAGGCTGAGGTGGGCTGCACTGGCAAGACCGGCGTTGAAATGGAAGCGCTGTCCGCCGTGTCGGTCGCCTGCCTGACCGTTTATGACAGGGTGAAGGCTATGGAAAAATCGGCCAGCATTGGCGCGATTGAGCCGGTCGAGAAAAGCGATGGCAAGGCCTTCATGAGGCCCGACCCAGCGACCAGGCGAGTTCGAACTCAGCGATCGCTAGTTGCGTCAAAACCAGTTCTTGCGACGGTTTGGTGCATTCGCTGAAGAGATATTTAGAATGAGATGAAAATGAAACCAAAGCAGTTTAATAAATTGGCTAGTGAAGCCTTCGGAAACGTCCTTGGAGAAGCTGGGTTCGAGAATAGTAAATCGCGTCACTGCACATTTTACCGAGAGGCGTCAGAGAACTTTTATCACATTGTGATGCCTGACCTCAGCACGTACGGCACTTGGTATGATGTAAAAGTTTTCGCATCCAGTTCCTTGCTCGATCCGAGGTTCTCTGACCTGTTTCCCGATTATTTAGGAATTCCAACTAATTCGTTCTGCTATCTTGCGCCGAGCGGTGTTGGACTAGACCAGACTCCATTCAATTGTACAAGCGAAGAAAACTTCACTCGACGATTTGAGTCAACGGTTGCACCGTTATTGACATCAATTGCGCTGCCGTATCTGGATCGGTTCCAATCACTAAACGATCTGTTGCCGGAAATTCGTAGTCCGCTTTACAGCGCAATCGCTACGCATCATGTTCACGGAAGCGCAATCTCCCAGCCACTGCTTGAACAGCAGAGAGAACGATTCGGTTCATTCAATTCGGACGATGAAAATGTTGTCGCAACACTTAGGCTAATTGACGAACTTTTATCAAAGCCGGCATAGCGACAAGGGGCTTCGC
>CAZDZX010000344.1:0-4126 GCA_964510005.1 uncultured Pirellulaceae bacterium
GGAGCATGCCTCGCTGCATCCGTTTTGAATTGAACGGATCATCAAGGATTGTCAACGGCGAAACACGTTCCAAATCAGCACCGAGGCACAAAACAGGAACACTCATTGTCACCAATCTCCACCAATGACAACGAGTAGATCGACCGCTTTCTCATTCAAAAATTAGTGTCAATTAGTGAAGATCAGTGTTCTTCTTTTTCTGTAGAAAGGAGACGAAAACGGAGGCAGGTCCAATAAACCGCTTCAGTCACATCGATCTGCGAAGTCGTGTCATGTGGCTAGGCCAAGTTGGAAACACTTGGAATTCGTGGCAACGCACTTCCGCATTCGCTTCAGCGTATTGGAATCAAGGGTTAATTTGTTCCGAACCGGCTCCAAGGGTAAAAGACGAATACTGCCGGACCTTTTACATCACCAATGTGAACTGTTCCAAAGTGCCTGCTGTCGCGAGATTTCGCGCGGTTGTCGCCCATCAAAAAGAATTGGTCCGTTGGCACCACGATCTCGATTTCTTTCTGTTTCGGCGTTGGCTGATCCAGAGGCTCGATCGGGTCTTGTTCTCGAAGCGACTGGCCATCGATAAAGACCTCACCTTTCTTGTCCACTCGAATTGTCTCGCCAGGTAACCCTACGATTCGCTGCACGTAACTCAGCTTGCGGTTTCCAGGACATCGATAAACGACGATATCCCAACGCTGATAATCTCTCCCCCGTTTGTCGACCAAAATGCGGTCGCGTTCAACAAACGTCGGCGACATTGAATCACTCGCCATGACGTAAGCTTCCACTAAATGATCCTTCGACAGGAAAGCAAGCGAAACTGCAAACGCAATCGGCTGAACAGCGATCAGCAGATAGATCCACCATTTGTTGTACGGCTGTAACTGATAGCTGCCCTCTCGCTGAAGTCGTTTAAAGATTCGCTTGATATCCAGCACCGCGTAAATCCAGATCACGATCCCCAAGACGACAGACAACAGCAAAACCCAACACGCAAACTTGGCAGAAGCTACCGTCAAGGCAGTTACCACGATCCAACAACCCGAAGCGCCCGTGACAAAGAACGTTAAAGCGCTAAGCGGTTGACCACAATACAGATGCCCCAAACCCGGGAAATAATGCGTAAGCGATTTTGCGATCCAAAGTTTACGTTCGTGGCTGCTGGTAGTGCTGGAGTCAGACATGTTTGATTGGCTTACTGAAGTGTTGAAAATGAAAAAAGGAACAGGAAGACTCGGCACAATCCGACCAGCAAACTTGCCGCAATGACGACTGCCTCGCCAAAGGCAATCAGCCGGGGCATCGCATTAGTCATGACCGTTGTTCGGCGCGGCTGGGCAAACGTTTCGCTCGCGATTTTGGCAAGCACGCGGTCGCGAACGTCAATTTCCGGCAATGTGTTTCGCTTTCGCGTTAGCCACTGTTGGTAAGGGTTGTGATCTTGATCTGTCATTTGTTTCGTGTCGGTTTTTCCAAAATATTTCGTAGCTTTTCTTTTGCACGCGACACGCGAGACTTAATCGTGCCGATTGGTACACCTTCGATCTTAGATACTTGTTCGTATGGCATCTGCTGGATTTCTGTCAACGTAAAGGCACTACGCTGCAGGATGGGCAGTCTAGCCAACGCAGCGTCCAGCTCTTCACGCCAACCTTCCATGGCTTGGTTGTTTGGTGCGTAATCTGTGGTTTCGTTCATCTGCGCTATCGTGGATGGTCGCTTTTTCTGTTTGTAGTTAAACGCTTTTCGACGAGCGATCGTCGTTAGCCAAGCCTCAAAGCAGGATTTGCTTGAGTCAAATGCGTTCAAATGTCGAAAGGCTTGCACGAAGGAATCCTGGACAATTTCTTCGCTGTCGTGATGGTTGCCGAGCAAGTTGGTCAGGTATCGCATCAATCGAGCTTGGTATCGATCCACAAGCTCGCCAAAGCTGTGCGAATCTCCTTCCAGCACAGCGTTGATGATCTCGGAGTCTGATGCAGCCATTTTCATGCTTCAAGCGATTTTGTTTCCAACTAGATTTACCGACGAAGTCATCAAAGGTTCCCCAAAAACAAAAATTGCGTGGAAGAACTTATCGTGGTGATTCGACGGATCGGCCGTTTCCTTGGGAATTTCAGACAATCCGCCGCTAAACACAGCGCCAGTGGCGATTTCTTGCTGCAGCTGTGGTTGTTCTAGGTGGCACCGGCATGCCTCGCTGCATCCGTTTTGAATTGGACGGAGCAGCAAGGATTGTCAACGGCGAAACACGTTCCCAATCAGCACCGAGGAACAAAACTGGAACACTCATTGGCACCTATCTCCACTGATGACAACGAGAAGATCAGTGTTCTTCTTTTCTCGACAGAGCCTGAGTGCGAGCTACTATGTCAATAAAAAGCCAGTTGTTGACCGGTAACAACGATGCTGGATGTCTTTTCAAAAAAGTGCTGCTACCGCCCCTAGGAACACCGCTTAGCAGGAAATTGCATGCGTCATCATAGCGTACTTCGCACTGGGGGCACGGACCCGACTGGCCTCGACCGATACGTGTATGCATTTGAGGGATTTGGAGGTTTTCCAAAACTCAAAGATGGAGCGCCGCTTTTCACAGACGGAAAAAGGCTGGTGAAATCAAGGCTCCGGATGAACCCTTCATAAATCCGATCGGGATGCTACTTACGAAGTGAACTCTAAAAACGACGTTCGCCTATTGGACTACCAGCCCTATCGGCGTGAGCAAGATTCGAAATCTTCAATCATCTAAGCCGTGAAGCAGAAATTCGCGAGGACCTTCGAACGTTGTTGTAATTTAAAACTCTTAAAAGTTCGTATCGACTTCGCCGCCGGCAGCCGTTCCGAGCGCTCGCCAGACTGAGAGGTCGAGCGAGTCGCTGACAGTATGTGACGAGCCGTCTAACATCGCGATGTTAACGGTTCCGCCAGCATGGTAGCTGCGAGCCGTCACTGCTGCATATGTTGGTCGGTCGTTTCGCCTGCCCTCTTGTACCGAATTAAAGTCGATATCGTACAGCACCCCATCCTGCTCGTAGTTGACGACTGTGTTCGGTGTAAAAGTGGTGGTGATGCCCGAGTGGTGGACGCGTCCATCAGGCCATTCGGTGTGGCCTGTGTTGTTTTGCAGGCTAGGGCCTAGTTTCGCGTCACCGGGCGATGAAACAGCTGTTCCTAAAAAAGCGTCTGCGGAGGTGGGTGGTGTTGCACCCGGATCTGACGCCGTGTTGCGGATGTAACTGGTGAACGCTTTGACTTCTGCCAGGCACAGTGTGTTGCTCAATCCGTCGGTAATCGAGCCGGCCCTGGTTCTACTGTTAACGTAAAAAGGTCCGTCCCCCGGTCGCGCGTTGATCGGATCGTAGATTTGCCACGTCCCCATGTTGAAACCGTAGTTCTGAGGATAGACTCGTGGTGTACCGTCTGAACGAGTGCGAACTGTATCGTTGACTTCGCTGGCACATTGATAGACCGGGATGCGAAGCGTAGGCACTCCCGTGTTTTCTTGGGCGTCCCAGGCGATATTCAAATCGACCAACTCGCGTGCGTTGCTTTGCTCCAGAAACGGTAACAGGCGCCCGTGGATTCCCCAGGAACCGTTGTTGCCGGTCAGGACAGTGCCGGGATCGATCTCGAAGCTGGAGGGGAACCTCTGGAATGCCGCATGAAAACCTTGGATGGCGATCCCGATCTGCCGGGTATTGTTCAAGCACTGAATTCTTCTCGCAGATTCGCGAACTGATTGAACGGCGGGAAGTAACATACCGATCAAGATGCCGATGATGGCAATTACAACCAGAAGCTCGACGAGCGTAAAACCAAAGGGTTGGCGGAACTGGCGATTTCTGAGTGGCTTCATATATTTCACAGTGGCAAAGGTTGTAGAATGAAACTACATCTTAGGCCGACCGCGAATGTTGTCAATAAATCTTGCCTGCTTCGAGATTAGACAACGGCTAGCCACGAACATTTTTTATCGCAACAACGTTTGAAGTTTCACAAAGCGATTGGTAAGACGCTACGCCAAAGACGCGTGGATTTTCCCACAACTGGTTTGGCGTCAAATGTCAGGTTGGGATCGAGCAGGCGAAAGCCTGTAGCTGGAATTGCCAAAAAGGTACCTGACACG
>CAZDZX010000345.1:0-4115 GCA_964510005.1 uncultured Pirellulaceae bacterium
ACTGCTAAAGGCTTTCAGGCCATTAAATCAACCACTAAATTCCCAGATGGACCTTCATGAAAAAGGCACTGGAGGGTCTGTCTGCATTTTTCATTGGCAAAAAATGGCGCTGGCCGGCTCTTGTTGCGACGCCGCTGATTGTCTGCACGGGATCACTGATATTGCTGGTTAGCGCCCATGTGATGGCCGGCACACCGGAGCTGTTTGCCACGATCGCGCTGCCCTTTAGCGTGGCATTTTCTTACGCCTGTTTTTATTCGCTCAGACTGTGGCTGAAGGAATATGGCACTTAGGCCGCTCGGTTCGGACCGCGGAGCGTCCCGTCCACCCACGCACGAAGACACGTTACTTTGCTGCAGCGTGTTGCGAAACAGGAGAACCTGCATCGCCAAAAAGGTTGCCGGTAGAACTGTCAGTATTCGCTTCTGGTCTTTTGCGGCGATAGATGCTTTCGATCAGTTCGGTGTAACCCAGCGTCATTGAATCAAGCGAGCTGTTGTCGACAACGTGGGCTCTGCCTTGTTTCCCCATCTGCTTTCGAAGATCGGTATCGGACAACAGTTTGATCCATTGCGATGAAACGTCTTGGACATCTCCGGGGGTTACCAGATAGCCAGTTTTGTCCTGAATCACGGACTCTCTGATCGATCCCACATCAGTCGCGACCACGGGACGTCCGCAGGACAACGCTTCCAAGATCGATACAGGGCTGGCTTCGTTGTGCGATGTCAGCGAGAAGATATCCAACATCGAAAGCACGCCGGGAATGTCGCTGACAGAGCCCAAGAAGTGCACGGAATCCGCGATGCCGGTTTCGGCCGCGATTTTTTCGAGGTCCTCGCGTTGCTCGCCGTCGCCGGCAATCACGAATTGAGCGTTGGGAACTTTCTTCAGCGTTTCACTCGCAGCAGCAAGGAACAGTTCGTGGTTCTTTTCGGGGCGAAGTGCGGCCACAATTCCGACGACGGGAGCGTCGTCGGCAATTCCATTTTCAGATCGCCACTGCTGTCGAGAATCCGCAGAGTACGCGAAGCGCGAGGTGTCGATTCCGTTGGGAATCATAAACACTTTGTGTTCGGGGAATTTCTCAAACTCAACGAGGAATTCAGCGTGGTTTTTGGCGCAAGCAATAAAGCCATCGGTAATGCCGGTCAACATTCGATTCAAGCGCCCGACTCCGTCAGGCCAGCCAGTGCTGTGCAGAGCCGAGAGAATAACGGGCATTCCAGAGCCCCGTGCGGCCAAGCGGCCCCAGAACATTTTGTCGCCCGCACCGACGGTAATGACGGCGTCGACGGCGTTGTCTTTGAAGAGTTTTCGCAGTCGTCTGGCTACCGAGACATCGTACTTATGATTGATCAGGTGATCGAAAACAGGGAACTCGCATGAGATCTCTTCGCCTAGGACGCCTTTCTCTTTGAGGCAGCCGATCATGGGTTGAATGCGACTGGGATCAAAGCGACGGGTCATGTTGACCAGCAACGTTTCGGCTCCACCAACAGGCATGCTGGTAATGACAAACATGACTCGAAGTGATTTTGCTTCTGTGTCTACAAAGGGGTGGGCGTTACTCATGGGTAGCCTGTCGGGAGGGGGTAGTGTTCGCTTCTGGAGATTGAGTGAGATCCGGAAGCGGTGTCTGTTGTTTTTTTGGAGCTTGAAAAAAGTCTCTTCCTGACCAATCGATGGATGTTCTCGAATAGTCGTAGCGTTCAACGCCCGCGAGCCGAGGATCGAAGCCCAGCCAGTTTTTGATGCGAGGGAAGTTGGGATCGCCGTGGAGTCGGTGAATGTGGAAAGCATCGTCGCCAACGCTGTTCCAGCCGCCATAGGCCGAACAAACGCCTTTGAATCCAGCTTGTTTTAGCAACTTGAAAACGTTGTTGTTTAGGTTGCAGTACTGCCCGTAAGGGAATGCAAAATAGTTCAGCGGGTGGCCAATGGCCCGTTCCATTTCACGTGTGGCAACCACGATTTCATCGAAAATCAAATCGGGGTCGGTGGCCTTTCCTAGATCCAGATGAGTCCGTGTGTGAGCTCCGATGTCAACACCCGCGTTAGCCATGGCTCGCAGGGATTCAACGGTGTTGGTCGGAAGGGGAGTTCCTTCTTCGACATCGTGTGGAAAGGGTTTTTGATTGATCGTGTGATCGGTCGTCACGAAGTACGTGAACGGTACTTGTTCAGACAACAGAAAAGGAATGGCCTCTTCGTTGTTTTCGGAATAACCGTCATCGAAGGTGATCGCGATTGCTGGGCGGCGATTGCCTTCTCGAATCCGTCGTTGAGCCTCTTCCAGAGAGATCATGTCATAGGCTTCTTTCATCCACAGGATCTGCTCTCTGAAGTCGTCCATGCGAATGGACCATGAATTCAAATGAGTATCGGCAACCCGGTGGTAATACAGTGAAAACACAGGAACAGTGCCTCTTGAGATATGATGTCTCAGAGAAAACGTTCTCCATGGCGAGGTCGCCAAGCGCCAGAGGCGTGTTAATTGATTTCGGGGTGTATTCAAGGGAAAATTCCGGAGTTCCAGACGGTGTAGTTTTGAATATTACAGGACAGGAGGTCGAATTTATTCGGGCAGGTCAGCCAATTCTGGCAATCGCTTCAGGAAGAAGCCGCATAGTTGTTACAACGCGAATTCGATTTTCTCGATTAGCAGGGAGAAGAGGTGGTCTTTTTTTCTGTGGTTTTATGTTCGTCCTCTCTTCGGCGAATCTGTGACATAAAGTTCAGAAAGTCCTTCCCCTTGTTTTAAAACTGAAAAGATCTCCCGATGTCAGAGAAGAAAGAGCTGTTCGGAATCCAAATTGACGCCCTCGATATGCAGGGGGCCGTTTCTAAAGTTCGAACTTGGGTGGAAGACGATCAACGCGATTGCAAAATCGTAGTCACCCCCAATGTGGACCATGCAGTCCTGCTGCAGGAGAACGAAGGACTGCGAGATGCGTATCGAAACGCCAGTATGATTCTCGCTGACGGCCACCCGATCGTGTGGGCTTCTCGCCTGCTGGGCAAACAACTTCCAGAGCGAGTCGCCGGTTCGGAGCTGGTTCCCAAGCTGTTCGATTCCTTTAACGAAGCCGGTGATCTGAAAGTGTTTTTGCTGGGTGCTGCCGAAGGCGTCGGAGCGCGTGCCGCCGAAAACATGGCTAAAACGTGGCCTCGCGTCGAAGTCGTGGGCGTTTACAGCCCGCCGATGGGCTTTGAAAAAACAGCGGAAGAATCCGATAAGATCCTCGACATGGTCAATGCGGTCCAACCGGATGTGATTGTCCTCGGACTGGGCGCGCCCAAGCAAGAGATTTGGGCGAATCAATATCGCGATCGCCTCGAAGCCAAAACAGTGCTGTGCGTCGGTGCCACAATTGATTTCTTGGCTGGCGAGAAAAAGCGGGCACCTGTTTGGATGCAGCGAAGCGGCACTGAGTGGTTGCATCGGATGTGTAGCGAACCCAAACGATTGGTAAAGCGCTACGCCAAAGACGCTTGGATCTTTCCTCAATTGGTGCTGCGTCAAATGCTCGGTCGGCAATCCGCGATTTAGTCGTCCTGCCGATTCTCAAAAAACGTTTGCTGCGCTTCGTCCGTGACTGCGGTGCCGCTTAGGTCGATAGCTGTTAGCTTTCCAAGCGGCGGAATTCGCTTTAAATCGCTATCGTTCAGTTGGCAGTTCGCCAATCCAATCCGCTCGAGGTTGGGTAACCCCGACAACAGTTCCAGTTGCAGCACTTCAAAGCGGTCGGGAGAAAATTGAATCGAAGCCGTCACGCCTAGGCCGCCGTGTTCTAGCCTTGCTCCCGCGATCTCCAATTGGAAGATTTTTCTCGGATCTTCGACTTGAGAGATGTGAAAACGATCATCTCGATCCGACAGAAATTCACTTTCTGAAATCTCTTGCACTTTCTGATCGCCGTGGTGTCGAAAATAGCGATTTCGCTGCAGCCATGGCAGTTGATTTTGAATATGCAGTGTCTCATTCGCTTCGCCGGTCCGTCTGAAGTAATCGACAAACGATTTTTCGGCGTGAGGGAAGGGCAGTCGGAGATCCTGCCAGCAATCGACCTGTTCAAAACGATCGCTGCGGTTGATCAAACACAGCGGTAGGT
>CAZDZX010000346.1:0-4102 GCA_964510005.1 uncultured Pirellulaceae bacterium
CAATCCCGCTGGGATTGATCGCTCTGCCGCTCATGAAACGACGTTGCGTCTTAGCCGCGGCGAATCGAAGAGCCTTCGAAACGGATGTGGATGCGAAAGACGGTCGATGATGCCAGTTCGACTTTGCCGGTGTTGACGTCAAACCGCGTTGGCGTTTGCTTGATCGTTTTGTCGACCATCGCGTAAAAACCACGCTCCGAAAAGATATCAATCAGCATCTTCAACGCCATCGGATCCTCGAAGATTTTCTCTTCACTGTTGACGATCGCCCGACCGGACAACGCATGTCGCGTGATGATCGGCATAAACGCGTCTTGGATCAGTGCGACGACTTTCACGAACATATCACGGTGCTCAAGCTCGTAGCCGTCGAGTCGTCGAACCAGTTCCTGACGGGCGTGAACGGTGATCTCTTCCGCCAGTGGAATCGGAGCGAGGCGGTCAAACGTTTTTGGATCCAACTCCAGCGAGCTTTGATACTGCAACTCCCGCACGATGTTGGATTCGACTTCGTCAATCGCCCCTTCGGCGTTGATGAAGTGATAGTGATAAATTTCCCGAAGTGACTGCAGCGCATCCCACGTCTGCTCTTTGAACACCCGGTAGCGGCGGCGAGCCTTTTCTGGATCCAGATCCGTTTCGCGGACTTGCTGGAGCACTCCCACGCCGGTTTCTTCAATTTTTTCGTTTTGAACTTTGACTTCCCAACCGCGTTTCAATTGGCGTTCAACGCTGGTTTTCTCCCCGACGAACAGGACCATCGCGTGGATCGTCGGTCGGCGAAAGTTAATGGCCAACGATGTGTCGGAAAATTCGCCATGCAGCTGGTCGACTTGATCAACCAACAATTTAAGACATTCGACTTGAGTTTTGGTGCGGGGGAAGCCGTCCAGAACGACGCCGTCGCGATACTCTTGTTTGAGCAATTCGCGGAACACCAATCCGGTAGCTTCCTTGTCACCGACCATCCGGCCTTGGCTTTTGATCTTTTCGGCTTCTGGAGAATTCAGCAGCGAACTGACGACGATCGGTGGACAAGTCAGCCCCCGAGATTTGTTGATGAAGCGCGTGTGGGTGCCTTTTCCAGCGCCCGGGGCACCGCCCAGCAGAATCAATTCTTTGGGAAAGGTCAGGTTGCGGCGACCGTATTCTTCTTCGAGCTCGCCCCAGATCGATTTAAAGATGACCTTGGCATCCTTAATTTCCAGATCGGGAGAGGGGACGACCGTACTCTTATTGTCTTCCGAAACCATATAGCAGAGGTATTTCTAAGGAACGCTGGAAACTGGACTCCACAACACCGGATCGATTGACCGGGTTGGGATCATCTGTTTTACCAAGGCAATTCCATTTGCCCAACAACTTCCCGGGCAATTCGGTCAATTATTTCTTGTTGAGCCGTCGCGAGGGACTGTCCGCCCTCAGGAATCAGCTCCGCATCGAAATCCAGCCGGATGCTCTGCCGCTGCGTTAGAGGGGTTCCCTGCCGGTCCACCCAGCGGAATTCGATGATATTGGAGACCTCTAGAGATCGGCCTTCGTCGGTGACGGTCTCTCCGGTGATTCGCTTTCTTTCCCGCAGTAGTCGGCCGGTGATGAAGCTGTCGGCGCGATCAGGGGACGTGATCAGTAGGGGGGTCGAGGAAGAAATTCGTTTGGTGATTGCTTCGGTGAATCGCTGGCCCAGAAATCGGCGGTTGGAGTTCGATTCGAGGATCGCCACGTGAACGGTGCGAATATCATTTCGAAAAAAGGCCTGATTGCCCAATTGGTAACATTGGCAACCGGTCATCCAGAGGCAGCAACCCACAAGGGCTACCGCCATAAAATAAATTCGTTGACGACGATCCACAGCAGTTACCTTAAAGCGTTTTCACCATTGCGAGACGCGATAATGGGTTTATCGGCTTGCGGGTCGGGGAACAGATCGATCAGCCACTTGGCATGTTGGTGGGGCACCGGTGGGCCGGCTGCAACGACTTCGATGTCTTCATTGATTGTGGCGGCGAATACCGAATTGGGATACACCTGAGCCACGCGTTGGAAGCACTGCTGAGCGGCTCTGTTTTCGCCACGTCGCTGATAGAATTTTCCGACTTCGTATTCTCGCTGAGCCAATTGGTTGTAAATCAGAGAAGACTGTTGCTCCAGTACTTCACGATTTTCTTGGGCTTCAGTGGGAAACTGTCGCGTGGCCAGTTTGATCAGCTCTTCGGCTTTGTCCAGCGGCGTGGCATCGTAGCTGGGCCCTTGATAGGACTTCAGTCGCGATTCCAGTTCCAACATGAGCGAATCGAAAACGTATTTGCTGCGAGGGTAGTTGAGTCGCAGATCTTCGTAAGTGTCGGCAGCTTCGTAGTAGCTGTTCTTTTTCAAAAACGCGTTGCCCAATTCGAACGTGGCATCATCCGCCAGTTTTCCGGTGGGGTCATCCAGTCGAATGTTGTGCAGAACTCTTCTGGCTTCTGCGGCCAAGCCGAATTTTGGACGTTTGGGATCGCTGATCGCGACGGCGGAACCGGAATCGGAAAGTTCCAGCCAGTACTTGGCGATCGCATAGCGAAGCCGCTCGGCTCGATCCAAGTAGTTGGAGCCGGTGTATTCGGCAATCAGTTTTTCAAAAGCTCGGTTCGATTGAACGTATCGATCGGCAAAGAAATAAGATTCGCCTTCGAAAAAGATGGCTTGTTCTTCAATGGCCGAATCTTTCCACAGGGAGCCTGCGATTCGGAACTGGTTGGCGGCATCGACAAACAAAGGTTGCCATGAGGTGCCTGTGGGGTCGGCATTTTTCGCGGCCACGGCTCGGTCGTAAATTGCAACCGCGCTGTTGTATTGGCTTTGAGCCTGCTCTTTGCTGCGGCCGCCACTGCGTGCTTTGAACGTGGAGAACAATTGGTCGGGGGCGAGGTCTTCTAGCAGCAAACGATCGCCGTCACGGACGCCAAGCGGGTCCAGAGCAGCGTTGGCCAGTTCGTCTTGTCGGTCCTGTTCTTCTGCTGTTTGGCTTCTGCCGAAGAAGCCGCCAGCCACGTCTCTGTCTTTGTTGAAAACAGAGCATCCGCTAGAGAGAACCAGCGTCATCATGCCGGTAAGTAGCACGGATTTGTGTCTGTTTCGCATACGAGACTTCCTTGTCCTGTATTCCATCAAATTTTGTCGATAAGTTTCTGCAGTCGAATGGGATAGCCTACGAGCTGCATCAAGTATTGGTTCATTAGCTTGCGTACTGCACGATAGCTGTTTTGAGTCGAGGAAAAATCCATCTTTCCTTTTGTCAGCATTTCGAAGGCACGTCTTTCGTCAAAAATTTCCAATAAAGTTTCAAAACCTTCCGCACTCAAGTTCACCAACGCTGATTTTCCTGAGCTGCAAGGTTGGCAGACCAGCCCGCCATCGTGAAGCCCAAATTGGACTTGGTCGATGACCGTTTTGGTTTTGCCACAAACCGCACAACGACTCAACATGGGAGCATGTCCCAGGAATTGCAGTGTTTTGGCTTCAAAACGCAGCAATGTTTCCGGCAGTGGTCCGTCTTCATCAATCTTTAACAGTGTTTCCACTGCCAGATCATAAAGTTCAGGATGAGGATCGGCTTCATCGGTTAGCAGTCGCAGTAATTCTGCCACGTAATAACCGCAGTTGAGTCGATCCAAATCTCGATTGGCACTACGAAAACGGCGATCAAGTTTTGCTTCGGTAAGCAAATCCATCGCATCGCTGGTCTTATGGATCAACACTATTCGACAAAGCGCCAGCAGGTCAATAGCAGACTCAAAAGGCCCCTTGGGGCGGCGAGCGCCCTTCGCTAAAGCCGTGATCTTACCCAAGCTCCGGGTGAACAGCGTCACGACGCAACTGGATTCACTGAACTCGACGACCCGAATCACGATACCGGTTGTTTTTTCGGGTTCCATGAGCTCCCAGACGCCAGCACTATGAATGTCAGCAGCCAGCAAGGATTCTGGCTGCCGGTTTTGTAAGTCCGAGCGGCAAGGCCCCAGCCGCGCGGTTTGGTAGGTACGAGCGGCAAAGCCCAAGCCACTGGTTTTTGTGTATATGAGCGGCAAGGCGCTAGCCGCCGGTTTTCGTAAGGCACTAG
>CAZDZX010000347.1:0-4069 GCA_964510005.1 uncultured Pirellulaceae bacterium
GGCGTAAGCCAACGGTTTCGGGAAAGCGTCCACCAAAGCCCAGCGGGCGACACAACGAGGGCTTTGGTGCAAGCGATCCGGCATGGCGAACCCATTCTTCTGTCTTTTGTGTCGGCCGCTGAGCCCGTGATTTTTTGTCGAGTCGGGCGATTTTCAACGTAGCTGATGTCGCTACTAGACTTCAGAATTCGTTGGAACACGATCTGCCCAAACCATAGATTTCTGAATTGTTGCCAGTCCAGCTGAATTTTTTCACAGCCTCGGATGCCACGAAGTGCGCAACCTCAACGAGGTTAGATCAATAGCCCAGGGTTCTTGAACCCTGGGTAACCGACATCCACGAGCATGAGAAACCCCAACGGGGTTTGATCCAACCCCGTTGGGGTTGAGAGAATCTGGAGTGGCCGTAACCCAAGGTTCAAGAACCTTGGGCTATTGGTCTTACGCCGTTGGCGTAAAGCGTTGCTCGCAAACGACGCGTCTAGAGAGACAGCGATGCGAAATCGATCTTGCAGACGAAACAGCCTGCATTCCGCGTAAAAGGCGGTATTACAAACATCGTTGTGTCGGCCGCTGGCCTAAGCCAAGTGCCATTTGGTTTGAATCAATGAGGGTAGCAGCAAAACCCCGGTTGAGACATAATTGCGACCCAAAATGAAGTACCCCAGTTGGATCACTATATTAGATGAAAGTTGCATTTCTTTTCCCGGGACAGGGCGCCCAAGACGTCGGCATGGGCCAAGAGGCTTGGGGCCAATATGACTCCGTCAAAAAAGTGTTTGAGCAAGCGTCGGAGATTCTCGGCTATTCCATCAGCGACGTTTGTTTCAACGGCCCAGCCGAGAAACTGAACTCCACCGTCATCAGCCAGCCGGCTCTGTTTGTCACCAGCATGGCGGCCGTGGAAGTTCTCAAACATACCAACCCCGAAGCCATCGAAAACTGTGCCGGTGTGGCCGGTTTGAGCTTGGGAGAGTATTCCGCGCTGGCATTTTCGGGGGCTATCTCTTTTGAAGAAGGCCTGAAGCTGGTCCAGAAACGCGGCGAAGCCATGCAGGCTGCCGCCGACGCAACGCCCAGCGGGATGGCCAGTTTGCTGGGGCTGGATCCAGAAAAAGTCGCCGAAGTCTGCGAGGCCGCCCGAGTCGATGGCGAAGTCCTACAGCCGGCGAACTACTTGTGCCCCGGCAACATCGCCGTTTCTGGCCACAAAGCGTCTTGCGAGAAAGTCGTCGAAGTCGCCAATGAGGCCGGTGCCATGAAAGTGATTCCGCTCACAGTCGCCGGTGCCTTTCATACATCGATCATGGATCCGGCGGTCGAGTCACTCAAACAGGCCGTTGACCAAACAGCTTTTTCAGATTCAAACGTGCCGGTGTATTGCAACGTCGATGCAGCGGTGCATCAGTCAGGTTCGGAATTCGGGCCTTTGCTGGTCAAGCAGATTTGTTCGCCGGTACGATGGCACGATTCAATGAACGCCATGTTGAACGATGGCTATGACGAATTTTATGAAGTCGGCACCGGACGAATCTTGCGTGGGCTTCTCAAGCGGATCAACCGTAAGCTTCCCACACACGGGACGCTGAATTAGGTTAACGAGCCGCTTTAACAACTCAAACTATAAACAAACCAAACCAACTCCAAACAGAACTTCAGTTCAGGATATCTCATGAGCCTTGAAAAATTCTCCGTCGATCTTTCTGGTCAAAATGCAGTCGTTACCGGTGCTTCCCAAGGCCTTGGCCGAGCGATTGCGATCGAATTGGGTGCTGCGGGTGCGAAAGTCGCCTGTGTCGCGCGGAATGCCGAAAAGCTTGCCGACACTGTTAAAGCGATCAGCGAAGCCGGCGGTCAAGCCGAAGCGATTCCCTGCGACGTTTCCAACGGGGAGAGCATCGAGGCCGTGGTCGAGAAAGTGGTTACTGAATGGGGCAGCATCGACATTTTGGTCAATAATGCTGGAATCACTCGCGATACGTTGCTGCCAGCGATGTCTGACGAGCAATGGGACGACGTGATCAACGTTAATTTGAGGGGGACTTTCCTGTTCACCCGAGCCGCATCTCAGCGAATGATGCGAAAGCGATACGGTCGAATCATAAATATTTCCAGTGTTTCAGGCCTGATCGGCAACGCAGGGCAGACCAACTATTCGGCCTCCAAAGCGGGTGTAATCGGAATGACACGATCCTTGGCCAAGGAATTGGGCAAGCGAAAAGTCACCGTTAACGCGGTCGCTCCGGGATTCATTGCCAGCGAAATGACAGATAAATTGGGCGAAACGATCCTTGGCGAAGTCAAAAAGCGGATTCCAGCCAACCGAATTGGCACTCCAGAAGACGTTGCAGCCTGCGTCTTGTTCCTCGCTTCTGGGGCGGCAAGCTACGTCACAGGGCAGGTTCTGACCGTGGATGGGGGAATGACAGCCTGATTTCGATCCATAAATATGCAAAAACCGGGCCGATCGACGTTTGAGCCTTGACCCCCTTTGCGGGAATCATCTATCTTGTCGCTGGTCTGAATGCAGGCACTTTTGCAGTTGGTGACGTTTCAAACGATCCACTGCAGATTCAAAAAGAGTAGCACTATCTTAATAGAAGGAGGCCGATTGATATGGCATCGGTCGAAGAACGCGTAAAAGACATCGTTGCAGAGCAACTTAACGTTGACAAAGAGAAAATCAAGCGAGAGTCGAATTTCGTCAATGATCTCGGGGCGGATTCGCTGGACACAGTTGAGTTGGTAATGGAGCTTGAAGAAGAGTTCGATATCACCATCGCCGACGACGCTGCAGAGAAAATTCAAACTGTCGGAGAGGCAGTTGATCATATCGAAAAAGGCACTGCTTCGTAGTGACCTGATTCAACACAGATGCCGTCTGTTCGGTTCATTCGGACAGGCGGTATTTTATTATCCACACGTTTCAACACCGTTGATGATTTTCGGTCGAGCGTTCCCGTTGAGTTCCAATCGAGTTCCAAACGCCAACATTGATGTCAACGTAACTTTGCTAGGAACTATTGGGCTCTTTTCATGACTCGGCGAATTGTCGTAACAGGCAGCGGTATTATTTCACCTCTCGGCTGCGCAGTTGATGAGTGCTGGGATCGTGTTTTGAAATGCGAAAGTGGTATTCACGACATTAAGTTGTTTGATACCTCGGACATCAAAGTCAAATTTGGCGGTGATGTACACGACTGGACTTTCGGCTCTTCTCCAGCGGCGGCCAAGCGAGTCGATCGCTATTCGCAGTTTGCCCTCGTGGCGGCTCAAGAAGCAATCGCCATGTCCGGCTGGCAGCTCGACGAAGATGGCAAAGTTGTCTTCGACAATCCTGCCAAAGCAAGCCGTTTCGGCGTCGTGTTGGGCTCGGGCATCGGTGGCATGACGACCATCTATGACCAGATGAGTCGCTTGATTCAAAAGGGCCCCAGTCGGGTTTCTCCGTTAACGATCCCCAAGCTGATGCTCAACGCCGGCGGGGGTAATCTAGCAATCGCCTATGGATTCCGGGGACCGAATTACAGTGTCGCCACCGCCTGTGCCAGTGCGGCCAATGCGATTGGCAACTCGATGTACTTGATCCGCGACAACGTCTGCGACCAGCTAATCACCGGTGGCTCGGAAGCCGCGATGACTCGGATGGCGTTGGCGGCGTTTGCCAACATGCGAGCTCTGTCGACGCGGAATGATGATCCCGAACACGCCAGTTGTCCCTTTGACGCCAAACGCGATGGGTTTGTGTTTTCCGAAGGCGCCGGCATCGTCGTGTTCGAAGAGTTGGAATCGGCCCAAAAACGAGGCGCCGATATTTTGGCTGAGATTGTTGGCTTCGGCACGACCTGCGATGCTGGACATATCACTTCGCCCGACCAAGAAGGAAAAGGGGCCGCCGACGCGATGCAAGCCGCGCTCGACGACGCACAAATCAAAGCCACGGACATCGACTACATCAACGCCCACGGCACTAGTACTCCGTTGGGCGACAAAGCGGAAACCCATGCGATCAAACGGGTTTTTGGCAAACACTCGCATGAGGTCTCGATCAGCAGTACCAAAAGTCAGT
>CAZDZX010000348.1:0-4059 GCA_964510005.1 uncultured Pirellulaceae bacterium
CAGGATATGCAACGCGCTTGATCACAGGCTGGAAGCGCTGGAAGCCTATGCCACCGACGCTATCAGGTGTGTAAGAAGTACAAAAATTGATGAGAACCTGAACTGGATATCCGTTGCCTCGTATCGCTCCCAAGTGCTTTCATTTTTAGTGGCGGCACTTCCAGTGTTTTGGATACAGCAACTCCATGATGGAGACTGACCGTTTTTCACAAAGGAATGTGATGTTTGTTAATCGGAGTGACAATGTCCCGCGCTTTTGTTTTCCTGACCCTTTCATGGTTGATGGCAGGCTCCCCGTGCCTTGCCGACCAGCCCATCGTTTCATTTGATGTTCCGGCCCTGCTGGAGGCGAAACCGATCGAACCCGATAGCTTTCGGCCCGGTATCTCATCGACCTCTCAGAAAGTCGTCGAAGTCGTGATCCCCGTATCGACAGTCATCAATCGCTTGACCGATCGCAATCACATCTCCGAATTTCGTTTCGATGTCGGCTGGAATCAAGCCGTCTACCCGCTAATCGATTACGGACCTCGCACACAAACCACCGCCGGTATCGAAGGCACCATTGGCGTTCAGAAAACAGACGAAGCCAGTGGGAAAATCGAACTGGGAATCTCCGGACAAGCCCCGCCATTGAGTTCGCTAAACTTGAAGTCAGACGTGGGAACCAAAAGTTCCAGCCA
Source organism: uncultured Pirellulaceae bacterium (assembly GCA_964510005.1). Lineage (GTDB taxonomy): Bacteria > Planctomycetota > Planctomycetia > Pirellulales > Pirellulaceae > Mariniblastus. The sequence goes on from CAZDZX010000348.1 coordinate 684, forward strand.
ACGTTCGTTCCAAGAAATACCGCAACACCAACTGCTGGTCGCCAGTGGCACGATTGACCGCGGCACCGGAGCTTTCTTCCGTTTTCACCGCTCTAAAACTGCGGCGTTGGAAGGCGGCAAAGAAATCGTGTTGGCTTTCCGAGTTCCCAACCGCTGGCGAAATGGGCTTCTCAAAGTTCGCTGTCTAGCGACCGGCAGCCGCCGCGTGGCGAATCTGTGGAAGGAACCCGTGATGGCGACACAGAGCTTTGTGATTCCAATCTATTCCGAAGGCGACATCCAATCGCAAGATCTGGCGATTGATTTCGTCAAGGCAGAACAGGAGCTAAGACGATCGTGGATTTCCTCGCAGCCCAAGGGGCAAAACAACACGACCATGTTTTCAATTCCCAACCTGTTCCAATCCAAAAAAGAGCTGCCGTCGAATTGGTTGGAGTCAATGATCCTGTCCGGTGATCAGCGTCTGCTGTCCGGATACAAGCATCAGCTTTCCCAAGAAGTCGCCGTTGCCGCTGGAAAATTTGTTCAGACCCGAAGCAATCTCAAAGAGTGAACTGACCCGCAGTCGATTGAGGCTAGGAACAAGCATCGACTCGTTCGATGACTTGCTCAATTTTCTCGATCAGCTTGTTTCTCAGCGGAGCCGCCCGCTGTGAAATTTGCCGCTGCAATTGCTCGTATTCCGATCGTCCGGATGCAGTTTCAATGCGAATCGGGCTGTAGTCGCCGTAGCCCGAAAGATCGTAGGGGCTGGCCCGCATGTCGATTTCCCGCGCCTGCATCGCCAGTGCAAAACACTCAACCAACAACTCGCTGCCCACCCACGGCATCGATTTAAATGCCCATTTGTAGAGGTCCATATTGGCGTGGATGCAAGCCGGCTGTTCCAATTCAGGGCGGGACTCAAGCGTTGGTTGGATCTGATTTAGCGGACGGGCGTCGATGGCAAAGAAACGAAACGCATCAAAATGCGTACAGGTCAGTGGTCGCGATTCGACGATCGCATCGATCTCTGCTTGCGGCAATCGCAGCGGCGTCGTTTTTTCGTGACGGACTTCCGAGCCGCGATAAACCATCGCCCACTCGTGCAAACCCAGACAAGAAAAATTGCCTTTTCTGGCAGCCGTTTGACGCAACATATTGGCCGTCCAACGCAGGCGATCCGACTCCTTTTTCGACATCAACGAAGTGTCCGCAAACACTTTCGAAGAATCCGCTCGATAGTATTTCGAATCAAAATACCCGGCGGTTGTGGAATCGGGCTCCAACATAACACCCATGCCGGGATGCCATTTCTGTAGCTGGCCGGAAGAATACTGGTAGTAGACGAACAAAAAATCTTCGACCGGATGAGATGTTCCTGCCGCGCGTCGCTGTTGGTACGGCTCGGTCCATTTCCGGACTCGATTAAGGTGCTGGCTGAGAGCCTGTTTCCATTCGGCCAACGGCATCAACAAATTTTCGATTTCAGTTGTCAACAGTTCAAGCTCGTCACGGGTTTGCAATGACAACACATTATTGATGACCCTTTTCGATGTCAAACTTGAATTCTAATCTTGAAGCCATTTGGATTGCCCACGGTGATGTGATGCCGGATCGCTGCTGCAGCTGTGGCATGTTCAGCGATCGGCGAGTGACCCTCAAGGCCGTCGATTTTGTGAGGCAGGACCCCAAAATCGGTTGCTTGTCCGCGATTTTTCACTTGATCGTCCAGGTGCTGCTTCCACCGGTGTCGCTCTTGTGGATGCTGTTTCAAAAAGGCGATTTGGTCACGAAAAAGAAAAAGCTGAAAGTACGCATTTCGCAGTGCCTGCTGTCAGCATGACTCACCCGAGGTGATCCAGGGCCAAGCCGGGCCGCCACAGCGGGTGCTGGTCGAAGTCCATCCGGAATTCAAACGGCTGTTTGACCAGCAAAACGGCCCAACAGAACCTTAAACCTCGGGCTCCCAAGGGTTTCCCTCAAGACACCCGAGTTTCCGTGACGACGTTACTGTGTCTGCAATGGCGGCAATTCAATCCACGTTGTCGCTGGCCGTTGGGAACACGATTTCCACGAATCGACACTTAATTGGCCGCCGCTGGATACCATCCACCCCATTGTTCGAGCACCCCTTCCCTTTGCCCCCTTCTTCATGCTGGTAACGATTCCGCCTAGAGATTAACTTGGTGGAATCTGAAACCTATGTGAACATTTGCCATGTCTACCACCACCACAATTGACTCACTAAAAACCCAAACCTCCCAAACTTACTTTCGGTGCTTTGCTGGCTGTGAGGGCAAACATTCGATCTACGATGTAATCTACACCTGCCCGAAATGCGGCAGCTTGTTAGAGGTCTATCACGAGCGCGATTCGCTTAAGCAGATGAACGCCTACAAATGGCAACAGCTATTTGACTCGCGGGCCAGCACTACCAATTGGCCGTACGGAAGTGGCGTCTGGGCGATGCGAGAATGGGTCGTCCCCTCACTGCGAGACGAAAATGTCGTCAGCATGTGCGAAGGTAACACGAACCTGTTTTGGGCCGAAAGGCTGGGTCGCCAATGGGGCGTTCCGGATCTATGGATGAAGCTGTGCGGCAACAGTCACACGGGATCGTTCAAAGACTTGGGCATGACGGTGCTGGTGAGTGTCGTCAAACAAATGATGTCGATGCCGGGCAATCCGGTCAAAGCCGTGGCCTGCGCCAGTACCGGAGACACCAGCGCTGCGCTGGCGGCCTACGCTGCCTATGCCGGCATCCCAGCGATTATCTTTTTGCCGGCCGGCAAAGTCAGCACGGCGCAGTTGATTCAACCTGTTTCCAACGGGGCCCACGTGTTGGCGTTGGATACGGACTTTGATGGCTGCATGAAGATCGTCAAGGAAGTCACCGAAGATCAGAGCATCTATCTAGCCAACTCGATGAACAGTCTACGGATCGAAGGCCAGAAAACAGTCGGCATCGAAATCATCAAGCAGTTCGATTGGGAAGTTCCCGATTGGATCATCATCCCGGTCGGGAACTTGGGCAACATCAGTGCCTTGCACAAGGGTTTTCGCTTGATGATGGATCTGGGCGTCATCAACAAAATGCCTCGACTGGTTGCCGCTCAAGCAGAGAAAGCGGATCCGTTTTATCAGTCTTATAAGAACGGATTTTCAGACAAGGTCTCGGTTACGGCCGGTGAAACGCTGGCCAATGCGATTCGAATCGGCGATCCGGTCAGCTACCACAAAGCCGTCAAAGCGGTTCAAGAAACCGACGGAATTGTGGAGCAAGCCAGCGAAGCAGAATTGGCTCAAGCCGCTGCCGAAGCCGACATGACGGGCATGTACTGCTGTCCGCACACCGGTGTGGCGTTGGCCGTGCTGAAGAAGCTGGTCAAATCCG
>CAZDZX010000349.1:0-4057 GCA_964510005.1 uncultured Pirellulaceae bacterium
AAACCAATCGCGATGGTTTTGTCAAAGTTCTCGAAGAAAAAAAAGAGGAATTGCTGGCGGCTCGCAAGGAAGCCAGAGCCAAACAATCGCAGTTGGACGATCGCGAAGCCAAACTGGCTGATCTGCAAAGCAAGCTGAACACGGCTGAGTCGAACAAAGAATTTCAGCTTATCAAAGATCGGATCGCGGCGGACGAGCAGGCGAACAGTTGCCAAGCCGACGAGATCTTTGAAACCCTCGAAAAGATTGACGCCCTCGAAGCGGAAGTCCAGACCGCGACTGAGAATATGGAAAAGTCGCAATCCGAACTGGATGCGATCGACGCCAAAGTGACCGCCGAACTAAAAGAGTTGGAGATTCAAGAATCACAAATCAAGGAAGATCTGGCTCAGTCTGAAAAGCAAATTCACTCGGACCTGAAAGGCCCCTATCGACATGTCGTCAAAACAAAGGGCGAGGAAGCTCTTGCCGAAACGGACTTGAGTACGTGTGGCAACTGCCACCAGACCATTCGCCCGCAAGTCGTCAGTGAACTGAAGATGCAGAAGGCTGTGATCTGCGTTGGCTGCGGAGCAATCCTTTATCGGAAAACGGGTTGATGTCCGCTGACGAATTGACGGACTTAATTCTGGGCACCGCCGGCCATATCGACCACGGAAAAACTTCTTTGATCGGAGCGCTGACGGGCACCAACACCGATCGGCTACCCGAAGAAAAGAAGCGTGGCATTACGATCGAGTTGGGGTATGCCTTTCTGGCGATCGACCGGTTTCGGATTGGCGTGGTCGACGTGCCGGGTCACGAAAAGTTCGTCCGCCAGATGCTGGCCGGAGCCACCGGGATGGATATGGTCATGCTGGTTGTGGCCGGTGATGATTCGGTCAAGCAACAGACGCTTGAGCACCTTGATATTTTGCGCATGTTGGATCTGAATTACGGCGTGATTGCGCTGACGAAGTGCGATTTGTGCGATGAGGACTGGTTGGATTTGGTGGAAGACGAAATTCGCCAAATCGTGGGGGATACTTTCCTGCGGGATGCTCCCATCATTCGAACCAGCTCCAAAACAGGAATGGGCATCGAGGATCTGCGTTTGGCCCTTGCCGCGGGTGCGGAAAAAGTCGCCAAGTCAAATATTGCCAACCGGCAGATGGCGCCCTTTCGCATGGCGATCGATCGCGCGTTTACGATCGAAGGACACGGCACCGTGGTCACCGGCAGCGTCAGTAGCGGCACCCTGAAACAGGGCGATTCGGTCGAAGTCCAGCCTGGACAAATGTCGGTTCGCGTTCGTGGAATTCAGAATCACGATAGTAATAGCGAACAAGCATCACGCGGTCAGCGGGCCGCCATTAACTTAGCCGGTATTCGATTGCAGGATATCAGTAGAGGCCACGAACTGGCAGCCGAAGGGCATTTGGTTCCGTCGCGATTGATCACCGTGCGAATCAATTTGCTTTCCACCATCAAGCGTCCGCTAAAAGATCGAGCACGGGTCCGGTTTCATGTCGGAACGGCAGAACTGGCCGGCACGGTACGGTTGCTCGGTTGTCGAGAATTGGAGCCCGGTAAATCGTGTACGGCTCAGATCTGGCTGTCTGAAGATGCTGTCGCCGTTTGGAATCAGCCCTTTGTGATTCGCATCGAATCGCCAGTGATCACCATTGGCGGAGGCAAGGTCCTGAACACCGAAGCCATCGCATTGAAAAAGCCCACGCCAACGGATTTGAAACACGTCGCCAATATGGGATCGGAAGACCCTCAAGTCCGCGCCGCGTCGGCGGTTTATCTTTCCAATGATCCCGCGTTCAGTTCTGACAAATGGCCTCGAACGGCAGGCGTGGCCGATGATCCTGAGTTGTGGAAGCAGTTGGTTGAATCAGGTGAACTGATTGTGACACCTGTTTCCCAAACCCGCAGCATTTCGATGCACCGTGATCGGTTCGAGGACCTCGCCGAACTGGTCGTCAAAGTGTTGGCGAGACTCCACGAAGCCCATCCTTTGCGATTCAATCATGCTCGCAACGTGGTCGACAATGAGTTTGCGTGGCTGGAACAAAAGGAACTGCTGGAGCCAGTGATCCAGCATTTGAAAAAGGAAAAGAAGGTGGTCGCCAACGTGAACGCCGTGGCGTTGGAAGGCTACGGGCCGAAACTGTCAAAGGGCCAAAAGGTTCTGCTGGAACAGTTGGTGCAACAGTTGTACGCCAGTGAACTGAAACCGCCCACGGTCAAAGAACTGGAAGCCGGCGCCACGAAGAACCGCGATTCCGTTGGCGAACTGTTGACAATGGCGACAGAGAACGGTGATTTGGTCGCGATTAACAGCGATTATTATTTCCATGCCAGCCGAATTGATGAAGCTAAAGCGAAATTGAGTGAAGCGATCGGTCAATCCGGCGGTTTGTCCATGAGCGACATACGGCAACTGCTGGACACGACTCGCAAATGGTGCGTTCCGCTGTGTGAGTATCTGGATGAATCCGGATTCACGAAACGTGAAGGCGACGTCCGCGTGTTGGTTTGATCTTCGCTTCCTTTTGTCTGGTGGTTCATGAAATCTAACGCTCGCATCGCAATTATCGGATCCGGTGTGGCAGGACTTTCAGCCGCCTGGTATTTGGCGAAATTTGGGCATCACGTTACCGTGTTTGAACAAGCCGCTAAGCCCGGACTGGCGAAGAACTCGCATGATTTTGCAGAGCTGCTAGGAGTTGAAAGTCCCGCTCATGGCGATATTCCGTCTCGGATGTTCAATGCCGCGCTATGGCCGACTGTCGTTGAGCTTTATCGCGATGCGGGTGTCGAAGTTGAACCAGTAGAAAGCAGTCAGGTTTTTCTGGAGCAGGACAAAGTCTTCTTTCACGCGAGGCTGCCCTATTCGAAATCCAGCTTGTTGTTTTCGATGCTCAAGGCGCAGCCGCGGCGGGTGTTCGAGCAATTGAATTTTCTGAAGCAAACGGGTCAAGCTTTTCTGGCGGGCGGGTCAGAGGAAGCTTGCTTTGGTGATTTTATTGGCCAGCAAGCTCAGTCGGAACTTGATTCAAGATTTCTGAAGCACTTTCTCTACCCGGCGTTGTCGGCGACCGTGTTTACTTGTTCAATTGCGGAACTGCTGGATTATCCGGCCGTGATCGTTTTGGACGCCCTGAATCGGATTGTCGGACAGGGAAACGAAAGCTCACTGCTGCGGACGCGGTTGGGTTCTGCGGATGCGGCCAAGAAACTGCTCGCTCACGTCAATTCGATCCACATGTCGACAACGGTTGAGCGAATCGAGCAACGGGACGATCAGGTCGCGGTTTGGTCCGCTGGTGATGAAGAAATGTTTGATCATGCGATCATCGCCACTCAAGCCAATCATGTGGAACGATTGGTAGCCGATCATCCTGATGAAATCGCAGTCTTGAACCAGTTTGTGTACACCGATGTGCCGGTGGCGGTTCACTTGGATGCCAGTGTGATGCCGAAATCAAAGGAACAGTGGTCGACGTTCAATTTTACGTCGAATCACAGTCAACCGATGTGCACGGTCTGGATGAATCAGTTTCATCCGACATGGCCGGCTGGTGTACGAGATGTCTTCCAGTCGATTTTTCCAAACGACATCGACAGGAGCAGCGTGATTGCCGAATCGGTTTTGCAGCGTCCGGTCGTGAACGCTTCCACGAAGGGATTGATTCAGCAATTAGCAGCCATTCACCAGAAAGCATCGCGGCGGATCTGGTATGCCGGTTCTTACGCGGGCGAAGGCGTACCGTTGCTGGAATCGGCGTGCCGTTCCAGCAAGCAAGTCGTTGGGCAAATCGTCAGGGCGTTGGATGCCGTGCAGCCTCAAGGTTGAAGCATCGTTGAGGTGGCAAAGGCTTCTAGGCTGTGATCTGCCTGCCGACACCGACACAATGGATATGTCATAACATTTCGGTCAGTTGTTTGCGGCTCTGAAATCAGCGATTCAACGCTCACTAGCGAAGTGCAGACCGTTCGGCTGCAGAAAATCCAGTGTAGGGCCGGTTCCCACCGGCCGATCGCAAACACGGCCGGTGGGAACCGGCCC
>CAZDZX010000350.1:0-4017 GCA_964510005.1 uncultured Pirellulaceae bacterium
CTTACGGAAAATCGACTTGTTCTTTCATCATTTGCCGCGCCCATTTGGCAGCCACGCCCCATTGGCCATCCTTTCCTTTGTCGATCATCTGCTGCAACCACAAACGCTCTTGGTCGGATATTTCGAGGTCGCCTGCGGGATCGGCCAGCAAGGCTTCTACTTTCTCAATCCGGGTTTCGCTTTTCTCCATGCAGGCGCCGCAAATGGCCTTTGCAACCTGCCAACTGTCGTCGCTGACTTTGCCGTAGCCACGGTTGCTAAACCAGACAACGACAGCCACCAACAGCAACAAACCCACTAAGGAAAACAGAATCTTCTTGCCCATTTGTTTAATACTCCCCTGGGAGTTCGCCTTCACCGATGCTGCTGAGTTCGGCGAAGGTAATCAAGCTGATATCGTCGCTGAAGAAATGCACCGAACCGTCACCGAAGCAAATGTTTCCGCCACCGGAATGCTCGGAAAACATCTGTCCGACATGAAAGGTCGGAAAGTTAACCGGGTGGATAATCGGGAATCCCGCCATATCCTTTTCGCCGCCAGAGGGACCAGAATGCACCAGCACCAACGTCGCCGCGCTGTCTTCACCATTTTCAGGAGAAGAAAATTTTGGATGAACGGTTGCTCCAGGCACCACCCCCACCCACGTTTTGTCGCTCAATGCCGACGAGTGCTCCCCGAAAAAGATCGAGTTACTAGTCCCGTCGGTGACTTCCGCAATCCGTGTCTCTGAATTTCGGTAGAATGGTCCGTCAGACACAATCCGAATGTCTCCACTGACCGCCAAATCGGTGGTTTCAGAATCGTAGATATTGGTAAAAATTGTGTTCACTGGAGCCGCACCACACTCCCCCCAACAGGATTCCTGACCATGGCTGGCCACATAGTGACTGCGCCCCAGACGCAACCCCGTCGATCCGTCCGGGGAATAAGGTGCCTCCGATCCGTCCACCACTTCAAAGGGCTCCGAATCTCCAGAAGAGGAGGGGCACAGAAAAACAGGAAATTGAGTTTGGATCAATTCACGATGAGCCCCGTCCCAAATCGGTGCCTCAAAATTCAGTTGACTGGCAACCACATTGCCATCCATAAAGGGAAGCAAAAAGCTGGCCCAACCCCAACCCGGTCCCGCGTCCCATGTCTGAGAATCGATGAACACACCATTGGGCACCGATCCGTTGCGGGTCTCTGTCGAAAGGTATCCGGGAGGCAAATGTGAATTGGCCGATTCGTAATTCAGCGCCGCCAGCCCGATTTGCCGTAGATTATTGGCACACTGAACGCGCCGCGCCGCCTCCCGTACCTGCTGAATGGCGGGCAATAGCATGCTGATTAAAATGCCGATAATGGCAATCACGACCAACAATTCGACCAGCGTAAATCCTTTTGTTCTTGCACGCATATCTCTTACAATTCCCGAAAAATCCAATGAATTCGAATCAACAAAGCCCCAAACCGTAGCATGTGCTACAGTTAATGTAGCACATGCTACAATTTGAGTCAACCGCTCGCCTTCAACTATTTTGGAACCTGCTTGCATCCTGATGGCTAAAAAATCACAACGATCTGACGCGCTCACCCGCACCCGCAGTCAACACGCCAATGAAACGGCCGAGGACTACGTCGAAGCCGTCTACGATGTCCTTGCCCAGAAAGACCAGTGCCGTGTCAGCGATCTGGCCAAATTTTTTGCCGTCAGCCATGTGACGGTTTCGCGGACGGTGGGACGATTGCAAAACGAAGGCCTGATGGAAACGGCTCCCTATCAGCCGATCACACTAACCAAAAAAGGCACGACCTTGGCCGTTCGCATGAAGAAGCGCCACGAACTGGTAATGAATTTCTTGCTGGCGTTAGGGGTTGATGAAAAGACCGCCGAAATCGACAGCGAAGGAATCGAACACCACGTCAGCCCTCAGACTTTGGCGGCCATGGAAAAATTCATCAAGGACCAGCAGGACGCCTAAGCCGCATGGCAACATTGGTGTGACATTTCCGGTCGCAGGCAACTGGCTACCTTAAAAAATCAGTGATCAATGTCATCCCGACATCTTCATGATTGTTCATCTGCTCGAAAACATCGCTGGCCTGATTTAATGAAATTCTGTTCTTGATCAGTTTTTGCATATCGATTCGACCCGACGACAGTAAATCAAACAATGCGCTAAATCGATGCGCGGGCAACCCTCTGGAACCCATCAGCACCAGTTGCCGATAGTAGACCGTGTCAAGCAATGGGATTGGCGGATTGGCATGAACATCGAGCGGCTGACCAATCTGTACATGACGCCCCAGCTTCGCCAGACACCGGAGCGAATTGTGGAACGTCTCGGTGATTCCCAGCGCTTCGATGGATGCCTGCGCTCCGCCATCGGTGATCTCTCGAATCGCCGATGCAACATCGGCTTCTTTTGCTGCATTGATGACATGCGTCGCGCCAATTTCTTTGGCAAGTTCAAGCTTTTCATCGACCACATCGACTGCGACTACGCAGGCCCCCACGGATGCTCCGATCAGAATGGCAGACAACCCGACGCCACCGCACCCGTGCACTGCCAGCGATTCACCGGCTTTGACCATCGCTTTATCAACCACCGCGGCAAATGCCGTTGTCGTTCGACAACCAAGCGCCGCTGCCACTTCATCGCTGATCGCGTCAGGCAACACAACCACATTCGCATCCGCAAACGGCACTGATACGCGTTCGGCAAATGCACCATTGCCAGAAAACCCCACCACGTACTGATCATCGCAAATCGTCAGGTGGCCAATTCGACAGGTAGGACACTGCCCGCAACCCATGATCACCGGAGCGGTTACCCGATCACCTACTTTTATACGTTTGCAATCCTGACCGACTGCCACAACAACACCGGCGAACTCGTGCCCCGGAATATGGGGCAAATCGATCACATGATTGGTGCCCTTCCACCCGTGCCAGTCAGAGCGACAGACTCCACATGCCTTCACTTCGATGACGACACCATCAACAGGAACCTCAGGATCACGGACCTCAGTCACATTCAGAGGCTGTTCAAACTGCTCTAGAACTGCGGCTTTCATAGTGAGTCATTCATCGTGAGGGCATTCATCGTGAAGTCTCTTTTATAGTGAGTTTTCATCGCGCGGGTAGGATGTTCGCCGCCTTCTGGCGGAATGCGGGGATGACTCGTCTGCAGGATCGATTCCGACTCACTCTGACATTTTCTGATGAAAAAATTGGTGGTCTCTGTTGAACAGCCTCACAAAAGCCAACAACACCACCCCGGCGGTTCCCATCGCGGTCGCCGAGGCAATCAAAAACATGATCACAATCTGATACTTCACCGCATGCATCGGCTCCATGCCCGAAACCAACTGCCCCGTCATCATCCCCGGCAGACTCACTAATCCAACAATCATCATTGCATTGATGATCGGGGTCATTCCCGTCTTCATCGCCTCCACGATCGGCTCGCGAGCCGCTTCCCAGCGCGTCGCCCCCAACGCCAACAACGATTCCACTTGATCGCGACGTGATGTCAGCGACTCCGTCAGTGAATTCAGCCCCAACGTGATTCCGTTAAGAATATTCCCCAACACCATCCCCAACAATGGCACCGCGTACTGCGGCTGATACCACTTTTCGTTGCCCTGCAATACACAGAACAAGGCAAACCCGGTGACCAACCAAGAGCTTACCCAGATCGAAACCAAACAATCGAATTTAACCCCCGCGATCTTTCTGCGACTGCGACCGGCAGCAGTCCAACCGGCGATTCCGGTCATCAAACAGCCCAACAAAACGACCACATACCAGCGTTCAACTTGGAACACCCATTCCAACACCAAACCGATCAGGAACAACTGCACCACGGTCCGCACACTGGCGATCAACAGAGACTTTTCCAGCCCCAACTTCAACGCCACCGACAGTCCGGCATTAATCAGCATCAGCAGTGTCGCCAGCGCGACTTGCCACCATTGAAGGTCGATATACATCGTCGGAAAATTGTCCGCAGAACAAAGAAACGTCTGAC
>CAZDZX010000351.1:0-4012 GCA_964510005.1 uncultured Pirellulaceae bacterium
GGGGTGACAGCAATGGGTTTCGCGCTTCGGCCCCTTCGGGACTTTGTGAATTGGGTTGAATCGGAGACCACGGGCTGACACGCTGACACCCGTGGCTACATGCTGTCACCCCTATCGGGGCTTTGAGTGCGAAGCTCTCTTCGACTTTGAGTGCTCGAAGAAGTTAGATCACGCAAGGGCTCGACGAGACGCGGCTGCATGCAAAATGATCTCCGAAAAGTTCGTTCTAATTCCGATCACTCGTCGCTGAAAAGACGCCGTTCTTCCCAGAATAACGAAAATAGTTTTCTTTGAGCGGTACTGCTGCTATTGTGGAGAATATCCCTGCGAAACCCCGAGCGACGATGACCACAACCTCTGAAAGCCTCTTGTTGCGATTGCAAGATTTTGCCGATCGACCCGATGAACAGGCCTGGGAGAGATTTGTCACGCTCTACACGCCGCTGATTTTTTACTGGGCCCGCGGAATTGGCTTGAATCAAACCGATGCAGCGGATTTGGTGCAGGATGTTCTGACCCGAGTTTTTCAAAAGCTACCCCAGCTCAAATACGATTCGACCAAATCACTGCGAGGTTGGCTGAGGACCGTCACCATCAATCGCTACCGTGAACTTCGTCGTCGCAAGTCCTCGAAAGTTCAACCGGCATCGGAATCGATGATCGAAAGTTTGGCTCCGGTTCAGCAAGCAGAATCGACGTGGGATATCGACTATGCTCGGTTGTTGGTAGCCCAGGCGATGGAAAGCATGAAGGACGATTTCAAGGTTGAGACGTGGCGAGCATTGGAGCGGGTGATGAAAGACGCCGAATCGGTCGACGCGGCGGCCAAGGCCACAGGAGTCAGCCCTTGGACAATTTATTCGGCCAAATCGCGGCTGATGAAACGACTCCGTGATGAGCTGGAGGGTCTGCTGTAGTCAGCGGCAAGGCGCTAATGGCACTTACTTTAGGCAGTGCAGCTCCCATATGCGATAAGAATCAAACCTTTTTGGCATGCATCAGAGCCCCAAGATTTCAGCCCCGAAGGGGCGAAAGCATGTAGCCATGGGCGTGAGCCCATGGATCGATGACCCACCCATTCTTTTAAGCCCCGAAGGGGCGACAGGATTGCACTGCGACGCTTTACGCCAACGGGGCAAGACAGCGTAAGCAATGGCCCAAGGCTCTCGAACTTTGAGACCGGGGACCTAGGGTTCAAGAACCCTGGGCTAATGATCTAACCTCGTTGAGGTTATTCGCCACTTCGCGGCCGCTGGCCTAAAGTAAGTGCCATTGGGCGCTAGTCGCCGGTTTGTGCGCAATGGCTGCGCGAGGAATGACCAAACAAGTCGCTGCGGACAAATCGCTTTGCGAGTTCCGCCTACCATCTAGCCGGTATTGGCCAAAATTGCGTGGACTCTGGCTGTCAGACTTTTTTTAAAAAAAGATCCACCTTCGCCACAATTTGGTCACTCGAGGCGCATAGTGTCTCTTGTTGGAATAAAATAAGAGCTTAGGGAGACCGAAAATGATAACTGCACCTCGCGACGAAAAATGCCCAGATCAAGAGACGCTGGTTAAATTCCTGCAGGGGAAACTGGTTCCTCCCGACCTCGACCAGTGCGAGTCTCATGTCGAAATCTGCGACAACTGCCACGATACGCTGCGGGGTCTCAATCCCTCGGATACGCTTTCCGAATGCGTCTCCAAAGCGATGCAGCCCTCGGAGGCATTCAGCGACGACGCGGCAGTCGTGGAAAATTTGGTGCGACGGTTGGTCCAATCCGACATCGGCAGCGACATCACGCAAAATCGCATCGGCGCCAACGAGGTGATGCATGATCGTGCCGCCGAAGTCCTGCGGTATGTGAGTCCCGATCCAGAAGATTCAGAGAGTCTTGGCATGCTGGCCGGATTTCGGCTGCTGGAATTAATCGGTGCCGGGGGCACGGGTGTCGTGTTTCGCGCCCACGATCTTGCCTTGGACCGTGTCGTCGCACTCAAAGTGCTGCGTCCGTCTTTGGGTGAAATCGCTCGGGATCGATTTGTTGCCGAAGCTCGGGCCGCGGCCTCGATCGACCATGAAAATGTGGTCACCATCTATCAAGTCGGCCAACAGGATCGTTTGGCTTGGATCGCGATGCGCTGGCTCCCGGGTGAAACGCTTGAGAGTTTGCTGCTGCGTGAAGGGCCATTGGAAGAATCTCAAGTTCGCAGCTTTGCGATTCAAATCGCCCAAGGTTTGGAGGCTGCCCACGGCCAACAGTTGGTCCATCGCGACATCAAGCCCGCCAATATTTGGATTGGAGAGCCCGACCGCAAAATTCGAATACTGGATTTTGGTTTGGTTCGTATCACCGATAGCGACCCGAACCTGACAGCGACGGGGATGCTCGCAGGCACACCGAATTTTATGTCTCCTGAGCAGGCCAAAGGTCAGGAATTGGATGCCCGCAGCGATTTGTTTTCTTTGGGCTGTGTGATTTACCAGATGCTTACCGGCAGGCTGCCCTTTGGATCGCCGACGATATTGGCGACCCTGCAAGCGATCCAGACTCAGCAGCCTCCGTCGCCGATCGAAGCGGGCGCTTGCTGCGATGAGGAGCTCTCGGATTTGACGCTTGCCCTGTTGGAGAAGCAACCTGCCAATCGAATCCCTGCGGCCGAAGCATTGGTGAAGTGTTTGCAGCAGGAGCGTAAAGACTGGCCCGTCAGAGTAACGCGATACCCTTCCAAAAGCATTTCGCGTTCTGTGGAAACGGCCCCTGCGATGCAGAAATCCAAGGGCGGTCGTGGGTTTTGGGTTGCGGCGCTTTTGTTGGGGATGATCGCCCTGCCGATGTGGCTGTTCGCACCCCAGATCATCCGCGTGGTGACCAATCAAGGCGAATTGGTGATCGAAACGGAAGACAAAAATGTGAAAGTCGAAGTCCGTGAGAACGGCGACCTGATTCGAGTCCTAGATACCAGTTCGGGATCGTCCTTCGATGTCCGCAGTGGCAACTATGAGTTTTCTGCCGTCAGCGATGGTGACGGGAAAACGAGCTTTGAGGTGACTCCGTCTCAGGTCGTTATGAGTCGCGGCGAACGCGAAATCGTCAGAGTGACGCGCTCGGAAAAGACGCCAGCGGTTCGCGATAGCGCTCACGCCCCGACGGATCGCGGGGTTGATCCCGGTCGGTTGGAAAGGATCTACGCAGGCAGAACTTTCCGGCAGTGGTTGCGTGTCGCTCGGACGGACAAGGAACCGAAAACGAAAGCCAACGCAATCACAGCTTGCGGAGAGCTTTGCGAATCCGATGAGCAAATTAAGGCATTCAAAGGCCTGTTGAACGAATTCCTTGCCGACCATGCCTCGTTGACCATCCGTGGCGGAGACTCAAAGTCTGGAATTTATCTAAGTGGCTTTTCCGCAGCGCTTGCCACATTGTCGGCAGCGGACGTTGTCGGTTTTGTGGAATCCCAAGTCCGCGATGGGTCCGATGAGGCGCTGTTTTGGACCGGATTCGCGTTCAACGAAAACGATTTCTTCGAACGAGGACATAAGTACGACCAAGAGCTAGATGCAGAATTCAAATCCAAGGCCATGTCGCTGTTAGAGATCTTTCCGCAGCGAAAAACACACCGGGGTAGCCAATTGATTTTCAATCGCCTCCTCAGGTATTTGGATCAGGAATCAGAACACGTTGCCGAAAAGGTTACTTCGATTTTGCTTGCATCGCCTCCATCGCTCCGTCAACTGTACTACACCGGTTGTCCTCGCTCTTTGATTGATGAACGCTTTATGGAGGCTTTCGAAAGTGATTTACTTTCGCCCAAGTCGACACCTGAGATTCGAGATGCGGTTCTGTGGGGCATCGAAATCAGCTACCGGCCTCAACCCGCAGAAGATTTTCGTCCAGAATTAGAGATGGATATTTTTGAAAGACTGCTGGTCGATCAATTGACGAATGATTCGCCACTGGCTTTTACTAGCCGCAGCAAAATGAAGACTTTGAACGGAGCTGAATTCGTCGACGGATTTGGGGGTGGC
>CAZDZX010000352.1:0-3972 GCA_964510005.1 uncultured Pirellulaceae bacterium
TGGCGCCTTTTAGGCCTGTGAAGCACTGGAAATTATGCACAAACCCACCCCATAGCGCTTGCATCGCTGGCGTCCCTCCGGGATGCATAGTGTTGCCAGGCCGCGGAAACCTCGGGTTGAAACCTTCGGTGACCGTAACCCAAAGTTCAAAAGCCTTAGGCCACGGCCACTGCTTGAGCCGTTGGCGTAAAGCGTTCCAGTACAATCCTGCCGCCTTTTCGGGGCTACAAACAGTGCTCGGCCAACTGAATCGGCAGCTTACTCTTGCCCAACACTACTTCTTCTTGAGCTTGTCGCCGAACACCTTTTTCAGCTTTTCGAGCTTTGGCGGAATCGCGAACTGGCAATAGCCATCGTTGGGATTCTCATTGAAGTAGTTGTGGTGATTGTTTTCGGCCACGTACATCTCAGCCGCTTTAGTGATCTCGGTGACGATCGGTCTTGGAAACGCTTCGTTTTCGTCGAGCTTCTCTTTGACCTTTTGAGCGATCTTCATTTGAGCATCGCTGTGATAGAAAACCGCACTTCGGTACTGAGTTCCTTTGTCATTGCCTTGACGGTTAAGCGTCGTGGGATCGTGAGTCTGAAAGAAGACCGACAGAAGCTCTTCGAAGGAAATCTTCTTGGGGTCGAATTTGATTTGAATGACTTCCGCGTGTCCCGTGGTTCCCGAACAGACTTCGTAATAAGTCGGATTCTTGGTTGCCCCCCCCATATAACCAGGGACGACGGTGGAAACGCCTTCGAGTTTTTGGAAAACAGCTTCGACACACCAAAAACAACCGCCGGCAAAGGTTGCTGTTTCAAGGACTGCCTTTTCTGACGGATCTGTCGGATCGGCTGACGTGGTTTCTGTTGTTTCTTGATTGCTTTCCACAGGACCTGTTTCTCCGGTTTTTTGGGGCTCAGCCGTCTGAACTTCCCCCTGATAGTTGTTATCCCCAACCACGATACCGGATTCGCAGCCGGTAAACAGACCGCACATCAACAATGCGATTCCAGCGAGCGAAACGATAGGGTGGAGGAAGGTTCTCATGGCATTCATTTCGATTTATGATCCGTGTGTAAGGCCTATCATCGGAAAATGACTCAGCACTAACGTAAATCCGATACGTTTATCTTCGCTTGTGAAGCGTCTTAGATTGACAGTCAGGCCCGAAAAAGTATAGTATTCTTAGGCAAAACAGGAAATTATAGGACTACCGGGGACTCTCCCGATCCTTTGGAGGCGCGAAGTGTTGGAAATGTTACCTTTTCATTCTGCGAATTTCTTCCGCAGTTGCATCGTCTCGCTCGCTCTCTGCTGCCTCTGCTTGCAGTCGCAAGCGTCTGCCCAAGTCAAATACAAGAACCCGGAAGATCCAAGGGTCAAGGAAATCGCAACGAGAGCTGCGGAATACCTTCGGAGCACCAGCGGAGAGCTGAGATATCGAGCCGTCTCGGCTCTCGCCCTGATCGAATATCACAAGCGATACGAAGGCAGAGTTCCAACCGAAGACCCTTTCGTCAAAAAGCTCGTCGAAGAGTTGGCGAAAAAAGCAGACAAGGGTTCGGCGGTCCTGATGAACAATCGGGAAGTTTATTTTCCCTGCGTCGCCATTATCACACTGCTTGAGTATGACGAGAAAAAGTACGCGCTACAGGCCCAGAAGATCCTCAACGCACTCCTCGAACGTCAGCTTGACGATGGAGGCTTTACATACCAAAACGAAAAAATCCCAGACACGTCTCAGGCACAGTTCGCTGCTTTGGCGATGTTCGTTGCCAAGCAACATCGCATCTCGATCGAACCCAAAAAGGTCGGCCGATTGCTGCAGTTCTTTGTCGACTACCAGCGGAACGATGGCTCATGGAGCTACCGACCTCGAATCGGAGAGGCCTCGGGAACGCAATCCGTTTCCATTCACTCAGCGTCCGCCAGTTCCGTGCTACTGCTGGCCGACATGCTTAACTTGACACCCCGCACCAAGGATCTATCGACGGCAAGCTCTACGACAGCCTTCGGTCAGGATTTACCTAAAAACATTTCCGTTTACGTGCCTCCCCATGACGAAGAATCGGATTTTGAAACCGTCTGGGCCTCAGGTGGAAAGCCAGTGGTTAAGTTTGACAAAAACTCTCTACGGAGTTGCCGAAATTCAGCTGATCAGTGGTACGTCAAAAACTTTGTAGTCCCATTGAAAAGAGGCCCATGGAATCCGTACTACATGTACGCCTTGGAGCGATACGCGTTCTTCAAGGAGCAGGCCGATGGCAACCCGGGCAAAGGCCTCAGCCGCTGGTACGACACGGGAGTCGATTATCTCGCCGGAACGCAAGCCGGTAACGGAGCGTTGCCAACCAACAATCGCAACCAAGCCATGCCGGACAATTGTGCGACGGGTTTGTCGCTATTATTTCTGGTTCGAGCCAGTGAAGTCATCAACCTTCCGCCAACGCAGTCTCAACAGGACGGCGATGAAGGATTTGGAACTGGAAACCTCGTTCAGGACAGCAATGGCCAAGTCGTCAATTCGGACGCCGAGAAAAGCCTCAAGGATTTGATTTCCGCGTTGTCGGATAAGGATCTTGATGAGCGGGCTCTGCTGGAATTGAGAAATGCTCTTAAGCGATCCGTTCGCGAGTTCCGTCAAGAATCCGGCAGCGAAGATCGAGGCAAAACGAAAGCCTTTTTGGAAACGATGCTGGGGGCGAAGAACTATCTCCGACGGCGGATCGCGATCACGTTCCTCGCCGGCGAACAGAACCTCGACAATGTTCCGGCTCTGCTGTACGGAATCGGCGATCCCAATCTCGAAGTCGCCCTTGAAGCTCACAATGGGCTTCGCTTGATCAGTCGCCGAATTGACGAATTTCAATACACGCCCACTGGCGATCGTGAGCGAGACCTTGAACAATTTCAGGTTCTGAAGCGAAAATGGACGAAATGGTATTTAAGTATCCGTCCCGATGCCGATCTATTAGACTAATAGCTAGTGAACACAAAAGAATAACAACATGCCTGCTATCCTACGCCCTACCGACAACATCCAAACAAAAACCAGCCGCTACGATCGGCTTAGCGCTGCTCTGACGGCGATGGTTCTGCTGTGTGGCTTTGTTGTCAGCGTCATGTTCCTGATCTGGCTGACATCGGTTTTTCAGTTTGAACAGCCCACCGTGACGCAGTTCAATGATGATAACCCTGGTGAAGACGGAAACGACAAACCCGAAGGTTTCGAGGACGATGATCACGAGCCTGGCGTTGAAGATTTCCCTGAAATTGAAACGCCCCAACTGGCCGAAGCGCTCGAAGCGGTCACCAACGCCGTTTCTACAGTCCAAGCCAACAGCGAACATGTCAGTGGTGACGCCGCCGTTCAGGGCAAAGGGGGTGGCTACGGAAGCCGTGACGGTGGTCCTAGCGGAACCGGCAGTGGCTTGCCTGACTACAAGCGATGGAAAATTCAGTTTGAAGTCGACGATATCCAAGTCTACAAAAAACTGTTGGATCATTTCGAGATCCACATTGGTGTCGTTCCCGCCGACCCTCCTAACCTGTGGCGAATCGCAAATGTCTCAAAACAGGCACAGGTCATCAATTCCAACCGAGAAAAAGAAAGCAAGACGCTGCGTTTCCAACATCGAAGACCGTTGCTTCGTAAGTGGGACGCCCAGCTTGCCAAAAACGCCGGCGTGAACGTTGAACGAGATTCCGTCTTAGTCCAGTTCTACTCGTCGCAACTCAGAAGTCAGATTCGCCAAATCGAGGCCGAGTACCTTGCCGGCGTTGACCGCCAAGTCAGCGACGTCCGCAAGACCAATATTGGCGTCGAACCCAGCGGTGGCGGATTTCAATTCGTCGTCAAGAATTGCGAATACCAGTAAAACGACGCTTCGTCCTTCCACTTCCAAACAATTCGAAAAGCACCACCCGATCGAAATTCGACGCGGTAACGGGGTCTCTTCGGGTTGATCATTTGTTTTGGAATT
>CAZDZX010000353.1:0-3972 GCA_964510005.1 uncultured Pirellulaceae bacterium
CAATTCCGCTGCGGTGGGATCCGTTTCGGTTTCGGCGCTGATGTAATCCTGATCCACTTGCTCGCGAATCGTCTCTTGGATCGCTTCCCATTTCTCTTGAGTTAGCAGGCCCGCGGCGATCAGTTCTTTGGAGTAAACGTCGATCGGATCACGATCCTGCATCGCGTCGATTTCTTCCTGAGGCCGATAGACTCGGTGATCGTCACTGCTTGTATGCGAACACAAACGGTCCAGTTCACAGACAACAACGGTCGGCCCCTGCCCTGCTCTGGCTTTCTCGATGACTGGCAAAATGAACTCATGAAGCTTTTCGGGATGACGAGCATCGATGTGCTTCACCAAATCGTCGTGGAAGATATCCAGCTTGAATGGATTGAACTTCTCAGTGTTGGTGCTGATCCCGTAGTTGTTGTCTTCGACTACGAAAATCACTGGCAAATTTCGCTCGACTGCAAAACTCACGGCTTCGTAAAATTCGCCTTGGCGGGACGCCGCGTCACCGACGGTCGCAACCGTCAAATTTTTGTTGCCTTCCAGTTGCATGGCCCACGCCGCCCCACATGCGGGGAGGCAATTGGATCCGGTAGGAGTCGGCACGCTCCAAATGTTTTTCGATCGATCCGAGTAATGTCCTGGCATCTGCCGACCTTTACTGGACGAACCCGCTTTCGCGAAATAGGCCGTCGCCAAGTCCGCATTGCTGACCCCGCGAGCCAACACCATGGCGCGGTCACGGTAGTACGGAAACAGATAGTCACCGTCTTGCATCGCGTAGGCAATCGCCGCCATCGCCTCGTGGCCCATTCCAGCAACTTGGAACCAGCCTTTGCTTTGTCGGTGGAGCACGCCCTCGCGACGGTCACCCTCGCGACTGAGGAACATCAATTTCAATAGTTCGACGGGATCAAACTTCGCTGCGGTGCCATTATTGATCATTCCGTCTGCAGTTCCTGGGGTTGCGATGGAGTCCATTGAGCTTGTTAAGTCATTTGCCATTTTTTGTCCGGGAGTTACTGGCCACATCTCAGAGGGGTCAATTGTCGAAATTGACCCTCTCGTCCGCTATATCAGTTCGCGGACGATACCCAAATCTAGCTTGCTGTCAACGCTAAGGCCAACAACCAACCCTTATTGTACAATTTGGATTTCCATTCGACTTTAACGCCCCAAACACCCCCTATTTAGAGGGGGGCCACTGGGCAAATTTCAGGACGTCTGAAATTGCTGTCCAAGAGCGACCACCGCCTGAGTTTCGCAAAAATGGGCTTTGCGGGTCAATCCACATTTGGGAGGAAGCTTACGGAGGCAGTTTCAACGCCCCCAATCGTCTGTAATTGATTTGTGATTCCCTGAAACTTTCCGGTCGCGAACGTGTTAGGTTAAGCAAGTCCACGATTGCAGAAGTGGCTCAACAGAACCCATCGTTTTTCAAAGAAGAGAGCATTCATGTCTTATTGGCGTCCCCAAATACTTTGCTGTGCATTGGCGATAAGTTGGTTGTCTTGTTCAGTTGCGGCAGCACAAGCTGTCGCCGATCCACCGGCGCAGCAGAAATTGTCCAGCAAAGGGACCCCTGCCTTCAAAACGGCCTTGGAACGGGTGACCTACGACATCAAATATTTTGCCTCGGACGAACTAGGAGGGCGCAAGCCCGGAACTCCGGAAATGAAACTTTCGGAAGACCATATCATTGCGGCTTACCGCAGTGCCGGCCTAGTTGATCCCACCGAAGGCGATTTCAAGCAGACGTTCGAAGTCGGGCGTCGGCGGACTGCGGTTGATAGCAAACTGCAACTCACCGGACCCGATGGAGAAATCAGTTTGGTAGCCAACGAAAGCTACGCTCAACTTCTGGGTCGTAAAAAGTTTGATATCGCCAAAGCAGAACTGGCGTTTGTCGGTTATGGAATCAGCGCCGAAGACGAGCTCAATTTTGACGAATACGATGGGATCAACGTAAAAGACAAAGTCGTCGTTGTGATCCGTCGTGAGCCCCAGCAACAAAACGACGACAGCGTCTTCGACGGTAAAAAACTGACCGAATGGGCGTATATCTCGACCAAAATTAGAACGGCCCGAAAAGCGGGGGCAGCGGCAATCATCCTCGTCAACGACAGCCAAACCGTTGCCGAAGAAGGCGGCGACAACTTGGTTGCCAGCGACCGTTTCGGACAGGACATTGCGCTCCCCTTCATGCAGATCACACGGGCCACGCTCAACAAGATCCTTGCTCAGACTCCGATCATGACGCCAACGGGTAAAAAGCTAAGCACGATCGAGGCCATTGAAACGCGTCTGGATGCCGAACTGGAGCCGTTGTCCCAATCGATGGAAGGTTGGACTATTAACACAGCCTCCGACTTCCGCACCGGCGGCATTCCCACCTCCAACATCATCGGCGTGATCGAAGGCGAAGGCCCTAACGCAGATGAGACGATTGTCATCGGAGCCCACTACGATCACCTTGGCGATGGAGCCTACGGTTCGCGTGCCAACGCGAGTCAACGTGGTATGATCCACAACGGTGCCGACGACAACGCCACCGGTACCGCGGCGGTCATGGAACTGGCGCGACGCTTTGCGGCGCGTGATAAAAAACCCGGTCGACGATTGGTATTTATCTGCTTCACGGCAGAGGAGATGGGACTGCTGGGAGCTCGACACTACGTCAACAACCCGACCCATCCACTCAAGAACACCGTGGCCATGATCAACTTTGACATGATTGGCTGGTTGCGAGACGACCAGGTGACCCTCTACGGTTGGAATTCTTCGAAAGACTTTGAAAAGATGTTCAACAACGCGAACACGGATTTCAATTTTGATCTGCAGAAACCACCATCGGGGTTTGCAGGCAGCGACCACTTGCCGTTTAACGAGCGACAAATCCCCAACACGTTTATTCATACCGGTTTGACAACCACTTACCACACTCCCGAAGACGATTTCGAGACGATTGATTGCGAAGGTGCGGTCAAGGTCATCGATTTTACCGAGGCCTTTCTTGATGAGCTTGTTGACGCCGAGAAACGACCTCGCTATTCAGTTGCTAAAGGCCCATTTCGGTTAGGGGTTGGCATCGCCGAAGTCGACGACGGCTTGAAGGTCGAAAGCATCGCCGCAAACTCTCCCGCCGGAGCTTCTGACTTAGAAGTCGGGGACGTGATCCTTCTGTGGGGTGACGAGAAATTGGAAAACCGTCGTGGACTTCGTCGCGTAATTCGTCGCGACAAAGACAAAACCGTCACGCTCAAAGTTCGCAGAGGCGACGACGAAAAAGAGATTGAAGTTCGTCTGGTTGATCCTGACGACGAGTAAATTCTACGACCAAGAGAATCAAAGGGCATCACAGTATTCGAACTGTGGTGCCCTCTTCTATTCTGCATCTCAATCCAACAATTATTTATTTAACCGCCAAGAAGATTCGATGAAAACGTATTTCGCAACCCCCGTGCTTGTATTCTGCATCAGCCTGCTCTCGTTCGGCTTGGCCAACGTTACTCAAGGCCCCGACGAAAAACCGGCAGCCAGCGACAGCAAGGAACCTTCGATCGACGATCAGTTCGTCGCCGTTGACAACATGCATCATTTTATGGAATACGTGTTCGAACCCAGCTACAAAGGGCTCAAGAAAAAACTCGCGACCGAACCTGAGAACAAGAAAGCTTGGAAGCCGTTTAAAAATCACTCGCTAGTGATCGCCGAAACCACGGCCCTGTTGGCCCAGCGCGGCCCGAAAGACGCGGAGAAGTCAAAACAGTGGAAGCAGATCTCGCTGGACGTCCACAAACAAGCCACGGCACTCTACAAATCATCTGGCAACTACGAACAAGCGCAAAAGCATTACGCGGTGATGATCGATTCTTGCAACCAGTGCCACAAGGTTTTCGCCAAAGGCAAATACCAGCTGGCGAAGTAAGCAAACACAGATTTTCACAGATGAGTTACACAGCGAATACCTCCATCTGTGTT
>CAZDZX010000354.1:0-3944 GCA_964510005.1 uncultured Pirellulaceae bacterium
GATAACAACACGTTGCACACGGAGCCGCGG
This sequence comes from uncultured Pirellulaceae bacterium, assembly GCA_964510005.1. Lineage (GTDB taxonomy): Bacteria > Planctomycetota > Planctomycetia > Pirellulales > Pirellulaceae > Mariniblastus. The sequence continues at coordinate 31 of CAZDZX010000354.1, forward strand.
GCCGCGCAGCTTTTGGATTATGGGTCCACCCACGTTAAAGCTGATCTCGTTTCGAAGAATACCGAAAACCATGCAACATGACTGGCCCCATGAAACTTTTTTGACGCAGGCGCAATATGCGCCGCTGGATGGCAGTCCTTTGCCAATTCCGGACGACGGATGAAAACTACTTGAAAGCGACGTCGCTGTTTAAGCTCGTCGTCTTCGGGCAGTCATCGCTATTAAACCAATTAGGCCAACGAAAGCGCTCGAAGGTTCCGGAACTGCAATGAAATCATACCGGATCGAAATCGTCGCAGACGCCTCGGCCGTAACATCAGTGACATCGAATAAACTCACAGTTGCAAACTGGGGTCCAGACGAATTAAAAAATACAACATCGAACGAGGCATCACCTGTGATCGCATCAAAAATAGCTGGATTAAAACTCTCCCCCACCAAGTCCGGATCATCGAAGGCTAAGCCAGTGTCAGCAACGAAAAAGGTCTGATTTATATCATCCAAAACTACAGTGTTCTGCAAAACCTCCCCGTCCTCAAAAGGCAGAAAAGCACTAGCTCCAGCCCCGTTAAAGATCACGCCACCAATTGTAAACTGGCCACCTAGATTAATGCCAATTTGAGGATTGCTCGGTATTCCCGTATCAGCAACATCTAATCCTGTTCCGGTAACAGAAACCGTGAGGTCGGTGAACGACACGGTGGCTGAAACAAGGGTGCCCAAGGATGGGTCAAAAGGATCGGCAGTCAAAGAAAAGAAATCGTCATCTAACAACTCAAAACCATTTCCTTGTTGATCAAATAGATCTTCAATTTGATCTCCAGATATCATAGTGCTGACAGTATCGGATTGGATTATGAAATCTGCGTCAACAACATTACAAAAGCTCAGGACAACAGCTGTAGTAAAAATTGGAAGGATCTTGGTCATTAGTATTTTTTCCGAAAGGAGTCGAGGACTAACTCACAAGCACACGCCTCAGCCCGCACGACGAGGGACCTAAAACTTGCTTATAAGGAAGTTAACATGGACGGATACGTTGACTCGAGTGTAATTCCCCCAACCGCCCATGCAACTCTTCCCCCTACGATTCGGTAGAAATCTGTTCATTTTGCTACAATTGCCGTACGCGATCACTAGCCTAGGAAACCGCCCACTCGCCTTGGGTTCATACTGACAACAGTCACCCGCTATCAAATTCACATCGTTACCGGCGCGGCCGGTGCTGGCAGAAGCACCTTTGCCCCAAGGAAAAAGGGACGCAACGGGAATGGCACTGTCGTATTGCCCAGTGGTTTGACGCTATGGCGGTGCAAGTGGATCAAGGGTACACGTAGACAGCCGAGCACCAACCGTTGTCAGTAGTTTCTCGTGACAAAACTGTCTGGCCACGGGTCCGGAAACCCTCCGCCCGATTGCCAGTGTTCGATTTCTTCATCGTTCAAAAAGCAATTTCGCACGGACTGAGCAAATGTATCGACCTGAGTTTCGTCTCCAATCACCGTTAGCTCGCAGCGACGATCACCAAAGCGTCCGGTCTCCTTGGCCAGCCTCTTCCTCAGCCCCTCCATCTCCACTTCGTCAAGGCCATTGTTTTTATCTTCAAGGATTCCGGCTCGCCAATACCCGATCAGCTCCAGCGCGATACCGCCAGCTGCCTGATTCCAAAGCAGCGATACGTTGTCGCGGCTCGAAAGATAAAAAAAGCCCTTGCTGCGATAAATGTGTTGCCCCAAGTGTTGATGGCACACGTCCCATAATCGCTGCGGGTGAAACGGACGATCGTCCTTGATGACTCGCGTGGCTAGGTTGTACGGCTGATCGCCATCCGCTTCAGCTTCGAAGGCAGGTTTCAACTCTTTGATCAACCGTTCGACTCGATGGTAGTCATACTCGGGCATCGACAGCACATCATCGATGGGAAGCTTGCCAAAAGGAACAGAAACAACCGACACGAGAGGGTTGAGTCCGTGAACGGATTGGGCAATCGCCTGCAGTTTATCTGGCTCGATCCGGTCAACCTTGGTCAGCAACAGGTGGCTGCAGAACATGACTTGCTCCACCAGCAGGTTGGTGGTGTCTCGATGTTGATGCTGTAAATTCCGTTCCATGATCGGAACGATCTGTTGGCCGCGATCATAGTCCTGATCGATCATCGCGCTATCGACCAGCGTCAGCACACCAGTAAGCTTGAACTGTGGCTGGGTGCTGAAAAATTCGATCAGCGGCATGGGATGGCAACTGCCGGATGTCTCGATGATCACCAGATCCGGTTGGTCGTTGGACATTATTCTCGCAAGTGCGTTCCCGAGTTCTTCGATCCCCTTTTTACTACTCAAGACACACGAATAGATCGACTGAAAGTTGGGATCGCCTTTTTCAAAATACTCACCCTGAGCGACAATCAAGCCATCAACATCCAATTCACTCATGTCGTTGACGACGACCGCAACCGAAAGCTGGTTCTTGAGCGATTGAACGATCAGGCTTCTGAGAAGGGTGGTCTTGCCCGATCCAAGAAACCCATTGAGGATCAGAACCGGCACTCTCGCTATTGGTCTGGTTGCCTTTGCTTGATCAGTCATTGACGGCTCTTTCATCTTCCGGAGTTTCGATTCAGTGGGCTTCGTTCATATCGGCGCATTCCGGAACACAACGCGTTCCCAAATTACGTCCTTAGCGGACGGCGAGAAAACCCTTACCGCTTCATCGCAACTTGCTCATGATTTGATGGTGGCAGCGTATACCGCTTGAGCGATTGCTGCAGCGGCCGGTCTTTCTCCTCCCAACCGCGATCACTCAAAAACTGCCACGCCTCCGCCATCCGGTCCGCATGAACGAATGGCCGCAGCCAGCTCGTCACACATTGCTGCCGGTATTCGATCCCTGCGGTCTCGACAATCCATCTTTCATATTTAGCGATCCACATCAACATGCACGCCCAGAGTTCCCGGGCACTCTGCCATTGAGCCTTTCCGTGAGGGCGAGCAAATTGCGGCAGATCTTCAGGCCAGTGAATCGACAGCGAAAGCGATTCAATCGGGGCCCAATCAGGGCAAAACTTCAACCGCCCCAGAAACAAACCTCCGAGATCACGTTTCCCAAAGAACATGCCAAAACCCCACAGGGTAACATGCAATTGATCCTGATCCAGACGATAACAGGTGGATCGCTCCCAAGTTTCACAATCGCGATGCCGCTCGAAACCATATCGCATCAGCAGGTTGTCATCTGGATACTCGATGTCTTTCCCGATGCACCACAGCTCCTGCGCCAACAGCTTTGAGCCAAAACCGCGCACAGTCGGGGGCATGCACCACCCCTGTCCCAAACGAGTGTTTTGCGAGCCGTTCTCCTTTGTGCGAGCTTGCAACATCTCTCAATCCGCCTCGACTGACAGAACTGACGCGATGTTGGCCACCAGCCACGCAGAAGCCGCCGCCAACTGCAGCCAATCACCCACTGATTGAATCCCGCAGCAGAACACACTGGCGATCCAGCAAATACTGGCAACCGACTGTCCCAACCACTCCACGGTCAAAACCCGATCCAGCCAACCGCGGGAGCTTCGAGAACCGCTGGTGTTCTCATTGGACGCCCCCAATCGCTCAGCGGCTGACTCTTCCAACCGCCGGGTGTCCGTCGTCAGCATGCTGCACACTCATCGCCACAACAGGAGAGATCATCAAGGTACATCCCCCATTGGCGATACGCTTCCAGCTGTTCCGCAGGCAGACCAAGTGAAGTCGCAATCGACTTGGCGACAACCGCGAAACGCTGACGGTATTTGTAGATGAAGCAGAAAACAAGATTCCCGTGACGAACAGCCGGGCCGCAAAGAAACATTCCGGGAACAATCGTTGATTCATCATGCTCGTTCAGAACGGGAAATCCGTCTTCCCGTTTCTCAAACA
>CAZDZX010000355.1:0-3933 GCA_964510005.1 uncultured Pirellulaceae bacterium
GACTGTCGATCTTTTACGCCCCAGTGCCGGCCGCGGAGCGTCCGGTCCACTGAGTTCGTTACTAAACTTGGGAGCTGCTGGCTTCGATGATCTGGTCCGAATCGGGAACCCCGATGCTGCGATAGGTCTCTTGGCCGGCGCCGTCGAGCACGATGTTGGTTCCGGCAGACGTTACGTTGTAGAGGGCCGCGATCTGCTGTCCCAATTCAGACAGCAGGTCGACGCGAATCACGTTGGCTTTCCCGCTGAGCTTTTTTTCGAGTCCATTCACGATGGACGAAGACATCACTCATTTGCCTCAGGTGTTTTTAAAGAACCTGAGGTACAGCGGAACGCCGCCTCCGACCTGTTGCTGGAATCCGCCAAGGGAATCAAACGCCGTGGCTTTGTTGGAAAGCATGACCCATACCAGAGCGGCGAGCATGCAGGCCATCGCGACGGCAACGGCAACCAAAATCGAATGAGCGACGGCAGTTAATAACACAGGTAATCTCCATGTGAAGCAAGCCCTGTCGTGAGTAGGGCTGGTTCCTGCTGCCCGATCGCCAACCCGCGTGGGCTGGAGGAAACCAGCCCGACACGAATCTGCAAATCGGATCGTTTCGTTTTCAAATCGACGCTAGATGCTTTCCATCTGTTTGGCGATTTTTTCGATGAACATGTCGTTGGAGTCGAAACGGCTGAGGTGTTTCGTTAACTCACGCATGGCATGAGACGCATCGTTCATCGACAGCAGCGAGCGACGTAAGCCGACGATCGCATTGAGCTTTTCTTCCGATAGAAGGAGTTCTTCACGGCGAGTACCGGATTTGGCGATATCAATCGCCGGCCAGATCCGCATGTCCGCCAAATCACGGCTGAGGACCAGTTCCATGTTACCGGTTCCTTTGAACTCTTGGAAAATGAGTTCGTCCATGCGACTGCCGGTATCGATCAACGCCGTTCCAACGATGGTCAACGATCCGCCTTCTTCGAAGGCACGGGCCGATGAAAATAGCTTCTTAGGAATGTCCATCGCTTTGGCATCGATACCACCGGACATGGTCTGGCTGCGACGGCTAGAACCGCTGACCCACTTGTTGAAAGCACGGGCCAAACGTGTGATCGAGTCCATCAGCAGGAACACATCGCGTCCCATTTCAGCCAAACGCTTGCAGCGTTCAACGACCAATTGCGACAGTCGAACGTGACTTTCGATATCTTCGTCCAAGCTACTGGCGATGACTTCACCGCCCAGCACATTGCGACGCATGTCGGTGACTTCTTCGGGGCGCTCGTCGACCAGCAAAACCATCAACACGGAATCCGGATGATTGGCCGCGATGCCTTGGCTGATGTGCTGCAACATCATGGTTTTGCCGCTGCGAGGCGGAGCAACAATCAGAGCACGCTGCCCTTTGCCCAGTGGCGTCAACAAGTCCATCACACGAGTGGTCAATGGCTTGGGGCCGTTTTCCAACTGGTACCAGTTCTCTGGATTGATGGGCGTGAGTTGCTCAAAACGTTTGACGTTTTCGGAGTAGTCATCAGGTGACATGCCATCAACATCGATGACTTCGCGGAGTCGCGGTCCCTGCTGTCGGCGTCCGGGTTGGACTTTGCCACGCAGGATCAGACCTTCGCGGAGTCCGTATTTTTCGATCATCGTGCCGGGAACGAAGGGGTCGCTGCGGTCACGAGAGTAATTGTTTTCGGGGTTTCTGAGGAATCCATAACCGTTGGGATGAAGTTCCAGCAGGCCGAAGCTTTCGAACAATTCGGAATCATCGATTTCGACCGGTTCGCGATTGCGATCTCGCCGGCGAAAGTTTCCGTTTTTGTTGCCGCCACCGCCGCCGCCACGATTGGAGTTGCTGTTGCGTCGTCGGCGATTGCCACCGCCTCCACCGCCACGACGAGATCGACCTGATCCGCCGCCATTGCCACCGCCGTCGCGTGAGCCGCGTGAGCGTGAGTTGCCACCGCTGTTGCCGCCGCCGTCGTCTCGATCACGGCTGTCGCGTGAACTGCGAGATCTTGAGCTGCCGCCGCCATCGTTGCTGTCTCGATCGCGATTGTCTCGATCGCCATCTCGATCACGACTGTCGCGTGAACTGCGAGATCTTGAGCCGCCTTCGCTGTTGCCGTCTCGATCGCGACTGTCGCGTGAACTGCGGGATCTTGAGCCGCCTTCGCTGTTGCCGTCTCGATCACGACTGTCGCGAGAGCTGCGGGATCGTGAGTTGCCCTCACCACCGGAATCCGAGCCAGAGTCATCGGATGAAGAACGACGATATCGTTTTTTTGCCATTTGTATTGTCCTGATTGTTAGACAGGGTCTCAGAAAATATTGCTCAATCCAGAAGCGGAGTGCCTGCCGACGGATGAAGCACAGTGGGACTCAAATGAGGTACACCACTGAGCACGCAGTCGGGAGAGCGAGCAAAGAATGGGAGAATTTCCCGTGCGACAAGCCTCAGTAGAAACCAAGCCGCGTAAAAAACAAATACGGTTTTTCGTTGACCGTAACTTCATAAGTTCGATCCTGTTCATGCGAACAGGTGCTGGAAAATTAAAAGCTGTTAGCGAGTAACAGATCCACCTAAAACAGAAACGATCGGGAAGATCGATGTTGTCTAGGCTGTCACCCACAGCCACCGTCAAACGACCAAACAAGGGCGATACGGTTAAAGAAAGAGTAATGTTCGATCGACCGGTTTGAGTGAAACCACTCGCACCAGAAAGGCAGACCGAAAGCGATGTATCCACCCACGATAATGCGGAAATCGCTGTCTCGCTTAATGCTGAAAGCAATCGAAACAGCAGCACCCTCCTGGTAACCTAGGAAATCGGGTTTTCCCAACCCAACAAGTCTGACCGACATCAATTCAACGAAATGATCTGATGTAAATTTCGGAAGAAACTTGATCCCAAAGATGCCAAATCACTTTGGCAAAAAGTTGCGCGGAATAAAACCGCGTTGGTAGATACTTCGACCAATCAGTCCGATTGATCTGTGGAAATCTTTGTCAAAGCGGACCTTTGTGTCAACCATAAATGATGGCTGCTTTCTCTTTTCCTTGCTTTCCTTTTTTTAGAAAAAATCACAAACTTTTGCGTCAAAGCAGGGGAAATACGAAGAAAAGTGAGAATCCGCCAATTTTACCTAGCCGGTTAATTTCGCTCACGCCGATGACAAACAAGTGTGCTTTCTCGAAAGCCGCTGTGTGCTTGCTTCTGAGCCACTTTTCAGTTTTCCGGAATTTGAATCATGAAGATCCTTAGAAACTTCATCTCACTACGATTTGTTGGCTCTCTGATTGCAGTTGCCGCCTGCCTTGGAGCCCAGTGCGCCAGTGCTGCCGTTGCCCAGCTGAATCAAGAACTCAACTGGGAAACCGATGTCGAGAAAGCGAAAGTCATCGCGGCACAGCAGGATAAATTGGTGCTGTTGCACTTCGGTGCTTCTTGGTGCCGGCCCTGTCGATCACTGGAGACTTTTGTTTTCAGCAATCAAAATGTCCAAAAAGTAATTCAAGAAAATGTCGTCGCGGTAAAGCTCGATGCCGACCTGAACGAAGCCGAAATCAACGAGTTCGATGTTCAAAGCGTGCCCTTTGATGTCGTGATCACTCCCAAGGGCCGCGTCGTTTCACGGCGACGATCTCCTGCCGATGCGACCAACTACGCTTTGATGATTTCAAAGCTGGTCACCGCCAACCGAAGTCTGAAGAAAGGCCAATTGGCGAACGTTGGGCATCAGCTTACTGAATCAGGTGGCGGTGGAATCGCCAATCCGAATGCGAGAAATTTTCAAATTGAAGGTCCGAAGCACAGGGCTGCATCGATCACCGATCAAGGTTCACTTTTGCAGCGTCGCCAATCGGCGTTCGGGCAACAGGAAGGATCTTCCTCGAATACTCAAGTTCACTCCAATCCATGGGTCGCTCCTCG
>CAZDZX010000356.1:0-3903 GCA_964510005.1 uncultured Pirellulaceae bacterium
ATCTAAAAAGAGTGTCTTTTGCGGGCAGAGATGTTTGGTCGGACTCGCTAGGTTTGGGTGTTTCATGACTCCCCCAAATTCTCACAAGTCCAACGGCAGGTTCAGCGAAGATCGACACTGCTCGAACGCCAACACAATTTACAACGAATGGTCGGTTGTTGGAAGTGTTTACCCAAAAACAGAAACACCATTGCCGGTTACTTACTCGAACCTACGATGAATCGTTCGTAGTGCCTCTTGACGGGTGAAAATCGACTGGTGTCGCACTTGCAAACGAGTGCGACACGAGTCTCCTAACTCCAAGCTACATTCTGACTAAGGAGTCACTTCAATTGCGGGGAGAATTTCATCGTTTTGAATTTCCCCCACAATGAATGGTCCTGTCTCGAATCGAGTCGTAGTACCATCAGCAGTAACATCAAATTCAATGAAAATCTCATCTCCAGGTACGGCAAATGAGAAAATCTGAATGCAAGCGTCTCCAAAGGGATCGGTTCGGAATTCCTCTCCAGCCGCAAGAGTTGGTATAGTAGCTCCAAAGATCCCCACGCTGTCCCCTGGTAATGTCACAGCAAGATTTGAAAAAGTGATGTCCGAGGCACCGCTGGGGCCAGCTGTAAAGACAATGTCCAACTCAAAGGTATCGCCTGGATCAGCGAAACCATTCCCATTATTGTCAATGCCGTTGGTTCGCGGAAATGCCACTTGCGTCTCCACGTTGGTGATGCCGGCGACGGAAGTCGTTGGTGGCGAAGTCGGTGGTGGCGAAGTCGTTGGTGGCGAAGTCGGTGGTGGCGAAGTCGTGCTGCGAGGGAAGAACCCATCGCTGTCGAAGGAGACCAGAACATTGTTGTCACTGATGTCGAAGGTGCGTGTTTCAATGTCTAAATTGTCTACATCGGCTTGACTGATTACCGTTGAGGCAGCACCCACCGTATTGGCGGCATCGAAGATCGTGATCGAGAATTCGCCCTCGTTCAGTCCACCCGTAAAGCGTGTTTCTGAAGCGTCGACAAAGATCAGCATGTTGCGAAGGGCCCCCAGCGTCGCAGGAACAGGGGTGCCTACCGGACGAACCCAAACCGCAATGCTTATCCCATCGGAGGGTTCAGCGCTGGTCAATTGAAATTTGGCGTTGGGATTGGCCTTGCCGCCGCCAAGGGCCAGCACCGATTGGGTCGGGATCAGCAGGGCAATTGCAAAAGCAAGCAAAATGAAACTCTTCATGTCATCGTCTCCAATTAAATTTAGATAAGTTGGTTAAAGTGCGCACCCGCAAGGCAGGGTTAAAAATGTTCAAAAACTTCCATCGCACTACGAGTGCACGCCGCTGCGACAGATTCGGGGGTAATGTCTTCGCCGATAAATCGGACTGAGCCATCGCAAAACCCGGCAAAGGCTCCTCCTGCGTGATCGCTTACAATTTCATCTTCTGGGCGATCAGTTGCATTAACGCCAGCTTCTTCATGGGTGAAGCAATTCAAACCTGAAATCCAGAATCCATGATTGATTTCAAGAACCTCGGAACCTTCAGCAATGCAAATCGTTTGGCTTGTTCCATCGGTGACTTCGCTCAGCTTTACTGGCTTTGCCCTCAGAGAGGCCGCCGTTAACAGGATCCCATTGTGGCGACCGGGAACCACTGGAAGTGCAGTTCTCCACGAACCCGAAATCCCGCAATAGTCAGTTTTTCCTGGAAAATCTTTATCAGACGAGGGGCAACTAAAGACGCTGAAAATCGTAGACGCAATATCGCGATTCAGTGGATCGTCCGATGGAACTTCGACATCGACCGATTCGTATGCATCTTCCTGATCCAGAAACGGAAGCAGGGCTGAATTCCAAGAGTGAGACAGCCGAAAACTGGAACCATGCGGAAAAGCATTGTTGGCAGATTCAAAATTAAGAGCGGCCAGTCCCAAGTTTCTCAGATTGTTTGAGCAAACGGTTCGCCGGCCCGCCTCCCGAACGACCTGCACTGCGGGGATCAGCATGCCAACCAAGATGCCAATGATGCCGACAACAACCAGCAGATCGACTAGCGTGAATCCTCGCTGGGATTGGGGCCAAGTATTTTTCAAGATTTTAATCATAGATATCCCTTCGATCTCAACTCAACTGTTTTGGTTATTGCGCCCAAATTGAGTCTCGTCGCCACCGAGGTCAACACGAGGCAGGTGCGTACAGATGCATCAAGCGTGCCGCGGTGACGATGTATCTGTCGCGGCAGAATGCAGAACCTTGAATCGAACGAAAAGAAAGGTGCTTCCAAGGAAAACACCTTCTTCAAATTCCAGAATGAAACAATCATTCTGAAAGGGTCATAAACGACAGGTTGCTATTAATTTGAGCCACCACTGAGCGAGGAATTGTCGAAAATTCCACCTGCATTACTGACGCCTTGACCAATGTCAACTCCGCTGACAAGGATCGTGTCAGTATCAATTGTTAAAGCGTCAACCTGGGCTTGCGATATTGTTGCAGAGTTAGGAATGCCAGCGACGTCGGCAGCATCGACAAGCGTTGCTGCGAAAAGGCCATTCTGAAGTCGTCCCGTTGAAACAGCATCCCCAGGCTGGACAGTGATCAGCATCGAACGCAGCGCACCGAATGTTGCCGGAACGGGAGTTCCTACGGGCCGAACCCAGAGAACAAAAGTGCTGCCTGTAGCAGGCTCAACATTTGTGAAAAAGATTTCCGCAGAACTTGGGGCTTTGCCGCCACCGCCGCCACCTGCCAACGCTTGCTCGGCAGGAACCAGAAGGGCAAATGCAAATGCAATTAAAAGTAGATTTCTCATGTTGTATCTCCAAAAAAAAATGTCGTGGCTGGCAAACACCAGTCACATCGTGTGGGTCAAAAAGCCCCGTGAATCTCTGTGCCGTTGCGGGTGCAGGCGGCGGTAACCAATGGGTCTGCTACGTCTTCACCGATGAAGCGAACAGAGCCATCGCAAAATGTGGCAAAGGCGCCGCCAGCGTGATCGCTGATAATTTCAGCCGCGTTCCCTTCTGTTACATTGACTCCCCTCTCTTGCGTGAAGCAGTTGAATCCTGAGGCCCAAAAGCCGTTGTTGATTTCGAGAAGCTCGCTGGATTCTGCAATGCAAATCGTGTTGCTGGTCCCATCCGTGATTTCTTGGAAACGAACCGGTGTTGCATTCGCGGTGGTCGCCGTGAAGAAGATCCCGTTCAGGCGACGGGGGTCGATTGGAGTCGGAGATATCCACGATCCCGAGATGCCCGAATAGTCTGTCTTTCCGGGAAATGATTTGTCTGATGAAGGGCAGCAAAACACGTTCAACACAGTCGCGGCAACCGTGCGGTTGGACGGATCATCTGCCGCGACTTCCATATCCAACGAATCGAAAACACTCGCCTGTTCCAAGTAGGGAAGGAGAGCTGAGTTCCATGAGTGGGCCAGTTGGAAATTTGAACCGTGAGGGAATGTGTTTTGAGCCGACTCAAAATTGAACGCGGCCAAGCCCATGTTTCTAAGATTGTTCGAGCAAACGGTTCGTCGACCTGCCTCTCGAGCGAACTGCACCGCAGGCAACAGCAGGCCAACCAGAACGCCGATGATGCCAATCACGACCAGCAGTTCTACCAGCGTAAAACCACTGGGCCTATGCCCGATGAAGCGAGCGCGAATTTTGGGTTGGTAATGCAAGTTGCAATCTCAGTGTTGGAAGTTTGGGCAGTCTAACTCCGCGTTTTTTCAATTCAAGGGAAATCTGGTGAATGTGCTGGCCTCGTGCCGAAGGGTTCCAGAGTCGTTCCGGCTTGTGCCGGAATCGTGCCGGAATCGTGCCGTCAACTTCGTTTTACCGAGTTGTTTGTAGGCTGGGGCGAGCCGTGGGGAGTGATTGGAATTGGTTTCTCTTAGTAATAAATCGAGTCGAGT
>CAZDZX010000357.1:0-3864 GCA_964510005.1 uncultured Pirellulaceae bacterium
AGGCACTAGCCGCCGGTAGAAGTGACCTCAGCCCAACCATCCGCAACCGGCGGCTAGCGCCTTGCCGCTCATCATTTCAAGGTGGCACAGACTTCTAGCGCTTCCAGCCTATGTCACCTTAATGCAGGCCAGTCACAGAAAGGCATCCTCATCTAGCTGGTGAACAAATCAGACTCCGGCAGCGTCGACTTCGTTTGCTTCTGAGCCTTCCTTTCGGCAGGATCGAACTCCACTCGCATCCCGCGAGCCTGAAATAGCCTTTTCCAACTGGCGTCCAAACAATCTCCAGCCTGTTCAATCGGTACCGCCGTCCAACGTCCGTTTTTGTCGACATGGGCCAGCCCCAGTCGGGCCAGCTTGCCGAGCGAATCATCGACCTCGAAATCAACATTCAATTCGGCCACCTCAATCAGATACTGCTCGCAATCTCGATCCAGTTCTTTACTGGTCAATCCATCAAAGGCACGGTTCCCCCGCTTCGCTTTCACTTCAGCCTGCCACAAAACGCTGTATCCCAAAATGGTTTCCAGCAATTCCTGCTCTTCGGCCTCGTTCAAGATTCGGTAAATCACCCCTGAGTTGTTACCAAGGTTCTTCAAGTAGAGGTTTTTGGTTAAACCGAATTGATATTTGTCCTTCGTGCGGAGGTAGCTCAAAACCGATTTGATGATGTATCCGATAATCGCGCTGGCCACCAGCACTAGCGCCAACACTTCATCCACGACTTCATCGAACAAGTGTTTGGCCGATGCAGCCGCCACGATCACCGCACCCAAGACCGCAACCAGACGTGAGATTTTGAAAAACGCCAACGCAGTGGGCAACAAAATCTTACCGCGGTCCAACATCGACAGTTTGACCTTGCTACCGGGAAGCAAGACTTCCAAATCGGTCTCAGGAATGTTCTTGAAGGTTTTCAAATAGACGTATTTGAAACTCATCGCATCGCCGTCATCGCCAGCGAGGAAGCTAGAAATGCTGCTGGCCAGCTGAGCCCGGCGCGATTTTTTCGTTTCTTGCTCTTCCTTGACAGGCTTGCTTTTGACTTTGGGTTGCTTCAGACGGAAGGCAAGAAACAATCGCTCGAACTCGGGCAATTCGATCTTTTCTTCTCGGAAGAAATTTTTCCATTTCCGACGCTTAACCGTCACGGCGTGATAACCTCGAGCAAACACCTCAAGGCGATCGTACAGCTCAAAATCGACATCCAGTCGCACGTTCCACTGGGAAGCAACTTCGACGGCGCGCTCCAATTCATCTCGATTCAGTCGCTTGTAGTGGGCGCTGTACAGCAAACCGGACACGCGATCAAAAAGCTTTTCGGTCAGCTGTCCGCGTTCATCTTCTTCGCCTTCGTCCAGTTCTACGATTTGAGAATCGGGATCCAACGGACTGTAGATTTCTTCCAGCTGCAATAATTGCGACAGATGTTCTGCGTGGAAAATTTGCTGAAGTTTGGCACAAATCGATAGAAACTCAGCCCGCTGCTGGGAGAGCAAGCGGTAGCGCTGGATCAAGTCATCGCAGAGGTCGCGATGTCGCAGCGGGATAAATCGTGACCGCGAGCCAAGCGATTGAGCAATCGGATCATCTTCGATCCTTGCGACAAGATCATCGTTATCGCTAGAGTTCATGAATTCCGAAAGGCTGGCCGGGTCGGGAATGCGACATAGGGTCGCCGATAGTTTGTCTTCTTTGTAGTGATTCGCCATTTTCATCTCCCCACAATTCGTCGGAAAGGGAGAAATATTTGAGAAAATGGCTCTGTAGGTGGGCTGAATACCGAAAAAGTCGATTGAAGGCGGGAAGGCCTGCCCGTTTTCAAAAGGTGAATGAAACCGCGAGTCAAGATTTCCAGCGGTTCTCCAAGCCAATAAATCGGACTTATCGACGGCTAAGCAAGGGATCCGTTTTTGATTTCTCAGCGAGTACTATCAACTCACTCAAACAACCATTGCATAAGCAAACATTATTCTCAGCCCTCAACCATTGCATTATCTGTACAATAACAATACACAATTGTCGTAGGCAGCCGTTTTAAACGACAGGCTGTCGTTTATTCCTATGTTGTGCGACCTAGCGTTCAATGAAATCAGCGTTTCTCGTTACTGTTGATCCGAACTCGCAGGTTGGCACTGTTGATCTTGGCTATGACCACCAGTTCACCGAAATTCGGCGGACACCGATTGCTACCGATGTCGCACAGTCTCTGATTGACGCTATTACCGAACTGCCGCCGGGTGGTGGCGACTTGTGTTTCGATCCTGTTTTCGTTGTCGAACTGCGCGATGGCGATGACGTCCAATGGTCGGGCGCCGCGTGCTTCGACTGTGGGACTTTCTACTCAACAGATGGCCTTGGCCCAGATGGCGGAATTTTCGACCAAACGTCAGATGCCGCCAAACGACTTCTTGGTCGGATGCGTGACCTAGCTTGACCGGTCGCACAACATGGTTTTTACGCAAGGGCCGCTCTCGCTTGGAAGATCGTTTGGCCGTGAGCGTGAAACGCCTCGATGACATTTTTCTCCGATGGAAACGGCGGCACACCCTCGATTTCTGTTCAAGGCGCGAACCTTTGGTACAATCTCTATGACACTTGTATCGTCCGCTTCGTTGCGGTCGGGTGTCGTAAGAACCTTCCGTTGGAGGCCACCAAGTGATTGATTGGGCAACGTCAAACGACATTGAAGCTATGCTCAAATCATTGGATCACGCGTCTTTTGCGGTCGAGCTTCGGTTGTTTGCTGCTGACTGCGCTGCTCGCGTATTGCGGCACTTGCCGGAACCGGACTTTGCCGCTGCACTTGCCGCTTCTCGCAACTTTGCGAACGGCAATACGACTTCCCAATCCCTCGACGCTGTCGTCGATTCGGCTGCCTCACTTCTTACAGCACACGTGGTCCAACCCACTGTCCGAGATTTCGCCGGCTCCGCTGTCATTGATGCTTCATCGTCGCACCCGACAACTGCATCCAAAGTCTGGGCGTCTGTTTCCTGTGCACTGAAGGCCGTGGCATGCGACGCGGCGGACAGTGCGGATGACGCTTACTATGATTCAGTGTACGATTCCGCGATGTCCGCTGAATCTGCGTTTCAATCCGACTTGTTGCGCACCCATCTCATTAGTTGATTCTTTTACCAACTAGGTTTCCTCATGTTTAATCGATCTCGCACCACAATCGCACTTCTGATCGCAATTAGCTTTACTGTCGCTGGCTGCACAGACGAGCCAATATCTGAGGGGCCGTCGGAAAATGCGGTTCCCGATCCGACTCTAAACAAGTCGCCAGAAAATGCACAGTACGATTTTTCGCCGCGGCTAATTGAGATCGCCAACGAATACCTTTCGTACTCCTTGGTTGACCAGCATGTCCAATGGGCACCTGTAGCTTGCGGTCCCCCTTCGAAACCAACAGCTGTTGAGTATAGTCGCAGCACTGACAACTCACCGCATAGTGGGAAGCTCTACCTCATGTTTGCGGCACAACTCGACCCCTACATGGATGCAGACAAATCAGCGAGCCCGGTAGGTCAAGTTATCGTTAAGGAATCATGGCAAGCGAAGATCAAGAACGAATCCGATGCGTACTTCAAAGATCATGCCTCAGGAAAACAGATAACCAATGAGGCGACTCGAGGCGGTCAGAAATTTTCCCAAGGCGATCCCAAAGAGTTGTTCATCATGTACAAACTAGACCCCGACACGCCGGGCACCGACAAGGGCTGGGTTTACGGAGTGGTCGCGACTGACAAACGCTCGGTCATTGCCAGCGGGAAAATGGCGAACTGCATGGAGTGCCATGTTGATGCGGGACCCGATCGGCTATTCGGTCCGATCGAGCCTCGGCCGGAAGATTAGGAA
>CAZDZX010000358.1:0-3863 GCA_964510005.1 uncultured Pirellulaceae bacterium
CCGGTTCCCGGTTTCTGACTTGGTAGAAACCACAGTCGGGTGCCATGCTCACGCGAAGCATGAGCATGCCTGTGATCGCGAAACATCAGCTCGAAGAGGCTGTGAATTTTAGAAAACGCGGTTTATGAGAAGGGACGAATGTTCGTCGTACTGCCTGCGGGGGAAATGCAATCCGGGCGATTTCAGCTGAACTCGGTACTGCAAACACAACAGCGTTCCGCGCCCCTACGCGGCTTTGGCGGCGATTGCCGCTCGCACATCTTTCAGCGTTTTTCGCTTCGTCTTCTTTTCTCTCAATTCTGCGGCTGCTTCTTTTTGCGTGGCCATCCGACAGACGATCGCATTGCCGCGCTTTCCGACTTCCTTGGCACAGCCCGTTTTGCGCAACACGTAAGCAATCTTCTGGACTTCCTCGCGTCGCGTTCCCAACGCTTTGGCAAGATCAGCCGTGTCAAACTCTTTGGGAAGTTTGGGGATTAATTTTTGAATGTCTCCGACGGTTGAAAACTGATGCGTCTCCAACACATCCAAGATCTTGCGGTCTTGGACCAAAAAGTTTCCCTTCCGCCGCCAACGTTTTCTGCCTTGGCCGGGATAGCGAATTTCTTGCACCTCGATCAGGGGCACGATCATCTTCAGGTTGGGATGCGGAAACACGCGAGTGAAGTAAAGCAGTTCGTCAAAGAAGTCGAGAATCGTGCCGCGTTTTGGGCTCCAACGCTCTTCCGAAACGCGGCCATTTTTTCGCGTGAGTTTCACCAACTGCTTTCTGGCCACGACCGGTTTGACGACTTCGACCAAATAGCCTTGATCGCACAGGTTGCGAATCTTGTCCCGGATCGACGACAAACCACTGCGCTGAATCTCGACCAATCGTCTGCCATTGACGACGTCGATGCGGTACCGCCCCAGTCGGACTTCGATGGGTGCGTCTTTCTCTCGAAAGATTTCCTTGAGTTGATGGTGAAGGGTGTTTTCCACGGATCCCACAGTTTTTAAGCGAATCAGGAAGACCTTTTTCCACAAAGTCGGCGAATCGATCCATAGCAATTGGGGGACGGAATGTCGCGAGCCGGATCGATGCTGCCAGATCGGCCTCAATTTGCTATATTTGGTGTGACTCAATCCTTCTTTCAATATGTGAAAAAATGCCGAACATTTACGAAGAAATCACTCATTGCATTGGAAAAACGCCACTGGTTCGACTCCGCCGGGTCACCGAAGGTTGTGTCGCTCAGGTCATCGCAAAAGTCGAAAATATGAACCCGCTGTGGAGCGTCAAGGACCGGATCGGTCGCGCGATGATCGATGCGGCTGAGCGCGACGGGCTGGTAAATTCTGACACAACGATCGTGGAACCGACCAGCGGCAATACGGGAATCGCTCTCGCTTATGTTTGTGCGGCGCGGGGTTACAAGCTGCAGGTCACGATGCCCGACAGCATGTCAATCGAGCGACGTCGGTTGCTGGTCGCGTTGGGTGCGGAAGTTATCCTGACGCCCGGTGCTGAAGGCATGCCTGGTGCGATCCGTAAAGCCACTGAATTGGCCGAGCAAGAAAATTACTTTATGCCTCAGCAGTTCAACAATCCTGCCAACCCAGAAATCCATCGCCAGACGACGGCCATCGAGATCTGGGATGACTGTGGTGGCGAAGTCGATATCTTCGTGGCTGGCGTAGGTACTGGCGGTACGATCACTGGCTGCAGTGAAGTCCTCAAAGAGAAGAACCCCAACTTGCAATCGATTGCTGTTGAACCGGTTACCAGTCCTGTCATCAGTCAGCGCAAATCGGGCGATCCATTGATGCCCGGTAAGCACACGATCCAAGGAATCGGGGCTGGATTTATTCCCGGGATCCTGAACGTGGACATCATCGATGAAGTGTTCCAAGTCAAGGACGCGGATGCGGTACAGATGGCCCGTGACCTTTCCACGAAGGAAGGCCTGTTCTGTGGCATCAGTTGTGGTGCGGCAGCTTCGGCTGCGATCGAAGTCGCCAAACGCCCTGAAAACGAAGGCAAAATGATCGTTGTGATTCTGCCGGATCTCGGCGAGCGATATTTGTCGACCAATTTGTATCCCTCGTAGGAATGACGTCCCGCCGATTGAGCGGGACGAGTTTTCGTACGGATCCAATTTTGCTGGCACGGAATCTCGCTTTGTCGCATGGTTCCGGTTGCTGTAACCTGCTGGAAATTCCAATCTGACATAGTGAACGTTTATGCCATTTTTTAAATCCAAACCCACCATCGCGACGAACGAAAAATCGCGAATCGAATTTGAGCTCCAACAGTTGCTGGATTGCGTCGGGGCGCAGCGATTTCAATTGCCAGTCGTTCGGCTGGCCCAGTGGAATACGTTGCTGGAAGGCGACTTGGGCGACGTCGTTCGATTTGTCGGCGAGCGGATCAGTCATGAAACGGGCGCTTTGAACGTTGTTGTTCGTCCTGAGAACCTCGCGACCTGTGGCGGTGGTGGCTGAGGCGGCGGCTCCTGCGAAGGACTTGGCGGTCTGCCAAGCAGTTACGAAGCGGATTCACGAACGGTCACGATTACGGTGGATCCAAAATCCGAACCCAAACTCGCCGTGGCGGCAGCGGTTCACGGTGTGGTCACTGATCTGTTGCACCAGCATCAACACGCCTACGCTCACTTTCCGGAGTCCGTTGATTTGGCGGTGTACGGGATGGGATTGGGCATGTTGCAATCGCAGTTCGATTTCGTCACCAAAGATGGAACGTTCTGGGATTCGACTCAATGGCGATTGTTCCCGCGTCCTTTTTTGGATCAAACGGGGCAGGCGTGGACGCATGCGATTGTGGCGTCGATGCGTCGCGACAAAAATCCCGAATGGTTGGAAGATTTGGGCAGTGACCAGCGACGCAATGTGACCAAATCGATGAAGTATCTGTCGCAAGCGGGCGATTGTTTTGTCAGCGCCGATCACTCTTGTGAAAAAACGCAGCGTCAATGGTTGGAAACGGCGGATTCGAAGTTCTCATCGACGGCTTTGATTGCGGTTCGGCATTTGCAATCCGATCCCGAATTGGCGACCGAACAGCAGGCTTTGATTTGTGGCAAACTACGCAGCACCGAAACGGCGATCGTGCTCAATACCATCGCGGCTTGCGAGCAGGTTGGCGAACCTTCGCCTGAGGTGACTGAGGAGTTGCAATTCCTGACCCGTCATCGCGACGACGAAGTGCGAGCCAAATCGATGTTGGCGCTGGCGCGACTGGGGAAGTTGAATGAAACTTGTTTGGAAACGGCGGGTCAATTTCTGGACAGCAAGACGAAGCATGTGACGTTTGCCGGATTGATGGCAGTGTCCACCTTGGAATCGGTGGAAGGCGATTTGTTGGCCCCGATCAATCGCGGCTTTCTGCGGGCTCTGTCGGATTGTAACTATGAGTTTGTGAATCTGTTTGCCGGCGCGTTTGTGCGTTGGTTTGAGGATCCCAAAGCCTACGTCACGCAGGCGCTGCAACCGACCCACGAGGAGTACGTGCAGATCGCGATTGAGGCGATTGATAACGTCGGCAAGGGGATGGTAGAGATTGATTCAAACGCGGCTTGATCGGCGGCGATTTCGCTGCGGCTATTGAAATAGAAGCTAAGAGTGAAAACTGTTGCGTTCCCAGATGACACCTTCACCGGTTCCATCACCCCGAAACCGAATCAAACTTGCACGCTGGTTTCGGTTGAGGCACTTGATCGTATCTCCGAGCCGGCGTTTTGGGTTCAGTCCGCTTTCTTGAGGCAATGGATCTTCGATTTTCAGTGGCCAGCCTTCTTCTGAAAAAACTTCTATCGGCGAAGCTAGGCCGTGGCGAAGCGTTCTTGCAGTGATTCGACGCCCAT
>CAZDZX010000359.1:0-3805 GCA_964510005.1 uncultured Pirellulaceae bacterium
CAGGACCTTGATTGCTTTATCCAATTGGTTTCGGTCCACCGCACAGATCGGCGCAATGAATATGAATTGAGCAATATACGGAGCTGCCTCTTTCAACCGATTTAATGAGTTGCCCGGTTTTGGAGCCCAGACAGTACTGATCGTCATTAAACCAAACAGAAACAGCATCCAGATCACGGGTCGCGGAAAACGAATGCCTCCCAGCATTTTTGTCCGAATTATCACCATTGTAAAAGCAATGCAAGACACGCCAAAGATCGAAAGGTTGATCAAGGAACCATGGGCAACGAAAAAAGGGAGCCCGGCCTGCAAGACCTGCTCCATCGCGTACAGGCACCACACTAAACCCAAGGCGATCCCTGGGTTTTTTCTCATCATCACGACGAGCAAGACAAAAATCAATCCGACGAGCGCGGCAGCAAGCTTTAGCATGGGGATTCAGCAGTTTGTTTGAAATACTGATACTTTTCGGAGGACGCCGTGGCAACATATCCGCTCGAATGCGCTACCACGTTTCTTCGACTATGATCGTACAGGCATCCGACCGAAAAACATCCCAAAACTTCGACAGGCCTCCAGAAGACATCCCGAATCGGACCCTCTGTTTTATTTGTCACAGTCGTTGATTCCCGAAGAATGCTCAAAGTTTCAAGACACCTAGCGTTAATCTCGGTCATCTGAGAGGCCCCACAACTCATGAATTGATCTGTTCAATGAGCAACTGATCGAGATGGACAGATAGCCGATAGCCGGGAAAATGCTGCTCCGCCGACGAAATCAGCTCCGACTTCTTAGGCCAACCTGCCTCGACTCCGAACAGGCGAAAATCATCCACCACGATGCCGCAGATCTTCTCTCTGAACTGAGCGAGGGAATCTAACAGCTCACAGGCCGGTTCGGGAATGTCACCATGTGCCGTTTCTCCGCTGGAAAAATGCCCGTCCAGAAACAACACGGCTTCCTTACAATTGTCTCTCGCCAACACTTCGGGAAGCTTCACCGTCGCATCCCCCAGAATGCATTCAACATTTTCCCGCTTGGAAAGAAATGATTTTGCATGTTCATGCAGATCAGGATCCAACTCGATGGTCACGACCTGATCAAAAACCTTGGAACATCTCATCGATGTGTTCCCAAGAAAGGTTCCCGTTTCCACCAACATTTTGGCGCCTGTTCTTTTGCCAACCGCTTTGAGCTGACGATACTTGGACCAACTATGAGGATTGGCAACCTTGAACCGGGCCATGTTCCAAAGGTCTTTGCCATGCCCACCAAGGGCCGCAATAGTAGATTTCTGACGATTCATATCGTTATCGTAAAATTAGTTTGGGGTTGTAGTTGAATTGAAAGGTCGAGAAACAAAACAGATGCGACGCGAGAAAAATGTCTCCACTGCAGGCCTCAATGTTGCTCCGGTTGTGCCGCAATATAATTTTCGAACTCCTCGATGCTTCCCTCAAACCATCGATCATCCTGTTGTCGAATGTCCCCGAACTGGTGCCGCGGGTCAAGAATGATCACGGCCTCGGAAACGAATCCTCCCCAGTAGCCAAAGGTACTTCTCAGAGAGGTGACTATAACATCGGCGCGAGACATTTCCAAAAGGTCCATAATCTCGCTGTCGTATTGCGCCAACGAAACGTCTGGCTGCTGTACCAGTTCGGGGATTTGATCCGCACTCGCATCCGAGAAAATCATCGCTCGCTGAATGCCCGTTGCGGCGCGTAGACGGGCCAGCGTCGCCGCGAAATACGACTCGCCACTCAATTCGATTCCGACCGTCTGGAAATCTCCCCGTCGTACGTGCAAGGCGATAAACGGGCTCGTTCTTTCTGGCAACTGATCGTGCCACCGTTGGCGAATCATCTTTCGAAACGCACCCGCCACAAATTCTTCGTGTCCTCTCAAGTCCTTAAAATAATCTTCCTTAGCCGGCACTTTCTTGAAAACGAAACATTGACCCGACGCATCCGCGCCCGCATCCAAAGCCGGTTCCGTGATGATTCGATTCGAGTTCAACAAACGGATTCGCTTGAGACGCGCAGCACCTCGGAAGTATCCAGGACTATTGAAGAACGTGCCGTAATAGCGAAGCGATTTTTCGCGACGCAGCAGAGGCCCAATGTGGATGTGCCCCCATCCCTGAACGTACAGAGGCAGTCCGTGAGTTTTGGCAAACACGGCAGCACGCGCCCAGACTAACAAACGATTCGCCAGTCCAGCGCGTGGCAGAACAGCATGAACACTACTTTGAGCCATGACACCTGCAGCGAGTGAGATCCGATTGTTTCCAGTTCATAAACGCTAGACTTTTTGTGGGGATGCGGGTGTCGAGAGATTGAGAGGCCTCAACAGCACCTCGCAATACTTACTGTCGGTATTGTCGCTGAAGAGACTGTAATTTTGGCTGCCGAGATTTTCGCGAAGCACTCTATCAGAGACCAGCTTTTCGAAAATGGAAGCCAGCGCGTCAGGTGAACTCAAATCGGCAACCGGACCTCCATCGACACTTTTCATCCAATTCCCGAGGACACTGTTCTGCATCGTCACGACGGGCTTGCGGTGCATGCCTGCTCGCACAACCGCGCCCGATGAACCGTACGCTCGCAGATTCCCCGACCAAACAATGTCGGCCCGCTGAAAGAGCGCATCCATCTCACTGTCAGAGAGCCGGCGAAGAATCAAATCCACGCTTTTGCTTTCCTTCAATTCATTCAGGGCCGAAGAGTTCTCAAGCTTGGGACGCATCTCGTCGCTGGGCTTTCCCGCAATCACGAGGTGCAGTGGCTGGGAACGATTGACGCGGGCAAGAACATCCACCAGTTCGCAAATCTTCTTACGTCGATCGATCGAGCCGGCAACCAGAATCACCGGTCTGTCTGTGCTGCTAACGAGATTCTGGGTATCACTTGAATCTGCGATTCGAACCGGATCCGGGCAATAGACAACCTTGGGGTCATTCATCCAATCGGCAAACAGCGGATCGAACGAGCTGATACCCATGCAGTTCGATTGTTTCGCAAGGCCGCGATAAGCCTTGCGCTGAATCCACAGTTCCGTCGCCGAATGATGGGTATCAATTCCGTGATGCCGCAAATGAGCTCCGGGAGCCATCACGACACCCACCCATGGAACCGGGAAACCGGATTTGGAAAGACCCGCCGGCAGCAACCCGGAGGCTTGCAGTGTGGGGAAGATCGCATAATCGGTTTTCGCGTAGCGCTGCTGTTTCAGGCAGCTGGAAATTTGCTGAAATGCACTGACCTGTTTGCGAAAAACGGCGGGCAGCATTCGAGCGTAAATGGGCAACGCGTAGTCTTCACGATCAAAGCTATTTGTTTCCAACCCAAGATGGTCAAATCCACCGCCAGCGATGGTGTCGCGACGAGTCAACAGTTCGGGCTCAATGCCGATCGACCGCAGGTGCCTGACAATGATTCCGATATGGTTGGCACGGTGGCCTCCGCTGTCGGGTTCAACGATAAGTATCGATTTGTTCATGGAAGCGGAAAGCAACGCTAGCCGGTTTCTCCAGAGCGGGCGCGAACAAACCATCCATCGAACTGATACAGCTGGTTGGTTTGTGGGTTGCGCAATCCATGCGTGAACCAGAACGGCTCGAAACCCATTTCGCGAACGTGTGCCATCACGACTTCGGCAAACGGAGCATCGGTGTGACGTGGCAGCATTTCCAACACATTCATTGCTCTGTGATCTCCAATCTGAGCGGGATGCTGGCTCGAGTACCATCCGATTTTACCGCTTGGAGAAATACCGGTCCCTCGCCAACACGAGCGCTGGGGAG
>CAZDZX010000360.1:0-3790 GCA_964510005.1 uncultured Pirellulaceae bacterium
CCGCTAAGTCGCCGCTCACGTTCCAACAGTCGGAACGTTGGATCACGATTCGCTGGGAGCATCTGCTGGGTTTTGCAATTTTTCGATCAAGTAGTCGGTCGGGTTTTTGTGCTGTACTTCGGTCGTACCCGGGTGTACGACTTCGCATTCGACACCTAGTTCATCACATCGCTCTTTTAGTTTCACGCCAAAGATGGCTGAGTGAGTTGGATCTTTTTGGATTGGATTCTCGGTCGGTGCGATAGTGAAGTACATGTAGGTCGGCGGAGCGTCCGACGTTAGCAGGCCGTAAGGTGAGTACTCTTGAATCCAAGGCAAAATTTCGTCGCGGGCTGCGAGAAATGCATCAAAGTCTTTTAAACCAAATGCATGAGCCCCGTATTTGCTGTTGGCGATCCATTGCTTCATTTGGACAGGATCCAGCGTTGTCTGCGGACGCGTCACAGCCAGAAAGTTCGGCCGGGATGATTCGCGAGCGACAGGGTCTGTGCTTTCAGGGTCTGCAAAGTCGGTGTGATAGCCGATCCAAAGACAGGAGCAGGCACCCGCCGATCCACCGGCAGCTCCAATTCTGGTTTTATCGACGTTCCACTCGGTCGACATGCTTCGGACGAACTGAAGCGCCAAAGCAGCATCTTCCAAAGGCGCTTTCACGGGCGGCTGCACATCTCGCGCGTGTTTCATTAAACGGTAGTGGATCGACACAACCGAAATGCGGTTCTCAAGCAAGCGGGCAGTGTCCACAAATTTGTGAAGCTTCTCCTGGCTGCTGCCCCCGCGCCAGCCTCCGCCGTGAACAACAAAAACTAACGCGGTGGGTTCGTCCGATTCTGCTTGCCAAAAATCGAGGGTGTGACGGGGGTGGCTACCGTAGCGAACTTTGGTCAGCGTAACGGGAGGTACCGATGGATCGTATTCTCTCCCGGTGCGAGGTTTGCTGGACTGCTTTGGCGTCTTTGCTTTGGCGGTCTCCGGATCAATTTCAGATTGCCCCATCGCCAACCCGGGCAGGATCAAACCTATGACACAAAGGATCGTTAGCGATTGAAGCGAGAGTGATTTCAAGTTGGCTGCGTTGGTTCCCATAGCTGCCCCAATGTCAAAGACCTACATTATTACATTAACATGCGATTACCGATAGTGTCGCACTCGTGACGCAGGACCTATTCACTACCCGGAATCTCTCCGCCGTCTTTGGTAATCAGCGATTTGAGAGTCTCCGAGGAGATACCCGAATCCAAAAGTTCTGACGATCCATCACCACGCGCGATGTTGGCTGCCGTATACGTGTCGTTGAACAGGCCTTTTTTGGGGTTTTCTAAATCCACATTCCAGTCACCCGGTTTGGTCCAAATGACAGCTGCATCAGGAACGACAGTAACAACAGCAATTGTGTTGCTTGAACCGTCAAGGATTTGATCAAGGGTCGTTCCTTCAGTACCAGAAAAAAAACAACTCTCGCCATACGGCATCACAAATCGCGTCTTTCCAGCTCTTTTCAGTTCCGCAAGATCGGCGGAGGAATCTGCAAAAACCAGCGGCATCTGATCAACCAGTTTGATGTTATGCGGACTGTCCCAAGGCTCGTCCAATTTGAATTTCTGATACAGTTCGTTTTCGTCGACAAAGGGTAGGATCTGAACTCGCCAACTTAATAACGGTTTTTCATTTTTGTCAAAAACTGCATAGGCAGGAAACGCCCTGTGGGCGGATTCAAAGTTGAGCATTGCCAATATGATCATCCGGATCTTATTCGTTTGTTGGGAGGTTCCGCGAACGTTGAAAATGGACACCAATAGTCGTTCCAACTGTACGTTGTCACGAAGTACCGGCCCCAAATCCAAGACAACATCGTTTCCAGATACCTCGGGTGTAATCGTCGAAAGAAATGAGACATCCTCAGGTGTCGCCATCTCGCCAAGCTTGCTGAGTCCTATCTTTTTCAAAGCGTTTGCCGCATCGCGAAATTCACTAGCCGATTCGCTGTCCGCCGCTTGTAGGATAACCTTGGCCCCTAGTTCGGTCGGCAGATCAATCGTGATCCCAGCGCCAATCAAATTATCCGCAATCAACGCTCCCGTCATTTTTTCGAAAGGCGAATCCAACTCCGGCCACAACTCCCGAATAACTCGGCGGACGTCTTGGTTACCAAAAATCATCAGCCCCGCGTCTTGGCCACCAAACTTTTGCCATGCAGTTACTACATCAGGCCGCTCTACTATTGGCTTGTTTTTGACTCGTGCGATCTGTTTACGAGTCCCACCAATCACAACGTTGTTCCAGACCTCCATCTCAAAGTCGGAGAACGGAATCAGCCCCAAACTTTGGTTCAAGCTCTTAAACGTCTCGTCGGCATCGTGGCCGTCAGCGATCGAGACAACAAACAGTGCGCTGCCGTTTAAATTTAAATCTTCCTGTCGCACCAAAGCGAAAACATGGTCCGCTCCAGCTTTTTTGGCTTGTCGCAGAAACTCTTTGGCAGCTCCGGTCATGATCGTTAACTGAGGAGCAAAATCGGGTGGAACAAGATTTTGTTCGTTGGCCCAATCGAGACAGGCCCCCAAATCGACCGCGTCTAAATCAACATACCCAACGGCCAACAAGTCATCCGTGGCAAGTGATTCGATCGTAGCTTGAGGAGTGTCCGCCAATCCGATTGACAGGTTGACCAGAGACATGATCGCGATGACGATTAATGTGGTTAGCTTTTGCATGATTTTGTTAGCCTTAAAAAATTTCTAAGATGCATTTCCAAAACGTCTGACAATACAAGCCCGACGCGCCAGCGAGTGAACCCGACGCTCGCCAGTTCACTCGCTTGCGCTTCGGGCTCGTATTTTGATGGACCATTGCTGTCACTCCTTCGGAGCTTTTTTGTTTGGCACTTCAGCAACCCACGGCTTACACCGTGGGCTACATACTGCCGCCGTTTCACGGCTGAAAGCGACGAAGTCGCGAAAGCAGGTACTAAGGTCCCAAGGTGTTTGTTTATCTCAATGTAATCTTGAATCGCTTCGAAAAGGAAAATCCTTCACTGCTGGGCAACTCCAGCACCGCGGTGTCTCCTTCCAGTCGATACTCGAACGGCTTTTCAGTGGCGGGATTGAGTGGGACGTAAACGACTTTAACCTCGCTCAGGTTTTCAGGAAACTTGCCCGCAATTGCGGCATGCATTCGCAGCGCCTCAATAACACGCAATGCATCAATATCTCTTTGAGTGCGTTTCCCTGCCTGACTAAGCTGCTGAACTGCGGGCAGCAACATTCCGCCGAGAATTTTGCCCAAACTGTTTATTTCCATCTGGACTTTCGCAAGCATTTTTTCGACCTTGTCAGCACGTTTGTGGGATCCAGGGAACGGCAGGTAGATCTCTTTTTCGTAAAGGTCTGCGAGGCGAAGATACTCACGCTTGCCATCAATCAACAGGACTTGTCCAACCGCCATCTGTTCAACTTTCGCCGCAGCCATCCCGGACTGAATCAACCGTTCTTTGGCCGACGAATAGGAAAGGACACCAGCCGTAACTGGCAAAAACTTCATCCCAAACGGTTTGTCGGCACCGCTGTAGGTTAGCTCCATCGCAGCCCGTGGTATGTCCTGAACCATACGCGACCATTCGTCCGCGGAATGATTTGCGGTATCAGCTTCGGCCAGTTCCGGAAATGCCCGCAATGCACTTCTGAACTCATGCCGAAACGCACCACGCAAATCAACCATCGGACGAGGCAACTCGGTCAGAGCCCAATACATGTTGGGCGAATCCTCTGCAGCAATAAAGTCAATCATGCTG
>CAZDZX010000361.1:0-3786 GCA_964510005.1 uncultured Pirellulaceae bacterium
GCTTCATCGTTTGCTGCAAAAATCTCCGCCGAATCAGGAAACGTCACGCAAACTCAGCCACGGAAGCCCGACACCGTTTTCATATACGAAATGCAAGCAGCAGCCTTTCGCCTTGAGCATGCCCCTTCTGGGGGTTCTCTACGAAGCCCAAACTTCCCAACGCCCGTCTAAATTAACTAGCGTTAACAAAGGACGAACCGATTGATGCGCCCCACGTATGCATGGCTGGCTTGAAAGATCATCAATCAAGTTTTAGGCGCCCCTTGTTGATTAGACGGGCGAACGCTATAACTCGACTCCGAGATTTTGTCGTTGGCTCTATCGCCGTTTGCATCTGCAAGGCGCAGGACGACGCAATCCATCTCTTCCTCACCTGTGACTTAGCGTTGGCTACCCCCAGCAAACGCTCCTTACCTTTAAACCCAAGAATCCCCACCATGAAATGTTTGTCTTCTCTCTCGCTGCTGTCCCTCGTCGTATTTTTGGGATGTAATTCTTTGGTTGTCGAATCGACATCAGACACAAATGAGTTTGATCGGCTAGCCGCGGCCATTGACGAAGAAAACACTGCGACCGTCAGCGATGACGAGAAAGCAATAGAGAGTACTGAAAACCTCACCTCAGATTTCGAAGAAGAAAACCTAAGCGAATCCGGGAAGGCATTGCTATCGCTATCCAGCGTTCAGCTTGGAGACATAAAAAGCAGCAGCCCCTTCGAAGCTCTGTCGAGTGGCGGTGAAAGTGACATCGAGCGACAGATGGACGCCATTAGCGGTCGAACAAACTCGGCTTTCCGAGATGATTCCATCGAAATCAAGTAGCGAACGTAAACAGGCTTATTCGGAACCGGTTACTCCGTTAGCCTGAACGCGTTACTCACTTAGCCTGAATGTTCAGCTCCGCTCTTCTGAATCGCATCAGCAAGCTCGTCGCAGATGATTCCAACGTCCTCGATCCCCACCGACACCCGAAAGAAGCCCTCCGTGATTCCGATCGCGGATCGCTCTTGCTCCGTCAGACCTCGGTGAGAGGAAGATGCAGGATGGGAGAGGGTCGTGGCTACATCGCCAAGCGTCGGAGCGAAAGGAATATTCGGCGCCGCTTCAATCAAGGCATTCGCTGCGGCTCGCCCGCCGTTGATCCGAAAACTGACCATGTTTCCAAAGTTGGAACCCAGCACCCGACTGGCCAATTCGTGATCCGGATGATCACTGCGGCCCGGATAGAGCACCATTTCGACTTCGCTTAGACTGGCCAGATGATCCGCCAATACGGCGGCATTGGATTGCGCCCGATCGAAACGCAGTTCGAACGAATGTAATCCTCGCTCTGCCAGCCAACAATCAAAGGGACTGGGCGTCAGCCCCCACGTCACCGCGGCATCGTAAATCGATTTTTGATTTTCAGGTTCACGGGCCACCACATAACCCAGCGTCACATCGGAATGCCCCGCCAACAGTTTCGTCACCGAGTGAACGACAATGTCTGCATCGTGCGCTAGCGGCTGAAAAGCGCGAGGTGTGGTGAAGGTATTGTCGATGACCAACAAAGTCTTTGTCGATTTTGCAATTTCTGAAATCGCCAAAATATCGGCCACTCGCAACGTCGGGTTGGCCACGACTTCAAACACCAGCATTTTCGTGTTGGGCTGCATGGCCTCTCTGACCGAATCCGCATTCGTGGGATCGACAAACGTGGTTTCGATTCCCATCCGAGGCAGATCCTGCTTCAGCATCCGTAGCGAACGGCCGTAAAGTTGATCCGCGGCCACGATGTGATCGCCCTGTTGAAGCAGTCCCAACATCACGGCTGACATCGCCGCCATCCCGGAGCCGGTGATTAGTCCACCGGCTGCGTTTTCCAGCAAATCAATTTTCTCAGCAAGGACGGCGGCATTGGGATGCCCCTCACGCGCATAGGTGAAACCGTGGACTTGTCCTTCGTATTGAGCATCCAACTGATCCGCCGATGCCGAACTGTACACCACCGAAGGCGAAAGGGGCGTGACGACGGGACGACTGACCGATTCGGGCGTTTGAACTCTTCGAACCACGGACTTTTTCTGTGAACTCATTTTCTTTCCGGCAGTCTGCCGGATTTTAAGCAGGTTAGTTTTGATTCGTTTATATTAACTTAAAAGGTCAATCAACAACCCACTCTTCCGGTCGCTCGATGTCGATTTGTCGTCTGTTTTCCGTTTTTTCTATCGCCATCGTTGCATTTGCCAGCCCCTGTTGCGCTGCGGCTCAGTCCGGCAACACGGTTAAGGTCTTCCTGCTGGCGGGACAATCGAACATGCAAGGCCATGGCGTGGTCAACCGTAGCCAGCCGAACATAAAAAACGGTGGCCGCGGCACACTGGTTGAGTTGCAGGAACAGAAACCGGCACTTTTCCAACAGGCCTTTGACAGCGAAAACAAAAGCTGGAACACGCGCACGGATGTTTTCCTTCGCCATCAAACGAATCACAAATTGAAAACCGGTGGACTGACAATTGGTTTTACCGGCCACAAAGACGATCAACACATCGGCCCGGAATTTCAGTTTGGCCATGTCATCGGCAAGCACTTTGAAGAACCGGTCCTGCTGATCAAAACCGCTTGGGGCGGCAAAAGCCTGTTCAAGGATTTCCGTCCGCCCAGTAGCAGCGGCGATGTGGGACCGTACTACCAAAAAATGCTGGAAGAATACAAAACTGGAATTGCGCAAATGGCCACGGAGTTTCCACAGTTGGCGGGTAAGACTCCAGAACTGGCTGGTTTTGTCTGGATGCAAGGCTGGAACGATATGGTCAATGCAAAAGCCACCGAAGGCTACGAAGAGAACCTCGTTCAACTAATCCACGACATTCGCAAAGACCTCAACGCGCCCAATTTGCCGATCGTTGTGGGAGAACTGGGCAACGGAGGTGATGAAAATCCCAATCCAAAAATGAAGGGCTTTCGTCAGGCTCAATTGCGTGCCACCGGCCACGGTGAGTTTGCCGGCAACGTCGCATTTGTCAAAACGACATCCTTCGCTCGGCCCAAAGAAAACTCTCCTGCACCTCGGCAAGGACATCACTGGTTCGGCAATGCGGAAAGTTATTTCATGATCGGCAACGCCATGGGCCGATCGATGATCGATCTGATGAAGATCCCCACCAAAAAACGAGTGTTGATTCTGGGCGATTCGATTTCCATTGGTTACGGACCCACGGCCACCAAAAAATTGGAGGACATCGCTTGGGTTATCCGTCCAAAGAAAACCAACGGCCGACCGGAAAACTGCCAAGGAACGAATTACGGTATCGCTCACATCGATGACTGGCTGCAGATCGGAGGTGGCAAATGGGATCTGATCCATTTCAATTTTGGCTTGCACGATCTGAAGCACGTCCAGCCAAACACCCAGAAAAACTCCAACAACCCCGATCACCCTCAACAGGCCGACGTCGCGACTTACGAGAAACAACTTCGCAAGATCGTGCAAAAACTAAAAGCAACGAACGCCAAACTCATTTACTGCACGACCACGCCGTTTCCTGCAGGAACCAAACCGTTCCGCGATCCGAAATCGGCAGACATCTACAACACGGCGGCGAAAAAAGTGATGTCCGAAAACGACATTCCGATCAACGATCTCCACGCCGCGATTCTGCCGGAGCTGGACAAGTATCAGAAACCGGTCGACGTCCACTTCAACGGCAAGGGCTCCCAATTCATGGGAGGCAAGGTCGCGGAATCGATCCGCAAAGCGCTGCAAGAGTAAAGGGAACGATCGAGGTCCGACTTCAAGCGGACTTCA
>CAZDZX010000362.1:0-3785 GCA_964510005.1 uncultured Pirellulaceae bacterium
GCAACTCGATCTCAATCCGGCCTTGATGTTCGGATTGTTCGATACGGCGAGCCTCGATCGCGTCGCAGCAGTTCTGCAACAGCTCTCTGACAAACACGTTCGGGTTGCTGTAAAGGTGATTCGAAAGGAGATCAATGATCCCCTTCATGTTCACTTGAAAATTGTGTGGGTCGGACATAAACGGTCGGTTCCTAGTTGGATCTCAAACTTAATCGTACAGACCCCAGACCCCGGCAACAAGCTAAACGCCGGGCATATCCAATCGGAAGTCGCTGATCTAAATTATGGGGATGTTTCGATATTGCTTGACTATCTTTCTAAGTGCATTTTTGCTGTTTCAGGTTCAGCCCCTGATCGCCAAATCCATTCTGCCATGGTTTGGCGGCACATCGGCGGTTTGGACGACCTGCATGATGTTTTTTCAGCTAATGCTGCTGGCCGGATACGCCTACGCCCATGCCCTGCGGAGCTTTCTGTCCCCCAAAGCGTCGTGGATCGTGCACAGCGTCGTCGCCTGCCTGATTCTGATCTCGCTGCCGATCGTCCCTGCGGATTCACTGAAACCCGATGGAACCGAGAATCTGACGCTGGCGGTGCTGAAAGTCCTGTCGCTGTCGGTCGGGGCTCCCTTTTTCCTGCTGTCTGCCACCGGCCCGCTGATTCAGGCATGGCAAAGCACTTCTCATACGACCGAGGATGGCGAATCCCAATCGCCGTATCGACTTTACGCGCTATCCAACGTCGGATCTCTGCTGGCGTTGGTGAGCTATCCCTTCCTGTTTGAACCGCTGCTCCCGTTGCTTCAGCAATCGTTTTACTGGGCGATGGCCTTCGTTGTTTTTGTAGCGGTTTGCATCGCCAGCGGTTGGCAAGTCCGCAACCAGAAGACGTGGTCGGAGAAAACGGATCCGGAACTTGAACCCCAAAGCGACGCAGAACCAGAACCGGAAATCAAAAGCGACCCGATGGCTGAAATCGAAATGGCCCTCAAAGCGCGGGCCGCGCAGAAAACGGATCTGACCCAAATCACACAGCCGCTAATGTGGTTGCTGCTGGCCATGATTCCTTCTGTGATGCTACTGGCGACGACCAACCTTATGTGCCAAGAAATTGCTTCGGTGCCTTTTCTCTGGATCCTGCCGCTGTCTCTGTATTTGGTCTCGTTCATTATCTGTTTTGAGAAACCAGCCTTCTACAAACGAGGATTGTTTTTGCCGTTGTTGATCGTAGGTTCGATCATCGGCATCGGAGTCCTACATCTGGCCAGCCATTCCAGTTTGCTGGTTCAGATCATCGGTTTGTCGCTTTCTCTGTTTGCGGTGGCAATGACCTGTCACGGCGAATTGGAGAAACTCAAACCTCAACCGAAAAAACTGACCCTGTTCTATCTACTGGTATCGGCTGGCGGTTCCTTAGGTGGGATCTTTACCGTCATCGTCGCGCCGATTCTGTTCGACGGCTTCCTTGAATACCACCTCGCGTTGTTTGGAGCCATCGTGTTGACGATCGGATTCCCGTTCGCGTTTGCCCAAACGCGGCGTGGGTTTGATTGGGGCGTTGCGGTGGGCTTTCTGGTTTGCGGCGGCGTTATTCTGGCCAGCTTTTTGAATCTCGTGGCGCCCTTTGAAAACATGCTGTTCAAAGAACGCAATGAGTATGGGACGTATTCGGTCCGCGAATACGATGGCTCGCGGATCTTCATCAGCGGCAACACCGACCATGGCGGGCAGCGAATCGACGAATCCGAGACCTGGACTCCGTTTGGATATTACTGTGAAGACAGCGGCTTCGCGGTCGCCATCGAGACTCTTCGAGAGTTCAAAGAATCCGAAAACAGTCCCGCCGGATTACGCGTCGGCGTGCTGGGACTGGGGGTCGGATCGATGCTCTCGTGGGCGGAACCGAATGACCATTTTGACTTCTTCGAAATCAACCCCCGCGTCGAATTCGTGGCCCGGAATTGGTTTGGATATTTGAAACGACACGCCGATCAAACGCGGGTGATTATCGGTGATGGTCGTATTCAACTGGAAAAACAATCGCGTCACGGTACCGAACCGAAATATGATCTACTGGCGATGGATGCTTTTTCTAGCGATTCCATTCCAGTGCACTTATTGACCAAGCAATGCTTCGATTTGTACCTTGATCGATTGAACGAGAATGGAATACTGGTTTTTCACATTTCCAACAATTACATCGACCTTAATCCGGTGATCTTCACCGCCGCTAGGGAACGTGGTTTGGTCCCGATTCAAATCGAAGTCACCGGCCACGAAAAAACGGAATCCGGAATCCCCCCCGAAGCCAGCTCGTGGGTTCTGGTGGTCAATCAAAAAATGCAGCAGCAGCCACTTCTGGTTCTTCATCGCGAGAATCCTGCGGTGATGCCGATGGAACTATTGTGGACCGATGATTACGCGCCGATTGCTCCGCTACTGAACTACACGTTTGAAATCGACGGCAGCGAAATTTTGGAGGCCATTTCAAAGTAATGGAACCATTCTCGAAAAAAAATAGCGTTCACCGATTTGAAAACGGCTCCCTCGCGGCGGCCGATGATTGGGTCGCGATCGAAGAGCCGCTGGAAATCCGCGTTGTTTTTGGCGATTCCGAAAATCGCAAAAATCGATCGCTGTCGATCACAATGCGCACACCGGGCCACGACCACGAACTGGCTGCGGGTTTTTTGCTGGGTGAAGGCATCATTCAGAGCGATCGCGACATTCTTCAGTTTGAAGAAACGGGCTCCGTTGCTGAGGGTTCGGATCGGACCAATCAGCTGTGCGTGCATCTTCGAGAGGGTCTGCCGTTTGATTTTGCCTCCCTACAGCGGAACTTCTATACGACTTCCAGCTGCGGCATTTGTGGCAAAGCGTCTTTGGAGGCCGTAAGAGCTCACTTACCCGAGTCGCTGCAGTCGGAATTCAAGATCGCAGCGACAACCGTGTTGAAGGTTCCTGCTGGACTTCGCGAGCAACAGGCAACGTTTGAGAAAACCGGGGGACTGCACGCGGCGGGCTTGTTTGATACCGACGGAAAAATCCAATCGGTTTTTGAAGACGTGGGCCGACACAATGCCTTGGACAAATTGATCGGGCATCGGGTGATCGCGGGGAGTGTTCCGTTGGCCGATTGCGGAATTGTGGTGAGCGGCAGAGCCAGTTTCGAGTTGATCCAAAAGACGATTGCCGCCGGGGTTGGGATGCTGGTGGCGGTGGGCGCGCCGTCTTCCTTGGCCGTGGATTTGGCAGAGGAGTTCGGGGTATGCCTGATCGGTTTTGCTTCGGAGAGTCGATTTAACGTCTATTCTCACCGGCGACGCTGTGATGGTTTGTAGGAGTTCGCAGTACCGCCTTTAGGCGGAATGCGGGGTGAAGCCGGTATTACAAACAAACAAGCAGATATTTCTATTGAAAGATCTGTCGCAGGCCAAATGTATTGAACACGCCCGTGCCAATATTGCGGACACGTTCTTGTCGGCTGAAGTCTAGGATCAAAAGATCGCCGGATCGAACCGGCGTGCGGCTGGCCGCGGACGAAAATCCACCGCCAAGATCAAACCGCATCGATACTTGTCCGCCTCCGGCGGTGCGGCGGTGGACCGTCAGTGCACCCGGCGGCGCCTGAGGCACGCCAATCCCGCCACGATTTTGTGGAATTCCACCGGCCAACGAAACCGCCTCCAAAATGGACAACTGTCGGTCACGAGGAATCAAAAACTCTCCCGGTCGCAACTGCCCGCCCGTGTAGTAAACCTCAGTGGGCTTGGCTCGGATCTGGAC
>CAZDZX010000363.1:0-3738 GCA_964510005.1 uncultured Pirellulaceae bacterium
CAGCTTCGAAAAAACGGAAAGACCGCCAAGCAACTACATCGCGCGTTCGTAGATCCGGAACGTTTTGATCTTTTCGACTTTGGCGGCGCGGGCGATCGCTCGCATTGATCGCAAGTTATCTTCTTGCACCCAAGAATATTCCCACTCGTCGTATTCAGTTCGCAAATCGACCAAACGCTTAATCAAACTGGTGGAAACACCCCGATTGCGAAACTCTTTCTTGACACCCAGCAGGAAAACTCGAGTCCGTGGTGTCCGCCCCAGCCAGAACAGCAATTGGGGAATCCGAATCCAATCCCAAGACCCAATCGTTTTTCCCAATGCCCAATTCACATCGGGGATATTGACGATGTAGCCCACCAACTGGTCTTCCCAGTAGGCAACATGGATCATGTCAAAACGAACAACGCGCCGCAGCGTTTTGACCATGAAGTCCAATTCGCTGGCCGAAAAGGGAACATAGCCCCAATCGTCCTTGCGGACTTCGTTGGCCAACTCATTGATCTCGCGAAACGTCTGTTCAAAATTATCTTTGTCGACATCTCGCATCTTCAACTGCGGGAATCGCTTGGAGATTTTATCGTAGGACGACTCCAGCTTATCGAACTCTTCTTGAGAGAGCTTCTGGTGGTCCTTGCGAGTGCGAAATGCAAAAAAGGATTTGGCGACTTCGAACCCGTCATCCTGCAGAACTTGATCGTAGCGAACGGGAGTGTGGGCCAGCATCACCGAAGGCGGAATGTGATTGCCATCAACCACGACTCCAAATTCGGACTTCATGCAGGGACTCACCGGTCCTCGTAACCGATCGCAACCCTTGTCTTTTAGCCACGCAGCGGCGGCATCGATCAACGACTTGTGGATCTCGTTGGCGTTGGGCTTGTCGGCGACTTCGTAGAATCCAAAGAAACCAATTTTGTCGTTGTAGAAATCATTGTGAGCATCGTCTTTGATGGCCACAATTCGACCAACGGCTTTCCCGTTGTCGTAGCAGACGAACGCTTCTCGCGAAGCCGTTTCGTAAAACGGGTGCTGATTCACATCCAGCATCTGCCGTTCAAGAATCTTCAGCGGGTGAACGACGGCAGGGTCATTGCGGTAAATTTTTCGACGCAACGCATAAAAGTCTTTCCAATGCGCGCGGCTGGTTACAGCAATAGTTTCCATATTGTGTGACGAACTGCGGTCAGGAATTGGACAAGGTACGTAGAAATATAATCGGATTCGACCCAAAAATACACTTGGGCGATGACGATCGTTGCAGAATCGGAAAATGGATCCTCATGAGCCCATACGACATGAACAATCGTCGAATTTAACCCTTGTTACCAGCCTTCCGCTCGGTCGAGCCCCGCAACATGGTGTCGAAACTTCGGCTCAAATCGATCCTACATGATCCTATCGTCTTCGCTGCGCTGGTCCAGCTTCACAAATGAACGTGTCCCTGGGCCAATATATTCGGCACCGGGACGGATCAAACGGTTGTTGCTCCGCTGCTCGATCACGTGAGCCGCCCAACCGGACACCCGTGAAAGCACAAAAATTGGGGTGAATAATGCTGTCGGAATTCCCATGAAGTGGTAAGCCGACGCACTAAAGAAGTCGAGATTGGGGAACAGCTTTTTCTCCCGCCACATCACGTCGGCGATCCGCTCGGAAACCGGATACAGCACTTTGTCGCCCACTTCCTCACCCAGTCGCTTGGCCCAGCCCTTGATCACTTCGTTGCGAGGATCGGAAACGGTGTAGACGCGGTGTCCGAATCCCATGATCAATTCCTTGTCGGCGAGCATTTTCATGATGCCCTCTTCGGCCTCGTCGGCGGTCTGAAATTTCTCGATCAATTCCATCGCCGCTTCGTTGGCGCCACCGTGAAGCGGGCCCCGCAGGGTACCGATCGCGCCGGTGATGGCGGAGTACATATCCGACAACGTAGCCGTGCAAACTCGAGCCGTGAACGTCGATGCATTGAACTCATGTTCGGCGTACAGGATCAGCGAACAATCCATCGCCTCGCGCCTCAAATCGGAGGGCGCTTCGCCATGGAGTTTTTCCAAGAAGTAACCTGCGATGCTTTCCTCGGAGGACTCAAACCCGATGCGAGTTCCGTCAGAAACAAACCGGTGCCAGTAAGTCAGCATCGATGGAAACGCACCCAACATCCGCTCGGCAACCGAAAGCTGCTCGCCGAATGAATTCTCGGGTTCGATCACTCCTAACATCGAACAACCGGTCCGCAGCACATCCATCGGATGGGCCGTCGCCGGGATTCGCTCAAGCGTATCGGTGACGGCTTGGGGCAGGTCTCGCTTGCTACGCAGGCGGGCCCGAAAGCTGTCCAGTTCTTTCATCAATGGCAGTTCGCCATGCAGCAACAGAAAGGCGACTTCTTCAAACGTGCCGTGTTCGGCGAGGTCGAAAATGGAATAGCCGCGATAGTTGAGCCCCTTACCTTCGGTGCCCACGGTCGCAATCGCAGTCTGTCCGGCGATGACCCCAGCGAGGCCTCCGGTTTTCTTTTTGGTGGTCATGATTTGCTTTCCTCTGTTCCTTTGCCTTTTCCTGTAAGAATTTTATCCATCTGTTGTTCGTATCGGTGATAGTCCAGCACTTCGTAGAGCCGGTCACGGGTTTGCATTTGATCCAGCATATCGGCTTGCGTGCCGCTTTTTCGAATCGATGCAAAAACGCTCTCTGCCGCAAGGCTCATCGCGCGAAACGCGGACAGGGGATACAGCACCATCGCTACCCCGCAGTCTTTCAGTTGTTCGGTTGTCAGCAGTGGGCTTTTCCCAAACTCGGTCATGTTGGCCAGCACGGGGACTCCGACCGATTCGGTAAAGCGTTTGTATTGTTCAAGGTCGGTGATGGCTTCGGCAAAGATCATGTCGGCACCGGCTTCCACATAGGACACCGAACGTTCGATCGCAGCGTCGACTCCCTCGCTGGCGATGGCGTCTGTACGAGCCATGATCACAAACGTTTCATCGGTTCTAGCATCGACACAGGCTTTGACGCGATCCACCATTTCGGCGGTTTCGACAAGGGCTTTTCCGGGTCGGTGACCGCAGCGTTTGGCGGACTGTTGGTCTTCGATGTGCATTGCCGCGGCGCCGGCGCGGATAAACGATTTGACCGTGCGCGCGATCGACAGGGCATGGCCCCAGCCGGTATCGGCATCGACCAGCAGCGGCAGATCAACCACTGCGGTGATTCTGGAAATGTCTTCCACGACATCGGTCATCGACGTCATCCCGAGATCCGGCATGCCGAAGGACGCGTTGGCGACTCCGGCGCCTGAGAGATAGATCGCTTGGAAGCCCGTTTGGTGGGCCTGCAAAGCCGTGTAGGCATTGATGGTACCGGGGATTTGAAGAGGCTGTTCAGCCTTCAGGGCGTTGCGGAATTTTTGGCCTGGCGTCATGAATTTCGCGGGGTAGACAATGGGAGTCACCATTTTGGCAGATTCCCGCCCCGACGACAGCCCACTAACGGATTTCGTCGGATGCCACGGCTTCCAACGTTTTCAGCCTGCGATCAAGCGCATTGCAAACCTAGAGAGGAGCACTCCGTCCAAACCCGACAGGGGTGACAGCCACAGCAATTGGCTTCGCACTCCCCAGCAAGCGGAATCGAACTTGCAGACCAATCACCCCACCAAGCCCCGATAGGGGTGACAGCATGTAGCCACGGGTGTGAGCCCGTGGAAGACAGTCTCATCACACACCCAAGCCCCGA
>CAZDZX010000364.1:0-3729 GCA_964510005.1 uncultured Pirellulaceae bacterium
AATGCGCGACCCGTGGGACGGGTTGTTCTCTGCTGATCCGCTGGGCGATGTGCTTTGTTTTGGTCGCGTTGTTTCAGAATATGGCAATTGCCTGCCAGGAACTTCCACCCGAGGACCATGACTGGTCACCGCTGCAGATCGACCCAGAGAAAGCCAAAGCCAACGGACTGCGGGTGGTCCGCGGAAAACATATTACGCTCTATACCGATTTGCCCGCCAGTGAAACGGTCGACCCGTTGACGAAAATATTTGACGCAGCGGTCCCTCAATGGGGCAAGTACTTCCAAGTCCCCGATCGCAAAATCACCGACTGGAAAGTCAACGTGTCGTTGATGCGGGATCGAGATCGATTCGAAAAAGCGGGGATCATTCCCAAATGGGTTCCAGAATTCCCAGCGGGTCTCAATCGGGCTCGAGAGATTTGGTTCTTTACTCAGCAAGAGCAATACTACACCCAGCACTTGATGCTGCATGAAGGCACGCACGCGTTTATGCAAGAGTTTTGTGACGGCTATGGCGCGCCTTGGTACGCCGAAGGCATGGCCGAATTATTGGGTCTGCATCAATGGGATGGAGAAAATCTGAAGCTCCCCTTTCGACCGACTTCGAAACGGGACACTGCCGGTTGGGGCCGGCCCTTTCTGATTCGCAAATGGATCCAAGGTCAACGTCAGGGGCTGCCAGATCGCTCTCTTCAGACGGTGATACTGACCCCCGATCGCGCGTTCCGGAATGTCGAAAATTATGCTTGGGGTTGGGCGGCCTGTGAATTTTTGAGCCTCCACCCAAAGACTCGTGAAAAGTTTCCTTTGCTCACCAAATCGGCTTCGAA
This sequence comes from uncultured Pirellulaceae bacterium, assembly GCA_964510005.1. Classification (GTDB taxonomy): domain Bacteria; phylum Planctomycetota; class Planctomycetia; order Pirellulales; family Pirellulaceae; genus Mariniblastus. The sequence continues at coordinate 833 of CAZDZX010000364.1, forward strand.
ACCTTCAACAGAATTCAACGCAAAGTTCCTGAGGCTGTTCGGTAAATCCATGGACGACCTCGAGAAGGACTGGGCTCTGTTCATTGGAGATTTGGACTACGGTCTCGACCCAAACGTGACTTCCCTGTCGGAGCTAAAGCTGACTCCCGAAGGGACTGGCCGACTGGCGGTCGACCGATCGTGGCAGTTCCTCTCCCGGCCCGTCAAAAAGGGGGACAAAATCTCGATCCAAGCCTCGGGCCGTTTTATCGTCGGCAGCAGTCAGATCGGCGACCGCAGCAAGCCTTGGCCCTGCGAGGCCAGCGGCATCTCGATCGAGTATTTCCGCGGTAGAAAGCTGGGCGAGCTACAAGCCATGGTTCTGACGGACACTCCGCCAAAGAGCCTTTTGTCGGAACTTTGCGACCTCACCCCAATGCCCGTGGGCAACAGCAAAGTGATCACGATCAGCACTGATGGGACATTATGTCTGAGAATCAACGAATCTCCGTCGGCGATGTCCGATAACACGGGCTTTCTGAAAATAGCCATCGAAAAAGTCCGCTGAATGGCGATACTTGTACAACAGTTTGGCAGTCGATCGTGAACTGCAATTTGAATCCTTCAAACGAACCACCCAGCAAGCCATGAATCTTCAAACTCAAGATCCGGATATTTTTGACCTGATCCGAGCCGAAGCTGTCCGTCAGCAGGACGGCTTGGAAATGATTGCCAGCGAAAACTACACCAGCCCGGCGATCATGGAAGCGACCGGTAGCGTGTTAACCAACAAGTACGCCGAGGGCTATCCCGGTCGTCGCTACTACGGTGGCTGCGAACATGTGGACGTCATCGAAAACATCACTCGTGATCGCGCCAAGGAACTTTTCGGTGCCGAAGCGGCAAACGTGCAGCCGAACTCGGGTTCCCAAGCCAACCAAGCGGTTTATTTGTCGGCATTGGAAGTCGGCGACACCGTGTTGGGTTTGGATTTGGCACACGGTGGCCACCTGACTCACGGTATGCACCTGAATCTGTCGGGCAAGCTTTATAACTTCATCAACTACGGTGTCACCAAAGACACTCACCGCATCGATTTTGATCAGGTCGCAGCGCTGGCTAAAGAGCACAAGCCAAAGATGATTGTGGCTGGAGCAAGTGCCTATCCTCGCGAAATTCCCCACGATCGCTTCAAGGAAATTGCTGACGATGTGGGGGCTCTGTTGTTCGTCGACATGGCTCACTATTCGGGTTTGGTTGCCGGCGGCGTTCACAACAGCCCTGTGCCTCACGCTGACTTCGTGACTTCGACGACGCACAAGACCCTTCGTGGACCACGATCGGGCATGATTTTGTGCAAGAAGAAATGGATCAAGAAAGTTAACTCGTCGGTTTTCCCTGGGATGCAGGGTGGTCCTCTGGTTCACGTCGTCGCGGCCAAAGCGGTTTGCTACGCCGAGTGCCTGAAGCCTGAATTCAAAACTTATGCTCAGCAGATTGTCGACAATTCCAAAGCGTTGGCAGAAACGCTGATCAATGGCGGCATGACGTTGGTTAGTAACGGTACTGACAACCATCTGTGTTTGGTTGATGTGACGACTTCCTTGGGCATTGGCGGAAAAGACGCCGAAGCTGCAATGGACAAGTGTCACATCACGGTCAACAAAAACATGATCCCCTTTGATCCTCGCAAGCCAATGGATCCTAGCGGCGTTCGCATCGGAACTCCTGCATTGACGACCCGCGGCATGGGCGTCGACCAGATGAAGCAGATCGGCGAGTGGATTATCGAAGCCCTCAAAAACGCCGACGATGACAGCAAGCTGGAAAATATCCGCAGCCAAGTCAACGAGATGTGTCAAAGTTTCCCTGTGCCAGCGGCGTCGATGTTGGTTTAAGTGAAATCGATGTTGGGCCGGTTCTTACCGGCCCATCGCATCGCGTCCGGTCCTACCGCCGCAGAGTTTCGATAAACTAGCGGAGTTTGCCATCGGCCAATCGTATCACGGCCGGTGGGAACCGGCCCTACTCGGCTCAGCGGCCTGTGCCTACTTTTAAAGCGGCGGTACAATCCGCGGCATGAAAGTGATCTCGCTGCAATCAGGAAGTAACGGCAATTGCTTCTACGTGGAAACTCCCTCGGTTCGCCTGTTGTTTGATGCGGGTATCAGTGCCCGCCAAGCCGCGGTTCGATTGGAACAACACGGTCGTGACATTGCCGATGTGGACGCACTGCTGATCTCGCATGACCACAGTGATCATGCGAAAAACATGGCGGTGTACCAGAGAAAATTTGGAATGCCCGTCTATCTGACTCGGCGAACTCTGGCCGCATCCCAGCGCTATCTAAAAACTGGATGCATGGAAAAAGTCCGATTGTTTACCGGCGGTAGCTCGATTGATTTTGGTGACGTTGTGGTTCACACCATTCCCACCCCTCACGATAGCGCCGATGGGGTGGCCTTTGTGGTCGAACATGAACGACATCGTGTCGGAATACTGACGGACCTTGGTCATGCCTTCGACGGACTGCGGGAAGTACTCGAATCGCTCGACGCGGTCATTATCGAAAGCAACTACGACGATGAGATGTTGGAAGAGGGTCGCTACCCATATCGACTCAAAGAGCGTATCCGCGGTTCGGGTGGGCATCTATCCAACGATGATTCCGCGAAACTGATTCAAACCATCGTCGCCAATGGGGACCATCGGCTGCAGTGGGTTTGTCTGTGCCATCTGTCAAAAGACAACAATACGCCCGAAGTCGCTCGCGAGACTCATCAACGATTGTTGGGGGATCTGTTGCCGATTCATGTCGCACCACGCTACGAATCCGGTGGGATGCTGGAAGTCTGCACCGATCGGATACGCAAAGCGTTGCCAAGCCGCTAGCAGCTCTGAAGTGATTCCAGCCGTTT
>CAZDZX010000365.1:0-3725 GCA_964510005.1 uncultured Pirellulaceae bacterium
ATTAACAGCTCAGGGCCAAAGGCCCGGCAGTTTGTTTGTTGGGGCAGTCGGTGATCCCTGCAATGCCTCAAAAACATGGTCACGACGAGCGTGACCATGGCACCCATAACGGGTATTTTTCCAAGTCGAATTGCCGGAACCTTTAGCGCTGCGCGTGAGGCATGGCCCCCAACAGAATTTCAAGCGATCTCCGTTAGCCAAGGTTGTCCCGGACACCGCTCTTTCAAACGAAGATAATGCTCGGCTTGGCGTTCTGTCGCTCCAAAGCCGCAAATTCTGAATCTCGATTGAGCCGTATTGCTCAAAAGCCAATCCGAGCGTGGATTGATCAACCCTTGGCCCACGAAGTCAAACTCTTTTGCCCAAGTATCTCGGCGACGGGATTGTGTTTTTTCTCCATGCACTGACAATCGCGACTTGGATTGCCAACCGCATTTTTTCTGAACGACACTTGTGAGCACCGCTAGACCCGATCAAACCGGAATACTGCCGCTGGTGAAGCGTTGGAAAGTCTGGTGGACTTTCTTTCAGATCTCGATCAATGAACGCCTCGTTTACCGTGGCGATTTCATGCTGGCGACGCTAATGCGATTCTTGCCGACGCTGACTCAAATTTTTCTGTGGTGGGCGATTTACGACGTATTGGCAAACAGCGGCAAAAGCTCGATCGCGACCTACCGCTACGGAGACATGGTCGCCTATTACTTGATGGTGAGTATCAGTAGAGCTTTCTCGAGCATGCCGGGACTGACTCGCGGGATCGCCAACCAAGTTCGCAATGGGGAAATCAAAAAATTCCTCATCCAGCCGATCGACATGCTGGGGTGCCTGCTGGTGCAGCGCGTGTCTCACAAACTGGTTTACTATCTGGTTGCCACGTTACCATTCGCGTTGGTATTTTATCTCTGCCGTGAGTTCTTCCTTGAAGGCTGGCCGGCTCCGGAAGTTCTGACGGCGTTCTTTGCATCGTTGTTGCTTTCTTTTTTACTGGGCTTCTTCCTCGAAGCCGCTATCGGTTTGATTTCATTCTGGTTTCTGGAAGTCACAGCCTTGACGTTCATTTACATGTTGATGAATTTCCTGCTGTCGGGGCACATGTTCCCACTGGAACTGCTGCCTGAATCGCCGTTCAACATCCGGGCGTTTGTCGAGTTCCTGCCATTCAAGTACTTGGCCTATTTCCCGGCGGCAATCTTTCTAGGAAAAGTGGAAGGGCCGGAGATCTACCGCGGTCTGGCCATCGAAGCCGCTTGGGTCGCCTTCTTTTTTTTCATGTCCCGCATCATGTGGAAACGGGGAGTCAAACAGTACAGCGGTTACGGAGGCTAGAGGACTCAGCATGAACATGTTGACGTACATCCGAGTGTTTCTGACATTCGCCCGAAATTCGTTGGTCCGCGACATGTCGTTCCGATTGAATTTTGTGCTGCAGTGCCTGTCGTCGATGTCTTGGGCAGGCATGAATTTTTTGTTGTTCAAAATCATCTATCAACATACGGATTCGATCGGCATCGGCACCGGTTGGGGGGAAAACGAGTTCTTTGTCTTTCTGGGAACGATCTGGATTATCAACAGCTTCACCCAGACCTTCTTCATGCTTAATGCGGAAGAATTCTCTGAAATGATCCGAACCGGCAACCTCGATTTTTCGTTGCTCAAACCGATCGACACCCAGTTCCTGATTTCCTTCCCCCGCATCAATTTGGCGCAGGTTCCCAATGGAATTCTCGGACTGGTGCTGGTCGTTCGCTCCCTGTACTTGATTGAGCGAGAGATTGTGGTCGGCCCCTTAGAGATCTTGCTCTACTGCTTTTATGTTCTCTGCGGCGTGGCGGTGATGTACAGCATCATGATCTCTTTGGCATCTACCAGCATCTGGTTGGGGCGGAACCAGAATCTGTATACGTTCTGGTTTTATATCACCAACTTTTATCGGTATCCGATGGAGATTTACCAGCGATCGGGAATTGGCATGGCCCTGTGGGGGACATTCACTTTTATTATTCCAGTCCTAGTGGTATCCAATGTCCCCTCCCGCATTCTGGCTCAGCCCATGAATCGAGGTTGGTACAACTGGCAATCGGCTTACGCGATTCTGGCGGCGGTGGGATCCGTGCTGGTCAGTCGCTGGGTTTTCCAAAAAGCACTTGGTAGCTACCGCAGTGCCAGCTCCTAAACAGTCCAGTTGGGTGGATATAGGCTCAATTCGAAATCCGTCCGAAAGCGACTTTTCGGGCTGGGCCGAGCAGAATTCTGCCCAGGGGACTGCTGGCGGGTCTGCTTGACGTCAAATTAGGTGCTGGATTTAACGATTATTACGGCTTTTATGTGCTCCAACTGTCGGGCTGGGTTGATCTTTCTGACACCGCTCAACACGGGCAGGAAAACACGTCGAAAAGGGACGAGTAAGCCCATTTCTTAGTTCTGTTGCCGGAGCGGTCGCTTGCCATTTGATCTCTCTGGCTGAAAACTGAACCTCAGCAGTGGTTTTCCCAAAAAATGCGGGGAAAACAAATGTGAAAAATTGGGATCGAAGGCTGGCAAGTTATACTTTTGGCAGACCCTGCCGGGTAGATAAATTAGGTGCCTTTGAATATTGGGCAATCGACACGGAGTAATTGAAGATGTCTAAACTGATTCCGATGGAACAAGCCGCCGCAATGTTGGGAATTTCTGTTGATAAGCTCAACGAACTTCGCAGCACTCAAGAGATCTTTGGATACAAAGACGGTGGAACTTGGAAGTTCAAGAAAACAGAACTGGAACGTGTCGCCGACGTCATGGGCATTTCTCTGAGCGACGCTGGCCTTTTGGATAAGGCTGCGGACCTTCTGCCGGGTGGACTGGCCGGCAAAGCCATTGGCATCGCCGAAGAATTCGGTTTGAGCTTGAATGACTCGGACGAGTTCGATTTGGACTTGGGCGATTCCGAAGAATTGTTGCTGGACGACAGTTCTTCCAGCGATTCGATGGATCTGAATTTCGAAGAACAGTCCTCCTCCATCGAACTGACGCAAAGCCGAACCAATCAGGCTGCCAAAGATAAGGCCAAAGCAGAAGACGGCGTCACGCTGGATGACAGCGGCTTGTTGCTAGATGATAAAGACGACGATATTGCAGGATTGCTCGATAGCGGCTCGATTAAACTTGGCGACAGTGGATCGATCAAGCTTGACGGCAGCGCACTGTCGTTGGGCGACGATGACGACGATATCGCAAGCTTGCTGGACAGCGGCTCAATCAAAGTCGGCGACAGCGAATCCATTAAGCTTGGCGACAGCGGTCTTTCGCTCAAAGACGATGACGATGATATCGCGGGCTTGCTGGACAGCGGATCAATCAAAATCGGCGACAGTGGCTCGCTGAAACTAGACGACAAAGCCGACTCAATCAAAGCCGCTGACAGCGGATCGTTTAAATTCGATAACAGCGGCCCTATCGATCTCGGCGACAGCGGCTCAATCAAATTGGACGACAGTGGCGAATTGCTATCTGGCCTCTCTTCGGTTTCGAAAGACACAAACCTATCCGCTGACGAGGGCAAAAGTAGCGACAGCGGTTCTTTGAAGCTGGACGAAAGCGGCTTGCTGGATTTCGGCAGCGAATCGGAAGTCCTTGGCGATGACGAACAGCTTTCCTTCGGGACCAGCGACATCAACTTGGCATCCGAAAGCAGTAAAAATCTGGGAGTCCAAACGGGCTCTGACACGGGTTCAGATGTATTC
>CAZDZX010000366.1:0-3723 GCA_964510005.1 uncultured Pirellulaceae bacterium
ACGCCGTATTCTCCGGGAAACCTGAGCTACCCACAAACTTCCGCGATGGACCAAAATAAAGTACATGTCTCCTTTATTTGACCCCTGAGCCAGCGAATTGACCGGACGACACCGGCTCTTCGAATCATTGCTTAAACCGACTGCACGCACCTCAAAGAACCCCAACACCCTGCCTCACGGAAAAAACAACTACGGTTTGTTTTGGGCGTTGATCTCTTTGAGTCGCTGGGAAAGCTCTTTGGTTTTTTCGGGGTACTTGCGAATCAGGTTTTTCGATTCCTGTTTATCCTCGGCCAGATTGAACAACTGCTTCTTTTTCGTGTCTTGCCGATCCAAGTATTGTTCACGAGTGAACCCCTTGTTGAACACGACGTTCGCCGCCAGCGGAGTCTCGGGGGCTTGGCACATATCGTTGCTGTAAGGAATTCCAAAGTAACGATCAAAGCCTTGGTCGTGGGCAGAAATTCGGGGAGGTGCCCCAAGTGCCACTTTCCGACTAGGGCCGTTTGATATTTCGCCGTCTTCAATAATTCCGCAATAGTGATTTCCGCGGCAGGCATCCCCTGCTGGCTATCCGGATGAAAAACTTTGTTGTTGTGGCCCCAGCGTCGCGCGTAACGCCCCGTTAACAGACCCGCTCGCGAGGGCGTGCAAATCGAACTGGACGTTGAAAAATCAGTAAACCGCATTCCCTCTTTGGCCATCCGGTCCAACTCGGGTGTCTCGTACCCTTGATGCCGTAACAGCCAAGATCGCCATATCCCAAATCATCGACGTAGATCAAAACAATGTTCGGCGGTGGATCAGCGGCAAACGCGACTCGATCCAGCGAGACGAATAGACACATCACGCCGATCGTGAAAAGGACTCTATTGATCACCGTTTTGCACTCACTTGCCGGTAAAGAATTTTTGCGGTGACGAGCCATAGGCTTTGGCGAAGGCCTGATCGAAATTAACGCCCTCCAACAATAGGCCCGTCATACGCTTGAAGGAACTGCCCTTGGAACGTAAACGTGAGACCACTGAAAAACTAACCAAGGCCGATTTTTGCGGCTCCAATCCATTCTTCAAAAACGCGTCGGGAGACTTCATTTCGGCAACGGCTTTGGCAGACGCCGCTTCCCAAGCAATGACCACTGGATCTTTTTTGAACATTTTAGCCGCGGTGGTCATCCCGGCTCCTTCCGCAAACCAGCGTGGAATCGATGGGCTAATATCGGCGACATGCAAGGAAGCCAATTGGCTGGCAAGCGTCGCTTCGATCTCCTTGGGCGTTTTTTCTTTTTTCAAATACACCGATGACCACGCCGTCCTCACATCGTGCTTCCACCACGCAGTGATGGCCGACGGCAACTCCTGCCCGGCCACCATGGTTCCAAATTCGCCAAAATCGTAGCGTCGCTGCAGCACAAAAAGCGTCGCGTTTCCGCCAACGAAATGTTTCTTTGAGGATGTCCCCAGACTTTTCTGGATCGGATCGACCAAGCCTTCGGTGATTTGGCTGACTTGATCCATCAGAGGCTGTTCCAAGGTTCCCTTCAAATGAAAGTTCTTGGAATCGACGATCACGGGTGTCACATCCGACATCGCCAGCTTCCACAGTCGCTGCGATTCTGTTTTGCGAGCGACCGCTAAATCATCGTGGCTTAGATTCGCACTGCGGCTTTTGGCGGCCAGCTCCGCCATCGTCAGACGATCGTCGGCGGAATCAAAAGCCGCTCCTTCATCGATCCATTTGGCAATGGCATCGATGGTCGCGTCATCCAGCTTTCCCTTGGGTGGCATCACGTCTCCATCGATCCCTCGCAGACGCTTGATCAGCGTGCTGGCGGAACTGTCTCCACTGACAAACGGGGCGCCACTTTCGCCGCCACGCAGGAAGGCTTGAAAGTTGACCATGCTGAAGTCGCCGCGGGGTCGCTGCGTCATATGACAGCGCCGGCAATTTTCCTCAAACACAGCAGCCACGTGCTCACCAAAAGAAACGGTCTCGTTCCCCGTTGGCTTTTTGGCGACCGCTTTCGTTTTAGCATCCGCTGCCGGGGGCGCGGACTCGTTAATCGGAAGCGTGCGATCGGTTCCATCAAATTTGGCGCCTTGAGCGATCCACTTTTTAAGCGTCTCCAATTCAGCGGCCTCCACTTTGAAACCGCCTTTAGGCATCTCTCCACTGACGATCACTTCAATAAAGCGACTTTCATCCGCCAACTGGGGGGTGACGGTCGTGCTGGCCATCAAATCGCTAAACGATTTTGCACTGAACTGTCCTCGAGCGGCCTGCACATGGCAGCGACCACATTTGGCGTCGATGATCGGTGCGACGTCGTTGACAAAACTAACCGCGTTCAGGTCTGGCAAGGCTTTCGTGTCGGGTGACACTTTCGTCGATTTAGGCAGCGGCGCGATGGCCTCGATCTCGACGCCGGCCTTCTTCAGCAAGTTCCCGGCGGTGGTCAAACGAGCGTGCTGTTTTTCGATCGCCGCCCGCAGTTCCGAATCGCCGCTTCGAGACACCAGACGAAGCAGGCGCTTTTCCGAGGCTTTGATCAATTTCGCGCTGGCGGGGTACTTTTTTTCTTGGAATAGCTTGCCGGCTTTGGTGATCGATTTGGACACTTGATCAACGATCCGCTGGTCTTTGGCGCTGTCTTGGGCGGAAGCGAAACTCACGCAAACCGACGTTGCCCATAGCAACACGATCGCCACGATTGAAGTTTGAAATCGCAACATGTTTTGGTCCATCGAAAGGAGGGGTTTAGCGATCCGATTTTACCCTAGAAGCACTTGTTTGAATTTTGCGAAAGTGACCTAAAGGGGGGGGGAAAACCGTCGCGGTCTTGCCGGGAAATCATTTCGGTTTTACGGGGATCGTAGCAGTTCTAAGAAATGTCCAGCCGATTCAGTTTAAATCGATGCGGGAATCAAAGCCGTTTCAGCGATGTCTTTTTTCCATCGCAGATGCAACTTCCCCTTGGAAAACGTTGAAAACCGATCGCTTCTTATCAACAATTAGGCTCGTCGCGAAAGCTGAAATTTTGACACAGTTTTCCGGCGTGTTAGACGCAGTGACTATACTGATCTTACCCGCCCCATTTCTGATTTTGACTTTTAATTTGCTGCTTGCAGCACGTCAACCATCCTACCAAATGAATACCACTTGTTTTTCTTCAATTCAAGATGCGTTCGAGTCAATTGTCGCCGATCACCCTGAGAAAATCGCGGCCACTTGCCTATCGGAATCCATCACCTACCGCCAACTGTCAGAGCGATGCCATGCGCTGGCATCGCAGCTGATTCGTGAGGGGGTAAAGCCCGGGGACCTCGTAGGGCTGTGCTGTGAGCGACGACTCGAAATGATCGTTGCCATTTTGGCGATTCTTAGAGCCGGCGCTGGTTATGTGCCTTTCGATTCGGCTTACCCGGACGCGCGTCTGTTGGGCATGGCTCAGGACGCGGGCGTTGAAATCCTGATTGGTGATTTTCCAGTTTTTGATCAACTGAATCTGAAGCGAATTCCCTTTGCCTCCTTTCCCGACCAAGCCAGCGACTTTTCAGCGCCTTCCTCGGACCCGGACTCTTTGGCCTACGTGATGTTCACCTCCGGCTCCTCTGGACGACCCAAAGGCGTCGCGGTCCCGCATCGAGCCATCCTTCGCCTCGTTCTCGAACCCAATTTTTGCCAGCTGGGCCCCGACGAAAAAATACTACAACACTCTCCCGT
>CAZDZX010000367.1:0-1942 GCA_964510005.1 uncultured Pirellulaceae bacterium
GGAGATCCTCAAACGTCTCAAAAAACATGAACGAAAGCCAAAAGAGTAGGTAATTCCCTCAGGCGTTACTTCGACCTCCGACGGCGGTTGTTTGGCAATCCGAAAACCAAATAGATATCGATTTCCGGAAATGGCGAACAATGGTGGAACCAACTGCGGAACCAGACGTCAATGGTTTACAGGCGATGCCATCTGGCGGTCATGCCTCGAACAAACAAGCCAATTGAGAGTTTTACCGTGACATCCAATAGAATTTCCCTAGTTCAGCTACTCGCCCTAGCACCTGATCGGCCTGCTGTTGGTGGGTTCCGTTGTTGCCCAGGAACCCAAGGGAGAAAAGGACATACAGCGCGACGTTGTGTTGGTCGCCAAATTGACTTCCGCTGCCAAGATGGAAGCCGGCAACAAGCCAACATTCAAGCTTACCGTCACCAATAATTCTTCGAAGCACGCCTACCCGATGGTGAAACCGGGCGATGGCTCGGAAGTTGGATGGAGATCCCCACACGTTTATTCCACCGTCGAATTCCTCGGTGCTGACAAAACGTGGCAGGAAGTTAAACCGCCAATCCTAGGGCGATGTGGTCTCTACAATTCCCAATGGGAAGATGACATTTTTGATTTGAAGCCAAAAACTTCACTCGAAATCAAGGATTGGATCTCTGCCGAATGTGCTTCCCAACAGTTTGTTGCTGCTGGGAAGTATCGAATCGTTTGGCGTTTAGTCGTTGACAACAAATTGTCAAAAGCCAATTTGGGCTCTGATTCAAAAGAAGAACCGGCCGAGGTAAAGAAAATTGGCAACTTCCAACTCGCCTCTAAACCGATTGAAATCGAAGTCACGAAACCACTTAACTTGAAACTTGCCGTATCAGGCAAGGTGACTGCGGGGCCGATAGCGCCAGCAGCATTCAGGCTTTAATCAAACGCTACAAGAAGATGATTGAAGACCATCCCGGAACGCTGGCCACCGAAGCAGCAGGGGCTCGCGTTACAGAACTGGAAGCAATGCTGAACTAAATAGATCGCCGTGGGCATTGAATCGTCATCGATTCAAACGCCTCCAGCAAAGACAACGGCGGATTCGCCTCACCCCCAAGGCCCGGCAGCATCGTCGCGTTTTTTTCGTGGCGCTTGTTTGCCGATGGACCGCAAGTAGAGTCGCTCGACCTTTTCACGAGCCCACGGGGTCTTGCGGAGGAACTTCAAGCTTGATTTGACCGACGGATCGCTGTTGAAACAGTTGATTTTGATCTTCGCCCCCAACTCTTCCCAGCCATAGGTTTCGACCAGATGCTCCACGATGTCGGCAAGCTTAACGCCGTGAAGAGGGTTGTTTGGCTGGTTATCCATTGAGTTCCTGGCTTCCTGATACCGCTGATTGACGCTGTGACCGATCCAGATTCTAAGCGACTGTTGCCCAGTACGGGATTTGTACGCTTGTCCAACTAAGAAAAAAGCGGACAATAGATGGTTTCCCGAATAACTGTCCAGCAAACACAATGCTCCGAAAACTACTCCGCTGCAAAATCCATCGTGCCCGTGTGACCCAAGCCGACCTGAATTACGAGGGCAGCATCACGATTGATACTGATCTTCTCGAAGAAGCGGGCATGGTTCCCTTCGAAGTGGTCGACGTCCTGAATGTATCCAACGGCAACCGTCTGACCACCTATGTGATTCCAGGCGAAGCCGGTTCGGGCAAGATCTGCATTAACGGTGCAGCCGCCCGATTAGTCAACGTTAAGGACGTGATTATTATTTGCTGCTACGGTGATTTTAACGAAGAAGAAATGGAAAATCACGCCGCACAGATTGTACTGGTCGATGAAAACAACGACGTGGTTCGTTCGGTTTCAAAATCCAAGCACAATCTGAAACCGGCTTAGTGGAACTAGGTTAAGGGAAACCCAGTGGAACTAGGTTAAGAAAAACCCGACAC
>CAZDZX010000367.1:2042-3698 GCA_964510005.1 uncultured Pirellulaceae bacterium
AGTGGAACTAGGTTAAGGGAAACCCAGTGGAACTAGGTTAAGAAAAACCCGACACCGTTTCGTGCTCAATCGTCTTGAAAGCTCATGGCAAAACGAAAACGGAAACCTAAAACGAAACCGAAGGAATCCGCCGCCGCTGCGGATTCCGTTTCCGAAAGCTCTGCCTGCTATTCCGTCGATTCGTCTGATGCGACAGAGCCCGCCGACGAAGCCGACAACGTTGAATCGAAAAACGCCGAACCCGAAAAAGAACTGACACCCTTCGAAAAAGTAGCGGCCAAGGTTCGCACGTTTCCGCAGACACCCGGCGTCTACCTGATGAAGGATTCCGCCGGTGTCGTGATCTACGTCGGCAAGGCAACCAACCTTCGCTCGCGGGCCGGCAGCTATTTTCTCAAAGCCGCGGCCGTCGATCCAAGAACCGCAGACTGGGTGCACTTGATCGCCGACGCCGACTACATGGACTGCGATAGCGAAGTCGACGCCTTGCTGGCGGAATCGCGACTGATCAAAGACATTCGACCGGCCTACAACAAAGAACTGAAAGACGACAAAACGTTTCCCTACCTGCAAATCACGACTTACGAAGAATTTCCTCGGGTGGAAGTCACACGTGAACCCCTCACATCGGGCGTAAAACTTTACGGCCCGTTTCCCAACGCGGGCTCGCTGCGGGGTGCCGTCCAAGTCCTGCAGCGAATTTTTAAATTCCGCACCTGCAGTTTGGACATCGCCGAAGACGAGGAACGCTGGAAGTGGTTCCGTCCCTGCTTGCTGGCCAGCATTAAGCAATGCACGGCTCCCTGCAACAAACGAATCAGCAAGGAAGACTATCGCAAAGACATCCGCCGCTTGCAGCAGGTCCTCGAAGGCAACAAAACCAAACTGCTTCGCGAAATGAAGAAGGAAATGCTGGAGGCATCCAAGGAACTCCAGTTTGAAAAAGCGGCGCGGCTGCGTGATGAGATCGGACTCCTAGAGTCGCTAGACCAACGCGGAGACCTCGACACCCACGTGCAACCCGAAGTCTTCCACATCGACCCCAAAAAAGGTCTGGCTGGTTTGAAGCAGGTTTTAAAGCTCCCCGAGATTCCACGGTCGATCGAAGGCGTCGATATCGCCCATCTCGGTGGCGGTCAAACGGTCGCCAGCCTTGTCAAATTCATCGACGGTTTGCCATTCAAACCGGGCTATCGCCGTTTCAAAATCAAAGGCGTCGACGGCATCGATGACTTCCGCAGCATTCACGAAGTCGTCGCGCGGAGATTCAAAAGGCTGGCCGACGAACAGGATGTCTTCCCCGACATCTTGCTGATCGATGGCGGCAAGGGCCAGCTCAGCAGTGCGGTGGCGGCGTTTGAAGCCATGGACATTGAACCCCCGATATTGCTTTCGTTGGCTAAGAAGAACGAAGAGATTTTCAGGCCGGGTGAATCGGAGCCGATTCGCTTAAGCCGCCATGCGTTTTCACTGCGGTTGTTGCAGTACGTTCGCGACGAAGCCCACCGTTTCGCTCAGCACTACCATCATATCTTGCGCTCGAAATCACAATTCGATTAAGCAAAGGCTTCCAGCCTGTGGGCGCGCGCATGTTTGTAGTACCGGCAGCCGGAATGCGGGGTGGCTCATACGCAAGTTCGATTCCGCTTGCTAGGG
>CAZDZX010000368.1:0-3679 GCA_964510005.1 uncultured Pirellulaceae bacterium
GCAATGCAGCGACCAAAACATTGCCGCCTTCATGGACGGCAACGCGAATTTGATTGGGACTCACAACATCGATGGCATCGCGGACCCCATCGAGATTACCGAATCCAGCATGCGGGCGGCCGCGAACAAGTTTCTCAACGCGGTCTTGTCGGCGGCGGAGATTTATCGCTACATCGTCAGCAAGCGTGGCAGCGACGATTTCGTCACGGAAGTTTCGATGGACGAAACGGATTCGCCACAGACTCCGACCGAGCTACTGATCATTTTGGCGGCGCTGGCTCAGCACGATGTCCCGCTGCAAACGATCGCTCCAAAATTTACGGGGCGGTTTAACAAGGGGGTGGATTACGTCGGCGACGTGGAGCAGTTTGAGCGTGAGTTTTCTGACGATTTGGCGGTGATCGCTTTTTCGGTGAAGGAGTTTGGTTTGCCGGACACGCTGAAGTTGTCGGTTCACTCAGGCAGTGACAAATTTTCGATCTATCAGCCAATTCGTCGCTGTTTGCAAAAATCGGGTGCGGGATTACACATCAAAACGGCGGGCACCACGTGGCTGGAAGAGATCATTGGTTTGGCGGAAGCCGGCGGTGACGGACTGGAGATGGCCAAAGACATTTACGCGCAAGCGTTTGCCAAACGTGAGGCGTTATGTGAGCCGTATGCATCGGTGATCGACATCGACGAAGCCCAGTTGCCGCAGCCCGAGGAGGTGAACCAGTGGAGCGTAGAGAAGTTTGTTGGCACGGTGCGTCATGTGCCGTCCCATCCAGATTTCAATTCATCGGTTCGGCAGCTTTTGCACGTCGGTTACAAGATCGCAGCGTTGGCTGGTGATGACTTTATAGCGATGCTGAACAAACACGAGCAGACGATCGGCAAGAACGTGACAGAGAACCTACTGGAACGGCACATGAAGCCACTGTTCCAAGGGAGCTAGTTCGCGGATGCGCGCTTGCGAAGGAGGCCAGTCCTTGCGATAGCGCCTCGTGCTTGATGAGCGAAAGGCGCTAGCCGTCGGTTCGTCGCCGAGGTGACCGGCGTCCAATGCCAAGCCCATCTCCATCAGAAGAACCGAAACCTATTCGCGTTATTGTTTGGGTTTGATCGGATAGGACTTGCCCGATTCGGTTTCAAATGTCCACTCTTGACCACCGTAAACAACCTTGCAGGGTCGTCCGGACTTTGAGCGAATCTTTGCTTCGACCATGCGGCCGTCTTGCCATGTGACATCCACGTCGAAACCGCCCCGAGCCGCGATGCCGCTGACTTTGCCGGTTTGCCACGCCGATGGTAATGCCGGCAGAAGGTGGATTTGGTCGGCATGACTCTGCACTAACATCTCGCAGTAGCCCGCCGTCGCGCCCAAGTTCCCATCGATCTGGAATGGAGGATGAGAATCAAGCAGGTTCGGATAGACGCCGGCGCCGCTTTTTCCATAAACCATCTTGGTCGAATAGACCACGGTCAACAGATGCCGCAACAATTTGTAGGATCGATCGCCGTCCCACAGTCTGGCCCAAAAATTGATCTTCCACGCCCGGCTCCAACCGGTGCTCTTGTCGCCGCGAGCGTCCAGCGAAACCCGCGCCGCTTCTGCCAATTTAGGCGTTTTGGTTCGTGAGATTTGCCGACCGGGAAACAGTGCGAACAAGTGCGATACGTGACGGTGAACATCTTTTGGATCGTCTTTGTCTTCGGCCCATTCCTGCAACTGCCCCCACCGTCCAATCGTAGGTTTCAGCAATTTTTCTCGCAGTCCTGCGATGTGATCGCGAAACTCTTTGTCATCGCCCAACACGTCCGCGGCTTCGATGGTGTTGGTAAACAAATCGTAAATGATCTCTTGATCGTAAGTCACGCCGTCTTCGGTGGGGCCATGTTCGGGCGACCAACCGTTAGGTGCAACCAGTTTGCCGTCAGGACGTTCTTTCAAGTGATCGTCCCAAAATTGGCAGATTTCTTTTAGCACCGGGTAAGCCGTTTTCCGTAGGTAGGCTTCGTCGCGAGTGAACGCAAAATGCTCCCACAAATGCTGAGCGTACCAAGCGCTGCCCGAGGTGTTCCATTTCCAAAACGAAATCCCGCAGGAGTTATTCATCGTCTGCAGCGTCCAGCCTCGCATCTTTTCGCCGTAGTGGCGACGCGTGTTGATGGAACTGACTTCGCGGATGCTGGTGACGTAATCGATAAAAGGCTCGTGGCACTCCGACAGATTGGAAGTTTCCGCCGGCCAGTAGTTCATCTCAAGGTTAATGTTCGAATGATAGTCGCCCGCCCAAGCCGGTAGGTTGCTGTCGTTCCAAACGCCCTGCAAGTTGGCTGGCAGCGATCCGGGTCGAGAGCAACTGATCAGCAAGTAGCGTCCGAACTGACAAAACAAGGCTTCCAGATTCGGGTCGGAGGTCTTTTTGTCGTTGTATTCTTGGAGTCGCAACAGCGTTGTTTTGGCCAGCTGTTGGGGAGCCGTTTTCCCCACATCCAATTTGAATCGATGAAACAGCGTTTGATAGTCCTTCACGTGCTCGGCCAGCAAATCGTCAACAGTCCGCTTGCCGGCGGCATCAACGTGTTGGGTCACGGCATCGTGGGGGTGAACGCCGATCCAGCCTTTGGAGTGGTCCTGCAAAAAGTTTGTGCCCGCGCTCAAAATCAATGTCAGGCTGTCGCAGTCGTTGAAGTCCAAGCTAACCTGAGGGACTTTGACTTCCCATGGATTCGGCGTGCCGGTTTCATCGGTTTGAATTTTGATGTTGCCACCAACGTTTTTCGTCAGCAGTTGAGCCTCGTATTCAAAACCGTTTTTAAGTTTGCCAGTCGATGTCAGGCGATTGCCGTTTCCGGTGATTTTGGCATCGTGCATATCGGACAGTTGAATTTTTCCGGTCAAGGCACCGGCTTTGTCGGCCGTCAATTGTACAACGACAACACCTGCGGGGTGGCTGGCGAAAGCGGTACGGCGGAAACGAGTGCCCTCATAGAGGTACTCAACGGTGTGAAGGGCTCGGTTGATGTTCAGTTCCCGTCGGTACTCGGTGACTTTGGAGAAATCATGCCCCAAGTGAATAAACAGATCGCCAAAGGCTTGATGGGCGCCCAAGTTATCGATCTCTTCTTTTTCGGTTTCGCCCAGTAGTCCTTTCGAGACTCGATCGCCACTCCAGAGGCTAATTTCGTTAAACTGAATTCGTTCAATTTCTGTATCGCCAAACAGCATCGCACCCATCGGTCCGTTGCCGATCGGGAGGGCTTCGGTCATCCAAACTTTGGCGGGTTTGTCGTACCACATCGTCAACGCGGCATCTGCGGCGACTTCTGCGGGTGCTTCGGCGCTTTTTTGTGCATTATCTTGAGCAACAGTGTCGGCGTTTAAACCGGCGGCGATCAAAATAAAGATCCCTAACCCGATCGTTGATTTCGTGCAGCAACGAATTGCGGCTCGGTTGATGGTGCGGACTATTAGAAACACAATGTGCGAAAGACGGAGCATGGGGTCGCGTTCCCGAGTGGATGCTGATCGAATGAAAATCTCAGTATAGCAAAATGTTAACCGTGATTACATCTGTCGCAAACCAAAACGCGATTTTCAATCCAAATCTTGGACCGAATAAAAGGTGTCAGGTACCCTTTTGGCAATTCGGGCGGTTTTCGCGTTGCATGATGGTCGATTTTGGCGTATTTT
>CAZDZX010000369.1:0-3677 GCA_964510005.1 uncultured Pirellulaceae bacterium
TCTTCAGATGGCTGCTGAGAGTTCTCGGATTCATCCGAGGCATCTTCATCAGGCGTGTTTTCGTCCAGCTGAGAATTCTCGTCCTGGTCTTCTACTGGTGCATCGTCTTCTTCGTTCAGTTCATCATTCATGTTGAGACTTCTCGTTGTTTGTGCAAAACCCGCCAATGGTCAGCGGTGAAATCCTAGTTCGAATCAGCAACGCCCAGTAAATCTCCTCCGAGCACTTTCAGGATCCGCGCATGGGTGCGACTGCCCCATGACCGGCTTTTCCCTAACTCTTTGGCAGCTTCGGCTAGAGAGTGTCCCTGAAAATAGGTTAGCGTAATTAGCCGTTTTTCTTCTTCTGGTAGTTTTCCGATCGCCTTGTGAAGTTTTTCCGTCAGCTCTTTGTTTTCTGCCGCTTCATCGGGAGAAACGCTGTTTCCGGGAAGTTGTGTTTCGATCGGATTTTCCGAATCTGCCGCTGAGAACACGTAGACCACGGCCAAGTTTTCGACCGTGCTGGAAAGCCAACCGGCGTCCACTTCAGGCTCGCTGCAAGAATCGCTGGCGTTGGCTTCGACCGCCGTGTTGGCCATCTGAAGCGCTCGGTACCGTCGGTATTCCGCGCGAGTGGTCCAGTTCATCCGGGCGATGCCATCGTAGATGGCGCCTTTGATGCGATAGTAGGCGTAGGATGAAAATTTGGTGCCGGGCTGTGGCTGATACGTTCTGGCGGCTTGAGCCAGTCCCAACTGGCCGTAGGAAAGTACGTCGTCATAGCCGATGAATCTGGGCAGACGTTTGTGGATCTGGGTCGCAAGTGAAACCACCAATGCCTGATGGTCTTCTATTCTGGATTGATTAGTTTCCATTGCGATTAGCCTTGAATCCTTGTCACAATCGAATCCCAGAGGCGTGCTAAACGTTCATTTGAAATGGGGTCTTCATAGAGGCAGGTTGCTATCCATGTGACGCAGTCTTCGGTGTCGATGGGAAGTTCATCGATTTTTGTCGATTGGAGCAAGCAGCGAACCAGCTCGCAGACGTTTTCGAAATCAAAATGTGACGGCAGCCGATTTTCGCGGACGTAGTCGGTGAGCTTTCCATGGATGCTGTTGCTGTCGAGATGGCTTTTGGTCTGTTCCAACATCGAGTCAAGAATTTCTTCTCGACTGGGTGCATCCGAATCCGGTGTTGAATTCGGGAGGTTGTTCATCGGTTTGGCTGGATTGCCGGGGTCGGGTTCATTCATGGCTTAGCCTTGGTTGGAATACAAATAGAAGCCTACGGCTGCAATCACTGCGAGGGATAGCAGAAACAGCAGTGAGGAAAGGAGGGAGTAGATCCGATTGCGGAACAAAGCGGATTCGGACCAGCTGGACGTTTCGGCGAATTCGTGGCATTTCATAAACACCCCGTTCAAAAATCCCCTTTCGGCTTCGTGCTCGCCGGTGGAAACAAAGTAACAGCCCGCCAGCGACAAATCCGTTGTTTCGCCATCGGGACATTCGGAGGGATTCCAGATGAGGGCTCCGCTAAGCAGGTGTGTCAGTCGCATACGAAATTGTTGTCGGATGCGAATGACAAGTTTGTACAGTTCTTTGTTCTGAGCAGCCCGGGCCAGTTGACTGCTTTTGGACCAGCGGTTGACCACCCAGTCTTCAAATGCTTGACACGATTTTTTCACTTGAATGTCGAGGTTATGGCTGTCAATTAGCGGGAGATCCTCGATCTGACAGCCGGCGCCGAACCGTCCCGAGGAGGCCCGTTGGCTACCCAACAGATTTTGCAGTTTGGGAAATCCCTGATCTCTCTCCATGGCGGTGAACACGATGGAGACGGGAAACATGACGTCGCCGGCGCTACGTAATTCCATCAAGTCCTGTTTGATCGCAGCAGTGATCGATTTGTAGTTTTCTCGCTGAATGAATTTGTCAAACGGGATGGTGACGACAATGCCATGAAAGGGAACCTCGCCTTCGGTTTTGGCAAGCATCAGTTTGGCAAGGTAGCCGACTCGTTCGGCCGGAGTGTCGTCATCGTCTTCGTAACCGTGGTCCGTTTCTTCGGCTTGGCTGGCTGTGCTATCGACCTCGGATCCGCCGCCATCGAGTCCCGCTGAGTCGTAGGGGTCCAGTGAATTGGCGGCATCCAGTGACGACCCGAAAACGCCGACAGATTCGAAGGAATCGACTTCTGCGGTGGCATCATGCAAGCCGACTTCGGCTGACCAAGCCGGTACGCCTACCGAAGCTTGAAGGGTGTTGTCTGGCGTAAAAGAGATTCCTCCAGGGCCAGCTGTTTTGAATTTTTCGATTCGTTGGTTTGTGTGCGATATTTTTTTCAGGTGGAGATAGAGATTTTCGTTACTGCCAAACCAGTGCATCCAGTCATTGGATCCGCCAGGCAGGGCGTCGACTTTTCTGTCTTTCATTTCGGCGTGCATGGCTCGAGATGTGGTCAGATTCGGCCCCAGCACGAGGAAGCGATTAAACTCATGCCATTGGAGTCCCTCTTTCGTGCGCCATTGATCGAAGGCATGCCAGCATTGATCAATTTCGGGGTAGAGCGACGGTTTTTCGCGGGTCGCCAAGCGAACGCCCCAATAGACAACAATGGAAATCAGCAGCGCCAGCAAGAAGTAGAGTACGAAATTCAGAACGAAATCGACTCCCGAGGAGCCGCTGAATTCGATTTCAATGCCCTGATAAAGCCGCGTGTTGAACAAGTGCATCAACATCACGGTGGTGATGAACAGCGCAAAACAGAAAAAGAAAGCAATCGAGATGCGACCTGCGAGCGTCAGGGAAAAAGCCCGTCCGCCCAGTATTCGATTGAAAAAACGCCCGAAATAGCCATTGATGACCCGAAAAGGGTACATGGCCGTTTCTAGCATAATGATTATTGAACTCAGTCCACCCATCCGCCTGTCCTCGCGCTAGCCGTAAATTTGATTTAGCCAGATTGCCACCGCCGCCACCAACAGCACGACGGCAAAAAAGACTAAGTAATTGACGAAAGTGTTGAATCCACTGAGCGGAAAATTCTCCCAGTCGTCGAGCCGAGTTGATTCCCATGATTCTTTGGGAATCGATTTTCGAATTCGAGAAAGTCGCCCAGCCGCTTGTTTCTGCCATTCCGCATCCGACAGAGGCAGGCTTTTGGGGACCACCGTTTTGTCTCCCGTTTGGTAAATGCCATGATAACCAAACATGAAACAGATGTAGAAAACTTCGAAAGCATTGAAGTAACGCTTGGAGTAGGCGTTCTCCGCTTTGAGAAAAAATTCGGTGTAGGCGTTGCCGGACTTGAAATAGTGCGATTCCAGCGTTTCGTCTTTCCAGCGGTTGTGGTTCAAGATGATTTCTGAATCGACCCACGCGATCATCGCGTAGGTTGCGTACTTCCACTCGCGGTTGGTTTCCATGATCGAATTGGCCCGATCGAACTCATCCCGAAGTTCAACGGTCAATTCCCGAATGGTCAAACTCGACGATCGGTGGATGATATCCAGCAAACTGGTGAGCAGGGGATCAATGATATTTTCGAATTCTGGTGACATCAGGCAAAAGATCGTTTTGGCGAAATCAGACCGTCTTTTTGACGGCAAAAATGGACATGCGATACTGGAAGGTCCGTTGGTTGATACCGACAGTGATCTTTTCTGTTCCCAAGTCGGAATTGGGTGTTCGC
>CAZDZX010000370.1:0-3633 GCA_964510005.1 uncultured Pirellulaceae bacterium
CGCCGTCATGTATTAGGTCCCATCGAGCAGGCCAGAAAAACGGCTAAAAATTGATTCGTGAGCAAACCCACACTCCTTGCCGCCCCCAAACCCCCTTATCGGGGATCAAAGACTCTGTTTCCCGCTCTAAATGTCCTCCTTGCAAGACATTGGACCGCTAGCCATAATTGCGGGCTAAAGTCGCGGTGGAGTCTTCAATTCCACGCCTTCAGGACCGAAGGTTCCTTCACCCATTCCAAGAAGAACAGGACTTTTCTTCAAAGGCTTCACATCCATGAAACTGGGTATCATTTTCCTTGCATTTACGTTCGGCTGCGTAGCGACTGCTTTCATTCGCGTCGCTCCCGATACCGTCAATGCGGATAGCAAAACCGAAAAACAAAATCTGGAATTTTCAGTTCCTGATTTGGACGCCACCACAGCGCTGGAAGTCCAAGCCGAATCTTTTGGCGAAACGAAAGACGGACTGCCCGTACAAAAATTCGTTTGCACCAACGAAAACGGCATGGTCTTGGAACTGGCCGACTACGGAGCCACCATTGTGGCCGTCAAAATCCCCAGCCCCAACGGGCTGGTTGATGTCGCTTTGTCTTGCGGGGACATCGCTGGTTATGAAGCCTGCGAATCCTACTTTGGCAGCACACTTGGTCGATTCGCAGGCCATATCGCCAGCGGGAAGTTCTCTATCGATGACCGCCAATACTCGTTGACGACAAACGATCAAGAACACTGCTTCAACGGAGGCAAACAGGGTTTTGACCGACAAATTTGGGAAAGCGAACTGATCGAAACCGACACCGAAGTCGGCGTTCGATTCAAGCTGACCAGCCCCGATGGCGACGAAGGATTCCCCGGCGAAATCAAGGTTATTGCCGAATACACCTTGGATAACTCGAATCGATTAACGACTCGAATTGCCACCACGGCGGACAGCCCAACACATGCGAACGTCTGCAACCACAGCTTCTGGAACTTGAAGGGCGCAGGATCAGGTAGCGTTGCCGAACACACCCTCACGTCACCCAGCGACCACGTCGTCGAACTGGACGAAAACGGAATCCCCACCGGAGTCTTGCTGAACACCACTGCCGATCAAGTCTTTGACTTCTCTGCGGCTCGGACCATTGGATCTGGGATGGTGGCGATGCCAGCCGGCCAACTTGGCTACGATCACTGCTTTGTCATCCAAAAGAGGACGGACGAGGAATTGGCGTTGGTGGCCAAAGTTGTGGAACCCGAATCAGGACGCTCCATGACGGTATACAGCTCACAACCTGCATTTCAGTTCGAAACATCGAACGATTTCGAAGGCCAGCCGACCAGCGGCGGATTTGAAAAGCACGCCGGTTTTCTGATACGCCCCCAAGGCTATCCGGATGCGCCGAATCAGCCCGAGTTCCCTACCACGCGGATTGAGGGGGGGAAGGAGGTTTCCCACTCAACAGTCCATCAGTTCGACTTCTAAAACAACCTACCTGACCGGTTAAGACCTTTTATTTAACATAATCGGAACTTAGCCGCTATTACGCCACACACTCAAGGACATTAAGTGGACTTTTCGTTGACCGAACTAGAGACCTAACTAGAATGCAGCTGTCGGGGATTACCTTGTCCCTCCTCCTTTTTAATGCTGCCTTATGAATATTGCTATCGTCACCGGTTCGGCCGGTCTGATTGGATCTGAAGCCAGTCGCCATTTTGCTAACACCGGTTTTAAAGTCATTGGTATCGACAATGACATGCGTGCCGAATTCTTCGGCGTCGAAGCCTCTACTGCTTGGCAGCGCAGCCAGCTTGAAGCTGAACTGGGTGATAATTACGAGCACGTCAACGGAGACATCCGGAACGACGAACTGATTGACAAACTGTTCGCCAAATATAGCTCGGATATCAAACTCATCATTCACACCGCGGCTCAGCCATCCCACGACTGGGCGGCAAGAGATCCTAAAAAGGATTTCACCGTCAACGCGAACGGAACACTGAATCTGTTGCAGGCGACGCGCGAATCGTGCCCCAAAGCCAGCTTCATTTTCACATCGACCAACAAAGTCTACGGCGACACGCCAAACCGACTTCCGCTGATCGAAAAAGATCTCCGCTGGGAGATTGATCCGGAGCATGAGTTCCATAACGGAATCAAAGAAAGCATGTCGATCGACAGCTGTATGCACAGCCTGTTCGGTGCTTCCAAAGTTGCGGCGGATATTCTGGTTCAGGAATACGGCAAGTACTTTGATATGAACACGGCTGCCTTTCGTGGAGGTTGCCTGACGGGTCCCAACCACAGCGGCACCCAACTACACGGTTTCCTTGCGTACCTGATGAAGTGCACCATGACGGGCCGTCCCTACACGGTGTTCGGATACAAAGGAAAGCAAGTTCGCGACAACATTCATAGCTACGACTTGATCCAAGCCTTCGATCACTTTCATAAAAACCCTCGCATGGGTGAAGTCTACAACATCGGCGGCAGTCGCTTTAGCCACTGCAGCATGTTGGAAGCGATTGGTATCTGCGAAGAAATCACCGGCAACAAGCTGGAGTACACTTACGCGGAAGACAATCGCATGGGCGACCACATCTGGTACGTCAGCGACGTCAGCAAATTCAAAGAGCACTATCCCGGCTGGAGTCTGACGAAAGACGTGAAAACGATTCTCACTGAAATCCATGAACACAATACGGAGCGCTGGGAAGCGGAGCCCGTAACATCATGATCGATTTGGGGGAATTCAATCTGCTGGGCGTTAAAATCAACGCTGTCGATTACGAAGCTGCGACGGCGAAAATCGTCGACGCAGCCAAAAATCGCAAACCGCTTGGAGTTTCCGCGCTGGCTGTTCATGGCGTGATGACTGGCGTGATGGACGACGTCCATCGACACCGACTCAACAGTTTGGAACTGATCGTTCCCGACGGTCAGCCCGTACGCTGGGCGTTGAATTGGATTCACAATACAGGCCTGAAAGACCGTGTTTACGGACCCAACCTGATGCTGGAAACCTGTCGCGCGGCGGCAGAGAACGGAATCGGGATCTTTCTCTTCGGCGGCAAGCAGGAATTGCTGGACGACCTTTCGGTCCGCCTGATGGAAAAGTTCCCCAAGCTTAAAATCTCCGGCATGATGGCGTCTAAATTCCGCACCGTGTCGGCCGAAGAAAAACAAGAGATCATCGACGCGATTGAATCCAGTGGTGCTGGAATCACGTTGTCAGGACTCGGTTGCCCGCGCCAAGAAGTCTGGGCTTACGAATTCAAAGACCCACTCCGGATGCCAGTACTGGCTGTTGGAGCGGCTTTCAATTTCCATGCGGGACAACTGGCCCAAGCACCTTCGTGGATGCAAAAGGTGGGGCTGGAATGGTTCTTCCGTTTCACCAAAGAACCGCGACGCCTGTGGCACCGCTACATGGTTTTGAACCCCTACTACGTTTCTCTGGTTGCATTGCAACTGTGTCGCATTCGCAAGTTTGACCCGGCGTCAACGACCGAACCCACGACTGAAATCCTCTACGGCTAGTCCTGCTGGGTTCTTTCTGGAGGCCGAGCTCAAGGTCTTCGCTTTCTAACCGCGAATCAACGGGAATTCCACAACCGATTTATTCGCGTGCATTTGCGTCCATTTGCGGT
>CAZDZX010000371.1:0-3619 GCA_964510005.1 uncultured Pirellulaceae bacterium
GGGTGCCATGGTTCACGCTTGCGTGACCATGTTGATCCAATCGCTCGACCTGCGCAGGATTGATTGACTTTGACTCAAAGAACCCGCCTTGTTCTTCGCTATAGCTCAAACTGAAAAGTCTGACAGACTAGCCGCCAGATCCTCATCCCCACGGTCTGAGTCCCGGTGTGGACTTTGGCCATGCCGGTACTTCCCGGTAGCACGGTGCCCGCAAACTCCGGATCCAGATCGAAGGGGACGTTGACTTGAAACGTGGTGCTCAAGGGTTGGTCGCCACCGTCACCATCTTGGGTTGTTACCAAATCGCCACCAAAGCGACTGGACAAGGCCTTGGGTACCGATTGCATCTCTGCGGGCGAAATTTCTTTGGTGGCGGATTCGATGATATGCGCCTGATTCTGGTACACCAACAATGAGACGCTTTGATCGTTTTGTACGAACTCGATTTCAGATTGGTCAATCGCCAGCACGGCTTTGAGCTGGTTCATGTCCGGCACGATCTGCGCGACCACAGTTTCTCCATCCAACAGAGCACCGATGTTGCGGGGTTCAGTGGGAGTACCATGCCACGTGTTCAATGCCCCGTCTGGTTCCGGGATCGGCTTGCGATGGCCGGTCAGCAAAAATCCTTTACGCGGTGCCAATACCACCAATCGCTCCCAGTCTTCTTCTTTTTTGGACAGGTTGGCATCCGAGGTCGCCAGTGCGGCTTTGGCTTCGGCGGACGGCAGCTCGCCTTGCCAGCCCCTCGCTTCGGCCAGTTCGGAAATCTCAACTTGCCGAAAAGCCGCCTGGTAAGTGCCGGCCATTTGGACCAGTTGGTAATCCACCGCTGAATTGGACAATCGCACCAATCCATCGTTTTCTTCAACGAACTGATTGGGTTGGACAAACACGTGAGTCAACACGCCAGGTTGGTCCACGTAAACATTGGCCACGTCGCGGGCTTCGACCATGAACGGGCAGTACACATAGCGAGGGATCGGAATCAACATGATGAATCCCAATAGGGTCGCGACGGCGACCAACGTCATCCCGACTCGAGCGCGTTTTATCATGGCGGTCCTCCCGGGTACCGAAAAGTATTTGTACAACTGATAAATGGGCATGCCTAACAAGCCCCAAATGGAGATCATGGCCAACATTTGCCCAATGATTTTCAGTCCATAGGGCTCCAGCACGCGGTACACGAACCAGAAAATTGAAAACGTAATCACCCATCGATAGGCCACCGCCATGACGGCATACAGCCCAAACGCCCACTGGTGTCTCGATGGCAAAAACGGGTCTTCTTGTGAGGGCAAACCCAGAAAGAAACTCCCGCCAAACCGGTTCAACACCGCCGATGCTTTGCGTCGCAGGTTGGGGATCTCCAGCAAGTCCGAAAGAATGTAGTAGCCGTCATACCGTAGCAGTGGATTGGCGTTGAACAGCAGGGTGCTAACCGAGCAAACCATGATCAAGTTCAACGCCAACTGATTGACCATGCCCGGGTGGCTGAACCACCAGACAAAAACGGCCACCGTGGCCAGTACCAGTTCGACGTACATCCCCGCCGCAGCGATAAATGCTCGCTTCCATTTGCTGTCCAGCAGCCACGAATCACTTACATTTGCGTACAGGCAGGGTGTGAACACAAGGAACATTACCCCCATCTCATGGCACTGCCCGCCGAAGCGTTTACAGGCTAACCCGTGACCGAATTCGTGAAAGACTTTCGTCAGCCCGAGCACAATTGCCAAATAGAACCAGTTGTTGGCGGCAAAGAAATCTTGAAACGAAGGCAGCCGATTTTGGAAATCTTCAAAGTGAGTCAGCAGCAATCCACCGGCGCCCAATCCCATGATCAGAACCAGAAAAAACGCCGGCCAAGTAAAAAACCACCAGGTGTAGGAGTTCATCCACGTAAGCAATCGATCCGGGTCAAACCCCCGGAACTTCAGCGACATGACACTGGTGATCGATTGCCGCCGCTTCGATTGAGCCACTTTCTGCGATCGCTCTAACAGCGATCGGCCTTGATCGCTCCCGTCAGAGAGCACCAATGAATTGCGATAGAGCATGCCAATGAACTGAAACAGCTCAGGCATGGTGATTTTTTGAGGCGCAAACTGATAGTCGAACTGCAGCTTGATTTCGTCGGGGCTGATGTCGCCGTCGAGCATCTGCAACAGTTGGTACTCTTCGTCTTCGAAACGATAGTACTTCATCGCGACGGGATCTTTGAGGATCCAATACTCGCGTCCCTGCCAAGTCTGACGTTTGGCCACCAGATCATTCCGCATGCGCATGCGAATGGGCCGGCCCGAACTGGACGCCATGGCGTTGGCTGTTTTGGTCAATTCGGCGATGGAAAGTTCCTTTTCCGTGGCGGTGGGATAATCGGCCGACATTACAGAAACATGCCCCCAGCGCCAATCTTTGACTTGCTAGCGTCGGCCAACGTTCCACAGACAGCCAACGTTCAAGCTGATAGAGTCCCCACGCAAAATATGATGTTCCCGAGAAAGCGACCAACTGAATGACAGGCCAAAAAAGTGTTTCCGTGGTGATTCCAGTTTTCAACGAACTGGAAAACACTCCTCTGATGCATCGGGAGCTTTCCGATGTGCTGCAAGATTGCGGCCGGGAATACGAAATGATCTTCGTCGATGACGGCAGCAGCGATGGCACCGCCGGAGTGCTTCAGCAAATTGCCAGCGAGGATGCCCGCGTTAAAGTCATCTTCTTTCGCAGGAATTATGGCCAAAGCGCCGCGATGCTGGCCGGCATGCAACACGCCAGCCACGATTACGTGGTCACGATCGATGGGGATTTGCAAAACGATCCTGACGACATCCCTATGTTTTTACAGAAACTCGATGAAGGCTATGACCTAGTACACGGTTGGCGAAAACAGCGACAAGACAAACTCATCAGCCGTAAAATCCCCTCGGTCGTGGCCAATTGGTTGATCTCGAAATCGACGGGATTCCCGATTCACGATCTGGGGTGCACCCTCAAAGCTCTTCGTCGCGAAATCGCTTCCCAGATTGAACTCTACGGCGAGATGCATCGCTTCATTCCGATTCTGGCTCATCAGCTGGGCGCTAACAGTATCGAAGTCGTCACCCATCATCGAGCGCGCCAATTCGGCACCACCAAATACGGGATTGGCCGCACCACAGGTGTGCTGTTGGATCTGTTGACGGTCAAGTTCCTGACGAAATATATGAGCAGCCCGATGAAACTATTCGGTAGGCTGGGAATGTGGGTCGGAGTTCTGGCGGTGCTGTCGGTGATCAGCACGGTGCTGATGAAACTGATCGGCGGGATCGACATGACTGGCAACCCGCTGCTGTTGCTGGGGGCAATTTCAGCGATCTTGGGCGTTCAGTTTTTTAGTTTGGGATTTCTCGGCGAGATGAGTATCCGCATCTATTTCAGCAACGAGAACAACAGTCCCTATCAGATTCGAGAGCAGATCAATTTCGGAGAGGGCGACGATCCCGTCATCCTCCCGATTCGAAAAGCGGCTTAGCAAAGAACCGCTAAAGCTACGTGTTGGGATTCGTTTCAGCTCTTGAAAAACAATTTCGAAGCCAACCGTTGTCGGACTACAGCAAGCAGAAGCCTGTGT
>CAZDZX010000372.1:0-3616 GCA_964510005.1 uncultured Pirellulaceae bacterium
ATCAAGCTTCTTCTTTCTTAGGCTTTTTCGCGGTTGTTTTTTTGCGAGTCGTCTTCTTTTTGGCGGTCTTCTTTTTAGCCTTTTTCTTAGCCGCTTTCTTCTTAGGGGCTGCGTCGTCGGTTCCCTCTTCGCCCTTTTTCGCTTTCTTCTTTTTGCTCTTTCGTGGAGCAAATTCAAACTCAAGCTTACCGGTCTCTCGGTTCAGTTTCAGGTGGGCAGCAAAGGGACGGCCCTTCTTTGAAATGAAGCCGGGCATCAAGTCGGTTTTGCCTTCCATGAACAGCTTGCGACCCTGCTCTGTCGGAATTTCCTTCTTCAGAATCGTCTTGCTAATGCGAACGCCGCGATCATCTTTCTTGTTCGCCATGCCGGGCGCTAAAAACGCGCGAGCATTCTCGTAGACTTTGATCATCTCCGTCGAACCATCCAAAATCGGACATTCACAAATGATCTGTTCTTCGGTCAAGTTGTCGATCTCGCTCTCACGCTCTTCATCGCCCTCGAAGACAAAACTGACCTTCCAGTCCTTCTTGGTTTTCTTGCGGGGCTTGCCGGATTTCGTGGGCGGTTTTTCGGGCTTTTCCAACGTCAGCTCGGCAGCAAAGGGCTGGCCATAGCGACTCAAGAAATCCTCAATCGGGCCGATGCGACGATTGTTGATCAAGTCGCGGGCTTCCGCTTCGGTGATCTCGTGAGAAGCGATATGCTTGCGAAGTTCGAACAAACATTCAGCGTCTTTACACTGAAACAAACCGTCGGTTTGTCGTAGATCTTCTGTGCCACATTCAGGACATTTGACCTTCAAATCGTCGAACTTGCGATTCACAATTTCTTCGGTGAAGGTCTTTGTTTGGTCGACAATTGTGCAGGTCATATCGCGAATTTCTTTCATGAAAGTCGCGCGGTCGAACTTGCCCTGCTCCATTGCTTTGAGCTTGTATTCCCACTCGCCCGTCATCTCCGGTGAGGCAAGCACTTCGACGCCGATTTTGTCCAGCAAATCCATCAAAGCAATCGCTTTGTTACTGGCGACCAATTCGCTTTTTCGGATCTCGTTGCGGAATAGGAATTCTTCCCGAATCAGTTTTTCAATAACCGATGCACGTGTCGCCGGAGTTCCCAATCCACGCTCGCTCATCGCATCGCGAAGTTCGTCGTCTTCGACGCGTTTTCCCGCGGTTTCCATGGCCGAAAGCAAGGTCGCATCGGTGTATCGCGCCGGAGGCCGGGTCTCTTTGGCGAGGACTTCTGTTTCAGTGTCGGTGGCCGTTTCTCCATCTTTCGCGGCGACCAATTCGTCGGCTTCAGCGGCGATGCCAGCCTTGCGACCGTAGACTTCGAGGTAACCCGGAACAATCAAAACCTTACCGTCGGTTTTAAAAGCGTCGTCACCAATTCGGGTGATCCGTTTCGTGAGTTCGTATTCGGCGTGCGGGTAGAAAATGGCGAGGAATCGTTTCAGTACCAACGCGTAAATCTTTGCCGCCGCTTCGTCGATCGAAGCGGGCGGAAGTTTGCCGGTAGGAATGATCGCAAAGTGATCGGAAACCTTGGCCGAGTTAAAGATTCGCTTGGTCGGACCGATGCGGTTATTGTCCAGAATCCACTTGCAGCATTTTTTCAAATCGGCTGTCAGCGGATGACCCGCTTTGGTGACTGCTTTCCCGGTTGCCAATGTGGCGATGGTTTCTTTAACCGTGTCGATATAGTCTTCGGGAAGGTATTTCGAATCGGTACGCGGATAAGTCAAAATTTTGTACTTGTCGTAGCAAGCCTGAGCCAGTTGCAGCGTCCGCCGAGCCGGGAATCCGTGCTTGGAGTTGCCTTCCCGCTGCAGGGTTGTCAAATCAAACAACAATGAGGGCGCGTTCTTGGATGGCTTCTTGGTTTCTTCAACGATTCCTTCGGCGCCGTCGCAGCGAGCCTTGATGGCTTCAGCGTCTTCGGCACTCCACAAACGTTCGGCTTTCTTATGTTCGTCGTTTTCGTCTTTCTTGAAATCCTCGCGGAACCAGCGACCCCGATATTGGCCGGCGGCAACTTGGAATTCGCCGTGGACTTCCCAGTACGATTTAGGAACAAAGCTGCGAATCAAACGCTCGCGTTCAACCAGAATCGAAAGCGTCGGAGTTTGTACGCGTCCGGCAGGAGTTTTGTTGAATCCACCGTTACGCGAATTGAAAGCCGTCAGGGCGCGAGTTCCGTTGAGCCCGATCAACCAATCCGATTCCGAGCGACACATCGCGGCGTCTGCCAAATCCGACATTTCCTCTCCGCCACGCAGGTTTTTCCACGCGTCGATGATGGAACCGTCGGTCATGGACTGCATCCACATCCGTTTGACGGTCAGATCCTTTTTCAAGTCCGCCAATTGGAGCACGTATTGGAAAATCAGCTCCCCTTCACGCCCGGCATCGCAAGCATTGACGATGGTGTCGACTTCCTTCTTTTTCATTAACCGAACCAGAAGCTTGTAGCGAGACTCGCTTCTTTCGATCGGCTGCAGGGCAAAGCGTTCCGGCAGAACGGGGAGGTGCTTAATATTCCATGGGAGCTTTTTGCCTTCCGCCGTGACAGGCTTCATGAGCTCGACCAAGTGCCCAATCGCCGAAGAGATGAAGGCATTTTCGTTTTCGAAGTAATCTTTCTTCTTTTCAAACTTCCCGAACTCCGGGAGTTTCCCCAAGACGCGAGCTAGGTCGGTCGCCACACTGGGTTTTTCCGCAATGATCAGTACTTTCGGCATCTATAGTCCGTTAGTCGTCGATGATGGGGCACGCTCAATTTCAAGCGAAAAGGATTAGTTGCAGTTGGGCAGTGCTGTCAATACCTGGTGAATCGAATTTTGCCCGCCAAAATATCCTTTTGCTATCGAAATTAACGTAATAGACTGAAATAATCGGTTCTTCGGGCAGAAGGTCGTTTTCAGAAAAAAGTTAAAAACCACGCCATTCTCGCCGGAATTTTAACGTAAGCCGTTGCCGATTTGACGATCATTGGCTAACATCCGCGATCCTAAGCATATATTTAGATTTTTCAAACCACTCAAGATTCATAATCAGGCTCAGTCATGGCTGTTCCAAAGCGAAAACATTCAAATTCACGGACCAACAAGCGACGGTCCCACCACGCTTTGAAAGCGAAGAATCTCACGGTTTGCCCGAAATGCAGCACGCGAGTACCGACTCACGTGATGTGCCCGACTTGCGGTTACTACATGGGCCGCGTTGTGGACAGCAGAGCCGACGATGAAGTCGCGACGACTGGCTAAGCGTCCTCAATCCAAATCTAGAAACCAAAAAAGGCGAGCTTTTGAGCTCGCCTTTGGCTATTTTGGGTCACCGCTACCAACGCCAACATGGTTCACTGAAGAGCCCTGTCAAACGCAGATACAGCAGATCCGTTGGTGGTTGAAGACCAAACAGGTCAACAGATTCTGTCAACGCGGCGAGTTCTTTCAAACGCTGCGAGTTCTTTTGACGTCGATTTTGGACCAGATCGCGCTTGGCGAGCAACCGGTTTGACTCGTAAGTAGCTCACTGGGCGTATGTTGAAAAGCCTCGGGGCTGGATGGCTGTCACACTAGTGGTGCGTCTCAGTTGAATGAATGGACGGG
>CAZDZX010000373.1:0-3598 GCA_964510005.1 uncultured Pirellulaceae bacterium
GGAACCGGCCCTACGCGATGCTGAAACACTCGATAATTCAACATTCGTGTGATTCGTGTCATTCGTGGTTGAAAACAGATCTGAAGATGCGATCTGCCTTCGCAGGATGCAACGCGTTTGATCACAGGCTGGAAGCCTAGGTCGCATTTTTTTACGTCAGTGCCACTGCACTATCGGGCCGGTTGCAGACCGGCAAAAGCTTTCGCTAACGCCTCGAACTCTACACTCAACGGCGATTTGTTTTCGTCTTTTACTTTTTCGGTTTCTAATTCGTGACCAAAGGTCCAGTGAAACTCGATCACACCTTTTTCGACAACAATCGTTCCCTCAATATTCTGCTTGTTGCAGAAACGAATGAAGGAACTCAATTCGGGTTCCAGACGCAACAGTAAACGCTCCAATTCGGCGCCCGATTTAGAACCGCGTGGCACTCGTGCAAACCACGATTCAAATTCGCAAATCTTGGTGTGCGTCAAAAACAACTGTCCAATGCCGTAGAAAAACAGCTCGGTTCCTTCAAAGGCCGACACCAAGGCGTAGGCCCGTGGTAGAAAACTCTTGCGGCCGAGGTGGGTTCGAAACACCAGATGCCTACCGCCAAACTTTTTGACAACGCGATTGGTCGTTTCTTTGCTCATTTTGGGCTACACCTTCGGGACATGATCACGGACTCAGGGCGTGACGTTAAGCTCCAACGTACTGGGCGTACAACTTTTTGGCAATCGTCTCGTCTTCGGTTCCCGAGATAATCGCCCGCCCATCGGCAAACGCAGTGATCGAATACTCGTCAACAAACAGACGAACCAAAAACGGATTCTGTTCAATCCGCCCAATGTCGCTTAACCGTTTCGCCAGCGCCTGCAAATCCAAAGTCTGACGCTGGGCGAAACTCAACTGCACCGCATTGCGACCGCAAAGTTTGGCCGTGCGACTGCCACGCTCACCGTCCAACCAGCGGTACTGGCCTTGTTTGCAGGTCGGACAATCGACTTTCTCCCGCAGCGATGACAAATCCATGGAGCGAAAATCGGATGACCATAAACTGACCACCGACAGCGATTTGGAAACGGCATCCCGTCGCCCGGAAAGAATCTTGATCGCCTCCATGGCTTGAATCGATCCGATCACGTTGATGATCGGCGCCAAAATCCCAAACGAATCGCAAGTCTCGCTGGTCCCCGGCGGAGGCGGACCGCCCAACATCAAACAATTTAAACACGCCGATTCGCCTGGCAGGATGGTCATCGACTGGCCGTCGGCTCCCAAGCATCCTCCATAGACCCAAGGGATCGATGATTTGACAGCGATGTCGTTGATCAAGAAACGAGTTTCAAAATTGTCGGTGCCGTCGACGATACAATCGACCCCGTCGGTCAACTGAGAAACGTTCAACAGATCAACGTCCTCTACAAAGGCCTCGATATTTACGTTCTGGTTGATCGACTGCAAACGCGATTTCGCCGCGATGGCTTTGGGCAAACCGGAAGCCACATCCTCTTCGGTGAATAGACTTTGCCGCTGGAGATTGCTAAGTTCTAAAAAGTCACGGTCGACGATCCGCAGATTCCCGACTCCAGCTCGGCACAGTGTTTCCGCAATAATCGATCCTAGCGCCCCGCAGCCGATAATCAAAGCCGTCGAACGGGAGAGGGCTTGCTGGCCTTGGACGCCAATTTCTGGAAAACGCACCTGCCGCGAATAGCGCTTCAGTGACGCTGGGATTTCGGTTTCGTCGTTCATTTTTGATTTTGCAAGGGATGGTTCGCCGCTGACAGTGGGCGGTTCGCGTTGGGCATGGGGCAGTCGGCCCATCGCCAGTCATTCCGCAATTACTCGAAACGGCGACCTACTTAAGATACTCTCTCAAATACCGACCCGTCAAAGATTCCTCACAAGAAGCCACTTCCTCCGGGGTGCCCGCGGCCACGACACTTCCGCCGTTGACGCCGGCTTGCGGCCCCAGATCGATCAGCCAATCGGCATGTTTGATAAAATGCAAATTGTGTTCGACCACCACCATCGAATGCCCCACCGAAATCAGGCTGTTGAAGCAATCCAGCAGCCGAATCACGTCCGCCATATGCAGCCCCGCAGTGGGCTGGTCCATCACAAACAAGACTCGTTTGTTTTTCGTATTCAGCCATGAAGCCAGTTTTAGTCGCTGCGATTCACCCGACGAAAGCGTATTGGCCGGTTGGCCCAACTGAATGTACTCCAACCCCACATCGATCAGCGATTTCAGTTTCGCTTGCAGCGACGGCGATCCTCGAAAAAACAAAAACGCGTCCCGCACCGTCATCCCCAGCACTTGGGCGATATTGCGATCCCGATAGCGAACCGACAACACGTCTTCTCGGAACCTCGAACCGTCGCATTGATCGCAACTCACCCACAGGTCTGACATGAATTGCATGTCCAGCGAAAGCTGACCGTCACCGCGGCATTTCTCGCAGCGACCGCCGGGCACATTGAAACTAAACTTCCCCGGCCCCATTCCCAACCGCTGACCGTCGGCCGTTTCCGCAAACACGTTTCGAATATCGGCAAATGCTTTCACATAGGTGACGGGGTTACTACGAGAAGACCGACCAATCGGCGACGAATCCACCGACACGACTTCGCTCACCCAATCGGCTCCGTGAATTTTTTCGAACGGCAAACCGGGGACCGCCTTTTGTCCCAACCGATTCGCCACGGCGGGATACAGCGTATCTTGAACCAGCGTACTTTTTCCGGCCCCACTGACTCCCGTCACCGCACACAGCACGCCCAACGGGAATTCGACATTGATGTTTCGCAGATTGTTTCCCGCGGCCCCGATCAGCTTCATAAACCGGTGACTGTCCTTGCGACTCTCTTCCCCGGCAGAGACGCCTCGTTTGCGAGCGAGGTATTGGCCGGTGAGCGAATCGTCGTCGGCCACCAATTCCTCAACCGTCCCCTCGAAAACGACTTCGCCACCGGCAGCACCGGCACCAGGGCCCATTTCGACAACACGCTCCGCCGCCCGAATCACGGTCTCGTCGTGATCCACCACCACGACAGTGTTTCCTCGCTGATGAAGTTCACCAATGGCGCCGATCAGTTTGCCCACGTCATGACGATGCAACCCCAACGAGGGCTCGTCGAGGACAAACAGTAAATTCACCAGCGTCGTGCCAAGGGCCGATGTCAGCAACACGCGCTGGGATTCGCCGGTGCTGAGGGTCCGCATGCTGCGATCCAACGACAGGTAGCCCAATCCGACTTTCTGAAGATACGCCAGTCGATCTTGAATCTGTTTAACAACGCGGCCCAATGCGGACTGCAGCGATTTCGACAAATCAAGCGAGCCCACAAAATCGATGGCTTCGTCGACGGTCATCCTGGCCACGGCCGCGAAGTCCTTTCCCGCGACACGATACGACAGCGGCAGCGGCTCGAACCGAGTCCCAGCACAGGCATGGCAGGCCTCAAAAGAATCTTTAGGTTTGCCAGTGCCTTTGCAAGTGCGACAGCCTGAGCCGTCAGAGAACACAGAGAACAACTGCGGCTCTGGATCCGGACAAGCGATATTGCAATTGCCGCAAACCAGATCCTGATGCAAGGTCGACCGCGT
>CAZDZX010000374.1:0-3555 GCA_964510005.1 uncultured Pirellulaceae bacterium
GTGGAATTCAGTCGCCGCACACTCAAAAGCCCCGACAGGGGTGACAGCGATTTTCCTTTGCGATCCGGCATGCCCTGCGAGGACCGCAAACCGCGCGATCACAGCTGCATAGTCCATCTCCGGCCCCAAACTCGTTTTGCCGATCGGGCGCCGATTCCTTGCGATACTCGCAGATTGCATTCCCTAGCGAGATGAATACGATAGACCGGTCCGTCTATCCGTCTTCCAAACCGATTGCGCTATCATGCCTAAAACAATTCTGATCGCCCTCGTCGGCCTGCTAATCACCAACAGCTTTGTCGCGGCTCAAGAAAAAAAATCGGAGCTGTACCACGATACGTGGATCGATCGAAACAAAAACGGGAAACAGGATCCCTACGAGAATCCAGAACTGTCCGTCGATGAGCGAATCGCCGATCTGCTGGGGCAGATGAACATGGATGAAAAAACCGCACAGATGGGCACCATCTACGGTTTCAAACGCATCCTCAAAGACCCGCGTCCCACCGAGAAATGGAAAACCCGAGTCTGGAAAGACGGCATCGGCAATATCGACGAACACTGCAACGGCGTCCGGTACTTTGATGAAAACGTCGAACACGTCAATCACTGCAACGTCCTGAACGAAATCCAACGTTGGTTCATCGAAGAAACACGGCTGGGCATCCCGGTCGATTTCACCAACGAAGGCATCCGCGGGGTGTGTCATAGCAACGCCTGTAACTTCCCCACCCAGATCGGCGTGGGCGCCACTTGGGACAAAGCCCTAGTTCGCCGCATCGGCGAGATCACCGCCATCGAAGGCAAATCGCTGGGCTACTCCAACATCTACTCTCCGATCCTTGACGTCGTTCGCGACCCCCGCTGGGGACGAACGGTCGAGTGCTACGGGGAATGCCCGTTTCACGTTGGCGAAATGGGAAAACAACAATGCCTTGGCATCCAATCTCAAGGCGTGGCTTCGACCTTGAAACACTTTGCCACCTACAGCACGCCCAGTGGAGGACGTGACGGCAAAGGCCGAACCGATCCCCAGATTCCGTTTCGTGACATGCACGAAATCCTGATGCACCCCTTCGAGAAAGTCATCAAGGAAGCCAAACCGCTCGGCGTGATGAGCTCTTACAACACCTACGATGGTGTTCCCGTCACTGGCAGTCCCTATTTCCTGACCGAACTGCTTCGCGGCGAATACGGATTCCGAGGCTACGTGGTTTCCGACAGCGGAGCCGTGAAGCGACTCAAGAACCAACACAAAACTGCGGCCGATTGGGAAACCGCCATCGTTCACGCCGTCACCGCGGGATTGAACGTCCGCACCGATTTCCAAGGCACTGACAAATATGTGTTGCCGCTACGGAAGGTCGTCGCCGCAGGCCGCCTTTCGGAAGAGATTATTGACGCTCGGGTCACCGACATTCTGCGCGTGAAATTCACGCTGGGCCTGTTTGACAAACCCTTTGCCGATCCCGAAAAAGTCACCGACATTGTTCACAAATCCGAACACGAAGCCGTCACCCTTGAAGCCGCCCGCAAAGCGATGGTGCTGCTCAAAAACGACGGTCTGTTGCCGCTGGATTCTAAATCCTACGCCAATGTGTTGGTCGCTGGCCCGCTTGCCGATGACCCGCTGCCGATGATCAGTCGCTACGGGCCGGGCGCCTCCGACGTGATCACACCCCTAGCCGGCATCAAGGATCTCTTGGGCGACAAAGCCAAAGTCGTCCACGCCAAGGGCTGTCATTATTTTGACAAGCGTTTCCCCGAATCCGACATTTTCAAGGGCCCGGTCGAAGACGAAGCCCGTTCCGAGATTGACGAAGCGGTGAAGCTTGGCAAGCAATCGGATTTGATCATCGTTTGTGTCGGCGACACCCACGACACCGTCGGCGAATCCAAGACACGCCTAAGCCTTGACCTGCCTGGTCATCAGGATCTGTTGGTTCAAGAACTGGTCGAAACCGGCAAACCGGTTGTGGTCGTGTTGATGCCCGGCCGCGCGACGTCGATCAACTGGATCGACCAAAACGTCCCCGGCATCCTTTGCGCCTGGCATGGCGGCGAGAAAGTCGGCCAAGCGATCGCGGAGACATTATTTGGCGTTAACAATCCGGGCGGCAAGCTACCGATCACCTTCCCCAAAAGCGTCGGACAAATCCCCTTGGCCTTCCCAGCCCGCAACGGCGCCCACGGCGGCCAGAGCAAGGGTCACAATCCCAACGGCTGGGGGAAATCCCGAGTCCTTGGTCCGTTGTATCCCTTGGGGCACGGGTTGAGCTACACGACATTCGAGTACGCCAACCTGAAAGTCGAGCCAGCGGAACCGACCGCCGACGACAAAATCACGATCACCTGCGACGTGACCAACACCGGAAAGATCGATGGCGACAGCGTAGTGCAGCTCTACATTCGCGACGTGGTCGGAACGATCACACCGTTTGACAAAACGCTACGCGGGTTCGAGCGCGTTTCGATTGCCGCCGGCGAAACCCAATCGGTCACATTTTCTTTAGATCCACCGCGAGATTTAAAAACGATGGGTCCCGACCACAAGTGGATCGTCGAACCCGGCGTCTTCGAAGTCATGATCGCAGAATCATCCAGCGAAGAAGCGGTTAAGCAAAAGGGCAGCTTTACGCTGAAGTAGCCGTTAGTCAGTAAACGGAACGCAAAATTGTTGGCCGAGCAACCACTCGCAAACCTGAGTAGTGAAGTCGCGCTTTTCGACGCAAACAGGTTTATCTCAGGCAATGCCTCTCTTACAGCGTTGGGTATCATCCTTATCCAGCACGCTTAGCGTCCGCGTCTCGTTCTGTGCCTAACAATTAGAATTTGATTGCGGCGCCAAAAAAACTTGTTAAGTTCGGGCATTACAACGCCCGGAACATTGATGACGTTTTACGCCCACAGTCTTGAGTCGAAGCCTGTTGATCAATGGGAAACTATGCAACAGCATGAAGAATTGGTAGCGAAGTACTGCTGTAAGTTTCTGGAGAGTATTGACCCAAACCTCAAACCATGGGGAGAACTGCTAGGCAGATGGCATGATCTTGGAAAGTACCATCCAGACTTTCAAGACAAAATCATGGGCAAACGAGTTCAGATTGAACATGCAGGCGCAGGAGCAAGGCTGGCGGTGACTCAAGATGCGCAACATGGACTCGCAGCAGCTTTTGCAATAGCGGGTCATCATGCGGGATTGGCGAATCTTGAAGCGAACTTGCCTGATTATGGTCCTGTTAAACGTAAGCCACTTGCTCAGCGACTGGATGCAAACGAAATTCTGCTGAAGTCGATCGCAAGTCTACTGCCACCGGATTTGACGGAGATTCAAATACCAATCCTTCCAGATTGGATTTTGTCTGCGAGTTCCGAGGAGGAGATTCGTCGGAAGCTGTCTTTCTTCACTCGACTATTGTTTTCAGCTCTTGTCGATGCTGATCGTTTGGCAACGGGTGAATTTTACAGTCTCGCCGAAGGAAAACAGCCGCGGCAGAATCGGCTCCAATACGATTCGCTGGATGTGTTAGCAGGCAGAATTGATCGGCATATTGA
>CAZDZX010000375.1:0-3554 GCA_964510005.1 uncultured Pirellulaceae bacterium
ATCAAAACGGTTGTCGCCGGCAGACGCGTTGGCGGTCAAATCCAGCATCGTATCCAAGGCAATATCTGGCTCATCTCCGCCCTGACTCGCTTTTCCGACCAAACCGGGCCACATCGCGTTATGCAATTTAAGAATCTCAGGCATCTTGTTTCCTATTTCGGGATCTATGAAGTTGGGGGCAGGCCGTACCTTAGAGTGCCTTTATGTTGTAAACTCGGACGGACCGGTGATCAACCTTTATGGCGAGGTCAAGATTGGGCGAGGTTTAAGGTTATCTATCCGAAGCGGAACAATGAGCAGCTTGATTGACTTTGAGATTTTCCCCCACGAACATTTTATGAAGATGGCGATCGACCAGGCCAAGGCTGCTTTGGCGATCGATGAAGTCCCCGTGGGAGCCGTTATTCAAAAAGAAGGCCGCGTTATCGGGGCGGCTCACAACCTAACCCGACAACTGAGAGACCCCACGGCTCATGCTGAAATGCTGGCCATCACCCAAGCGGCGGAAGCGGTCGGCGATTGGCGGCTGACCGAATGCATCATGTATGTGACCCTGGAGCCCTGCCCCATGTGCGCGGGGGCGATCCTGAACTCTCGCCTGCCCCACGTCGTCTATGGGGCTCAAGATCCCAAAGGAGGGGCTGTTCAGTCGCTTTTCACGTTGCTGGACGATCCACGGCTGAACCATCGCTGCGAAACCGCGGCTGGGGTTTTGGGTAAAGAATGCGGGCAAATGCTGACAGATTTTTTTCGTTCGAAACGAATCCAAGCAAAAGACCAATAACGACTCGCTTGGATACCCTCGGGTAGCTAGAATCTCGGGACGTAATCAACTCCGGCAGCAGCCGCTCACCGGACTTTTCTGGCAGGTTCATGTTTTCGTTCATCAACTATTTTCAGGCGATCCTCCCCGAGTTTCATCTGCTGAACTATGCAGCCATCGTTTTTGTGGCTGTTGTGTTGGGTGTGTTGGCGCTGTTGAGCATCGGCGGTCAGTTCCTCAAACGGCAGCCTGAATCCAAATTTGATCCCGCGATCGTTCGAAAGTTCAATCAGCGAGTCAATTTCTGGTTCCTGATTATTGCTGTGCTGGTGATCGCGCTGCAGTTCGGAAAAATCGCCACGGTGACCGTGTTCGGATTGATTTCATTCTGGGCCCTGCGCGAATTCATCACCATGACGCCCACCCGCCGCGGGGATCATCGCACCCTGTTCTGGGTATTGATCGGCTTTACCCCGGCTCAATATATTCTGGTGGCATGGAACTGGTTCGACATGTTCACGATTCTGATCCCGGTTTATGCCTCGCTGTTTATTCCCGGTCGAATTGCCTTCACCGGCGAACGGGAAAGGTTCCTCGAACGCTGTGCCAAAATTCAGTTCGGTTTGTTGATTTGCGTCTACTGCCTCAGTCACGCGGCAGCTCTGCTGAACCTTGAATTGCTGACCCGCCAACAGGGCGTATGGGTCCCGTGGGACGGTCCCCAAGCCGGTTTGTTAATCTTTTTGTTGGTCATCGTTCAGGTCAGTGACTCGCTGTATTTTGTCTGGGACCGCCTGTTTGGCAAACACGTGATCGCCGTTCCCATCGATCCGAATCGGACTTGGGAAGGGCTGATCGGATCTACGCTGTCCTGTGGACTGGTCGGGATCGCGATTTCCTTTTTTGGCATCACACCGTTTTCGTGGTACGGCGCGGCGTTGCTGGCGATGCTGATTAGCGTCATGGGCTCTTCGGGAAGCATGACGATGTCTGCCATCAAACGCGATCACGGTGTTAAAGACTACGGCACCCTCGTGCAGGGACATGCCGGAATCCTTGATCGCATCGATTCAATTTGCTTCGCGGCCCCAATGTATTTTCATGTTGTCCGCATGTTCCTTAACCAATAGACGAATGGCCAAGCTCGCTCAAACTATCGAAGACATGAACTTGCCGGTCCCCGATGAGGAGACGTTGGCGCGTCTAACCAAATATTGCCGCGCCCTCTGGCAGGAAAACGAATCCGTCAATCTCACGCGGCACACGACTTACGAAAAGTTCGTCTCCCGTGACCTGATCGATACCATCGAAGTCGGCAAACTGATCCCGCTGGATAAAACCGTCATCGACATGGGATCTGGCGGCGGTGTGCCGGGAATGCTGCTGGCGATCCTGCGACCGGACCTAAGCGTATCGCTGACCGAGTCGGTCGGGAAAAAGGCCGTGGCCCTCGAATCGATCGCAGCCCAAGTCGGCGTCGAAGTCGAAATCTACAATACACGTGCGGAAAAGATGCTGGAGGATTTCAGCTACGACTACACCACCGCTCGCGCTGTGGGACCGCTGTACAAAATCTGCACTTGGTTGCAGGACGTGTGGCCGTCGGCCGGTCGGGTGCTGGCCATCAAGGGCCCCAACTGGACCAACGAGCGAAACGTGGCCGCCGAAAAAGGGCTGTTGAAAAAGACAGAGATCGAAGTCGTTTCTCAGTACGCTCCGCCGGGCACCGAGTGGGAAAGTGTGATCCTTCAACTCACCATCAAGCGCAAAAACCGATAGGAAGCAAGGAGCCATCGATGTCCAGCAACCTTTCCATGATCTTTGCAGCCGATGTGTCGGCAACACCGCCTGCTGAATTTTCTAATGCGTTCCGCAAGTACACGGATTTTCGACAGGTTGCCTCGGGTGGGAAAGCCGACCTGTTCGTCTGTCGCGACCAAAACCTTGGCCGACCGGTGATCCTGAAAAAGCTTCGCAGCGACGTCCAAGATCACCAAAAAGAGCTCGGCCGCTTGCTTCGCGAAGCCCGGATCACGTCCCAGTTGCAGCACCCCGCCACCGTGCCGCTTTATGAGATCGGCCAAGACGATTCGGGCCAGTGGTATTTTGCCATGAAGCGGATCGAGGGCCAGACGCTGTTTGAGATTATCGTCGGGCTTCATCATCGCAAACCCGAAGTCGAGGCCCATTTCAATCTGCCTCGGTTGCTGAACATTTTTACACAAGTCGGCGATGCGTTGACTTACGCCCACACTCGCGGTGTGACGCATCGGGATATCAAACCGGAAAAT
This sequence comes from uncultured Pirellulaceae bacterium, assembly GCA_964510005.1. Lineage (GTDB taxonomy): Bacteria > Planctomycetota > Planctomycetia > Pirellulales > Pirellulaceae > Mariniblastus. Next base: position 3,055 of record CAZDZX010000375.1, read on the forward strand.
ATCTTGGTGGGGATGTTCGGCGAAGTCACGTTGATCGATTGGGGAACGGCGAAGGTCTGGGGCATGCCATCAGAGGGGGACGAACAGCGGGGTGAAGATCGTGGCGGCACACCATTGTACATGTCTCCCGAGCAAATCCTCGGCCATCAGCTCGTCGATGAACGAACGGATATTTTTAGCATGGGAATCGTACTCTATGAATTGCTCGCTCAGCGGGAACCCTTTCGTGGCCCCTCGATCGAGCATACCTTCGACAACATCATCAACAAGGAACCGATCCCGCCACGGGAAGCCGCTCCTGATCGCTTTATCCCGGCAACGATCGAAGCCATTTGCCTCAAAGCGATGAACAAAGAGCCTGCGGATCGATACCAATCGATGAACCAAATGGTGAGCGACATCAATCAGTTCCTCAACGAAGCCCTGATGCGCGGCAGCAAATAGCACCGGGCCAAAGGCCCAGCCGTTTTCCTAGCCCAGCCTGTAGGGCCGGTTCCCAC
>CAZDZX010000376.1:0-3538 GCA_964510005.1 uncultured Pirellulaceae bacterium
CCTTTTTTTTGCGCCGTTTACTTTGTTGCGCCGCTGTGCCGGATCACTTCGTGCAATGGTTCTCGCACAGTTTCGCCATCGCATACCCGGCGAAATCATTCTCGCTGCGAAATTTTTCCGCCAGGACTCGATGTTGCTCCCGAGTTTGAGCAACTTCGAAGACCGTCGAGGGAACTTCTCCGTTTTCAAAAAATCGCCACATTTGCTCGGTCATCGTTTTCACAGCGTCGTCTCGATGGCCGCTGCGAATCTGTAAATCCATGAACACTTCGATCGCTAGCGGTTCATGGTAGTCCCCGCGCAGAGCCTCGATCTTTTTTTCAAAATGGGCAATGTCGCGCGGGTAGTCGTCACCGATCAAGACTTCGAAAAATTTCTGATGGTCAACATAGAGTTCCGCAAACGGTGGATTGCTTTCGAATTGATAGTCCGCAGGCAGGCGTTGACCGTAGCGGCACAAATCCAACGCCATCCGATGATCCGATTCCTCGTCCGTCTGCCTTGCGATGCGAACCACCGAAGCCAAATGAGAGGCATCGAGATGGTGGCCGCCTTCGACAACCAACCACGCATGCTGCGAGAGCAAATCGCCCAAGCTCGCTTCGTCGTCGACCGAGTGTCCGGCAGCGATGACACCGGCAACGACATTGGACATCAGTTCAGCATGAAAATGCGTTAGCAATTGCGACGCCAGTTCGGGAATGGTCTGCGGATCGAATTGCATCGCCATGGAATCGTAGGCGGTGATGGCATCGCAGGTGCCCAGTTCGCGAATCAGAATCGGATAGGCGTGTGTCGGAGCAACGGCTTGGTAAAAACCGACATCAATGAGGGTGGCCGCATTCTCTGGAGTGACGACGGTTTCGCACAGCAGTCGCCGCGCCATTTCTTCATCGCCCACCGGTTGCAAGAAAGCCCATCCGTCAGCGACCTTGCCGGCGGCAAAGCAGAGTTCTCCGACTTCGCGGCAGACGCCAACGAGGGCTTCTTCCAGTGCCGCTTGGGTGGTCTGAGGCAGTTTCTCACCACGGGGCGGCAGCAGCGGCAGGCCCAGTTCCCAGCGGGCACGCATTTTCAAGACTTCGAAAACACGGTGAAAGTCCTTGCTTTCACGAAAGTGTTTGTCCAAAAAAACGGTTGCTGAGTCGACATCATCGGACTTGGCCAGAAACCGTTGGTAGATTTCCTGTTCTGTCATCTGTCCAACTCCAAATTGTTTGTTCAAAGTATATTACTCGACCGACCCGGAATTTGCAGTCGCCTCGTCGTGGCTGGGGTTTTGTATTAGTCTTTTTGGCGCCACGCTGGTGGGCCGAAAGACGCCTAAAGGCCGATTCACCTGTTACTCAAAATTGCGATTCCCTCTCATATGTCTGAAACATCCCCACAACCTGCGTGGCACAACAGCCCGTTTATGAAAGCCTGCCGCTTGGAGCCGACGGACGTGACGCCGGTTTGGCTGATGCGACAGGCCGGTCGCTACATGCAGGAGTATCGATCGGTTCGCGAGAAGATTTCCTTCCTCGACCTGTGTGCCAATCCGCAGCTTTGCAGCGAAGTCATGTGCACCGCCGTGGAACGACTCGGCGTCGACGTGGCGATCATCTTTTCGGATTTGCTGCCGATGCTGGTGCCGATGGGCTGCGATCTGGAGTTCGTTAAAGGCGACGGGCCGGTGATCCACAATCCGGTCCGAACCACCGCAGACATCGACCGCATCAAACCGCTAGAGTCCATCGATCCGGTGGGCTTCGTGGCCGAAACGGTAACCCAAACTCGCAAAGACCTTCCCGAACACATTCCTCTGATCGGTTTTTCTGGATCGCCGTTCACGCTGGCCAGCTACATGATCGAAGGCGGCGGAAGTCGCAATTATGCCAACGCTAAATCGTTGATGTTTGGTGACACGCCTGCATGGAACGTGTTGATGCAAAAGCTCACCGATTCGATCGTGGTTTATCTGAAAGGACAAATCGAAGCCGGCGCTCAATGTGTGCAGCTGTTTGATTCGTGGGCCGGTTGTTTGAACACGGAACACTATCGACAGTTTGCCTATCCGTTTGTGAAACAGGTTATCGAGCGGCTGCCCGAAGGTGTGCCAGTGATCAACTTTGCGACCGGCAATCCCCAGTTACTGCCGCTGTTGGCGGACACCAAAGCCACCGTTATCGGCGTTGATTGGCGGATCCAATTGTCGACGGCTTGGGAAACTGTGGGCTACGACCGAGCCGTGCAGGGCAATTTGGACCCCACCATTTTGTTGACCGATCCGGCCACCATTCGCACCCACGTAAAAGAAGTTCTGGACCAAGCCGCCGGTCGTCCGGGGCACATCTTCAATCTGGGGCACGGGATTCTGCCGATGACGCCTGTCGACAACGCGATCGCGTTGGTGGACGCCGTTCACGAGTTAAGCTCTTGAATTGCTCGAAACTTAACATGTGTGCTGGCAAGGTCTGAGAGCGGGCCAGAAGCTTGTCGATGATTTGTCAGTGGTGTAATCTGCGTTGAGTCAATAACATTGATTTAACTTGTCGAGCACGCAATGCTTTTTCGAAATCCTTGGTTCCTCGTATTCTTGGTTGGTTCGATTTTGGTCAGTGCAACCTCGGCGTGGGCTCAGGAGGAACAGCCAGCGACCGAGAACATCGAAATCACGCAGTTAAGTTTCAGACGCCCCCTCCCCAAGGATTTTCCCAAAAATGCTGGCGCGTTTGAGCGAAATACTTGGATCAACTCAAAGCCCGCTTACCGATGGACGTTTCTTGTTCAGACGCCGCATCTGGCAAAACTTGAACCCGCAATGTTCGGGGAATGGCTGGAGTTCACTGGCGAGCCATCAGACGAAACGATTCACCTGAAGCCAAGGCGTGCAACTGGATTGTTGAGTGGACTGATTGGACCACGACGTCCTGATCACTTCGTTCTGTCATCGATCGTGTACGGAGGTCGATACGGAGTTGTCGAATTGGAAGCTGCTGGCGAGGAGTCTAGCCACATTGCGGGCAAGGAGCTTTCCGCGGAAATCACAATTACCGTCGCCGAAGGCATCGAAGTCGCGACGTCCGAGATCGTCGACTTGGACAAGCCCGATCAGGAGTTTCGACTTGGCGGTTACAAGATCCGTTTCCTCGGAGAAGTCGAGGGTGGAGGCGTGTTCTTTGATCCCACGCCGGTAAAGAAAACGTCGTCGCCGCAGGGTTCCACGCCCAAACCCGTTACACCTGCGGTTCAAGCTCCTGGTTTCAACTCTTTGTGGCCAGTTCCGATATTGAGTGGAAAACCATCACGCCCCGGTAAAGAAGTGGGCTTTGAAATCACAGGCGATATCGAGCAACTGGCTGACTTCACCGTCCTCGTCGATGGCAAACCACTGTCGTGTCGGGGCAGTTCGTCGGATGGGAAATTTGGGACGCGGCAATTTTGGAGTGGTCCCGACACGCAGGGAATTGTTGAATTGAAGATCTACCAAAATCTGCGCACCGTCAAAAAGACGCTCTCCGTGACGGTTCCTGAAAACTGAATCGTGGTGTCGAAT
>CAZDZX010000377.1:0-3508 GCA_964510005.1 uncultured Pirellulaceae bacterium
ATACTTTGAAGATGTGCCTGAGATCGCCTATTCGGAAACTAGAGCTGACATCGTAAGTCCGAAGGACACCGTTATTGAATTTTCAAGAGACCCTGATGGCATACGCATTGCGCCGTTAGCGCCGTTGGCGATTTTCAATTCTAAATCTGCGGGACACGAATCTCTGCCAATAGAAAATTCAACGTTTCTCCGGCGGCTTCCACCTGTCTCTGACAACGGTCTTGCTGTGATAATTGGATTCTTTTCGACAGGGTAGGGCGGTGCTTTTGCGCCAACGCGAAGAAGATCACCCCGTCTTTTTCAGCGGCGGCTCCCGGTCCAAGGTGCCCCGTGACGGCGACCGCGATGTCGGCTTCTGATGTACGCTCCAACACACTCTCTGCCATCGCAACCGTGGTTTCCATCGATTCTGCGGAATGTTGAGCAAGCAGTTCAGCATCAACCCCCAGCCAAAGAGATTTAGCGGACTCTCGGTAAGTCACGGCGGATCCGCACAGAAACCCCGATACGCCGGGAACGGTCGCCATCGCCGCGGCCACCATGCCGCCAGTACAGCTTTCTGCAAATACGCATTTCAGTCCCAAATTCTCTAACGAAGATTTGACCTCGTTGGCGATTGAATGGAGGTCTTCAAATTTTGTGGGCGGAAGCATGACAGGGTTCTCCAATACGATCGTTTTGCAGCCGTAAAAGAGGAGCAAACACTGTGTTTGCGGCCCGATTTGACAACCTCACTGACATAAGTGTAAGTTTGTCCAACGACTGGTGCTAGCAGTCCGTCCGAGTCCGACTTTTACCTTATCGAAACGGATTTTCAGGACAAAGCGAAGCCGCGGACCAGATGTGTCGTCGCGCCGATTTTAATGATCCCATTGAGCAGATTTCGCAATCATCGGCAGGGACGCGTCTATGGAAAATCAAGCACTGATTCAGCAGCTACAGCGGCGGATCGAACGTATTGAGACCGGATCGCGCGCCGACGATGGGAATACGTTCTCTTCTGGCAGTCCGATTATTGACCGGATGCTTCCCGCGGGAGGCTATCGACGTGGGACTTTGATTCAGTGGATTGCGGCCCCCACTCCAGCGCGGCGAAATTCGGATTCCAGCGGCGGGTGTGCTGTCGATTTTCTTTCCTTGCTAACGGCAGCCAACGCTTGTGCTGACGGCGGTGCTTTAGTGGTTGCCGATCGCAGTGGCCAATTTTATCCACCGGCGGCAACGGCGCTGGGATTGGATGCCGGGAACATGGTGGTGATTCAACCTCCCGATTCAAGTTCCCAGCATGACGCTCGCTACGACGAAGAATTTTTCTGGGCCGTCGATCAGTCGCTGCGATGCTCTGCCGTGGCGGCGGTCTGGGTGGTGGCTCCGCACATTGGTGAACGATGGTTTCGTCGTTTTCAACTGGCCGCTGAATCAAGCGGAACGATGGGACTGTTTGTCAGCCCGCCATCAGCATTAGGAAAACCGGGTTGGTCGGAGGTCCAATGGGGTGTCCAATCCATGCCCGGAGTCCGAAACGAGAAAGCGTCGGGACCGGCGGCGCAGCGGATCCGTTTGCAACTGCTGCGTTGTCGCGGTGGGCAATCGGGAGGTGCTGTCGATTTGCAGATCGATTCGGCCAGCGGCAAAGTTTCAATGACGGGTTTGATGAGCGATTTGAACCGATCGCGAGACCGTCAAAATCAGTCCTTGATGCGAACGGGCTAAAAATACGCCCGTTGCCTTGGTGAACTTACACTGCGTCGCGAAGCTTTAACGCGGGCGGCTGAAAATCAGACATCTCGCGTAGTAATTGTCGCCATTGGTGCGGTCGGCCGGGCGTGAGTCGCCCCAGAATTCGCTGTTGATGGGCTCCGGTTTGGATGGGCACGTTGGCCGGAATCTGATCCACGTGCAGCAAGCCCAGCAGGGCGGCGACGAGGCTGTCGTGGTTGTCGTAATTTTCTGTCGATGGCGATTCAGCCAATTCCAGTTGGGTTTTCACTTCGATTCCCGACTGGTTTCGCAACATGCTGCTGAGCACATCACGGAAGGGGCTGTTTGCGTCCAGAAACGCCATCCCGACGCGATCGAATTTGGGCGGATGTTGAAATCGTGCGACTGCCTTTCCTTTTCGATTGGCTTCGGCTTTCCTTTTTTCCAAATCGAAATTTCGTTTGAGTTCGGCCAATCCACTTTGAATCGATCGCTCACAGGTTTCCACGATCCAGCGAGAGAAGGTCGAAAACAGTTGTTCCGTATCCAGATTTTTTTCAATGGCTTGTTTGGCGACTGCAAACATCGCCTCGCCGCTGCACTCGTGTTCGGCGGCTTGATGCCATGCCTTCAAAAGGGCCTTGCTGTGGACGCTGGAAATCAACAAATTCCGCAGCTGCTCAGGTTTTGGGGTCGTCTGAAAAGCGATCCTTGCCAGGGCGTCGACAAAGTTCATGCCTCGGGTTTCGAATCGAATGATATCGGGAACCGTTGCGTCGAGCCCATCGGATGGGGCGAACAGCACGATCGAGGTCTTTTCGGCGACCCGGATTCTAGCATTCACGAAAGACGACACCGGAAAGCTGCGATCGGCAAGCAACAACCACCAAGGCAACAGATCCAACGGTTTCCCATTCCCGCCGACTTCCATGTCTCTGGCGGGAAAGGCATCAATCACAGTAATGCCCGTTTTTTCAGCAACACGTGTCGGGTCGGAAAGGCTTTGATACAACAGCTTCGAATCAAAGTCCTTGGTCCAGATACCGGGGTCGGTAATCGAAACCGCCAGAATTCTGTCCACGTAGCGGGCGGCTTTTTGCTTCAACCGGTCGACGACGACGCAGTGTAGATCCGCCAGCTCCATGCCGCAGGATTTTAGTTCGTCACAGGAGGGTGCCGCATTCTGTGTCAGTCGTAAGCAGGTTTCGCGAAGGGCGGCTGGAATTTCGGCCGATGCGTGGTCGTGGAACAGCACTCGGCAGAATTTGCCGCGTCCGCGGGCAACGACCAGCGACCCGGAGACGGACTCGAAATTGGGGTCGACTGCGATGCCGGCGATCAAGCGACGAGAGCGGTCCTCAATCGTTCGCTCGATCCGGTCTGCCGAATCGGGAGCCAAACGTGATTTCCAAAAATCACCAAACTGAAATAATTTCATCGGCTGAAGATCCAACCGTTTGCGGGCCTGCGTAAAGGCGGACATTAGAAGCCACATCGATACAGGACAAGCCCGATGAGATCGCCCGTTTACATTTCGCCCAATCCTGTTTCAAATAACGTCTTAAAGTGCAAGCAATTCCGGTTTAAACCATGAATTCACAACAAAATGGAGAAACCCCGGTCGCGATCGTCATGGGAAGCCAGTCTGACTGGCCCACGATGAAACTGGCGCGGGATATTTTGGACGAACTGGGCGTCGGCTCGCATTGCGAAGTCGTGTCTGCCCATCGGACTCCTCAAAAGATGGTCGATTTTGCCAACGAGGCAGCGGGCAAGGGCTATCAGGTGATTATCGCCGGCGCCGGCG
>CAZDZX010000378.1:0-3487 GCA_964510005.1 uncultured Pirellulaceae bacterium
TCGATCGTGGAAGCCGGCATCGTTCGCAGTCGCCAACGCGATCCGCTAACGGTCCGCCTCAAAGAAATCCACGACGGGATCAGCGAAGTCGTTCTGCGATTGAAACCTGACATGGTGGGATTGGAAGAACTCTACAGTCACTATGCGCGGCCGACCACGGCCATCATCATGGGCCACGCCCGAGGCGTGATTTGCTTGGCCTGTGCTCAGCAGAACCTAACCGTTCATTCGTATGCGGCGACGCGGATTAAAAAAGTGCTGACCGGCAACGGTCGGGCTCCGAAATCCCAAGTGCAACTTGCCGTCGCTCAACAATTAAATCTGGATGCCATTCCCGAGCCCGCCGACGTGGCGGATGCTGCGGCGATCGCAATCTGTCATCACTTTATGTCTTCGCGGCCCGAGTCACTTTTATGATCAAGAAAATTACTGGTGTGTTGTTAGAGCTGTCCGATGAAGGGGCGACTATCGAAGTCGCGCCTTTCGAGTACGAAGTGCTTGTGCCCGAATTTACTCGTCGACAGATTCAAATGCAGATGGGCGAGAAAGTCAGTTTGCATACGATCCAGTACATCGACGGCAACGTTCAAAAAGGCGGCCGAATGACGCCGCGACTGATCGGATTCAACAGCATTGCCGAAAAGCAATTCTTTGAATCGTTTTGTTCAGTCGATGGGCTTGGTGCTAAAAAAGCGTTGCGAGCGATGGTGCGCCCGGTTCCCGATGTGGCGAGGGCGATCGAACAGCAGGACATCAAAACGTTGACGACACTGCCTGGCATCGGTGCCGCGACTGCCGAAAGGATCGTGGCGAAACTGCGTCGCAAGATGGCTCGATTCGCTTTGCTGATTCCGGCGGAGGAAGGTGCAGAGGCCACTGCCAGCACACCATCGATTGCCGAAGAGGTCTACCAGATCCTTGTGTCGTTCGGGCACAGCGAACAGGAGTCTCGTAAACTGGTCGACGAAGTGCTGCTCGAAAAGAAGAAATTCAAGGACGTCGATTCGTTCTTGCATGTCGTGTATGAGAAACGCAACGAATCGTAGCCGGGAGGTCAAAAGCAAAAAGCGACGGTTGCAGCAACCGTCGCTTTTGAGTTTTCTATAATCCGCGCCTTCTATAATCAGCGTCTTCTATACTCGTCGTCCTGATTTAGAAGACGTCCAGAATGAAGTGGTGCCCCCAATGGTATCGCTTTGATTGGGGATAGAAGTTCTCCCACTCGCGGTTGTAGACAGGAATTCTACTTTCGGGTGCGTAGCGATAGTACAAGTTGTCGGCACTACGATAGTACTCGTTGCCCCAGTAGTTGTGTGGGTAGGTCACATAGGGGTAGTGATAAAAGCGGCTCAGGTTCTGGGAAGTCTGACGAGTCCCCCAGTCGGCACCGAAGCCTCTCTGTTGTGCTTGCGATTCCTCGCCAGTGGCTATGGCGATTGCAACAGCACAAACCGCGATCGTGCAAATTCGACGAAACATCGAGAGTTCCTCCGTTGTGGCAACACTTTCAAAGGTTGCCGGACTGGGTCATTAGTTCAACGCAAAGACATGAGGTCTGCGTTGATATGCTTCGGCGAATTCTCACAACATGATTGAGCGGAATATGCAGAGCTGCTGGCACAATTGAAGAAGATTACGCCAGCCCGACAGACTTACGGATAGCGATACCCATTGGGTAAACTTTGCGGCGAAGGATGCTATCAGTCCGGCTGGGGATCGATCGGCCAACCGCGAGTCGGTCAACGGTCGGTCACGCCTGGAACAACGATTCATCTGAAAAAGCTATTCGCTGGTAGCAGCAAAACACTCGGCAAGGCCGCTGCGGTAATCGGGGTGGCTCAACTGCAAACCGGTGGCATCCAAGAGTTTTCGGTTTCCGATTCTTTTGCTGCTGGAACTGCGAGCGTTCTTGTCGGGGGCGCCCTCGTCGCTCCAATCGATCGGCCCCAGCCCGAAATGGTCCGCAATGAACTGGTAATAGTCTCTTCGAATCGAGGGATTGCCATCGCTCACACAAAAAACCTCGGCAGTCAGCTTTTCGGTGACCACTGCATTGATGGCCGCCACCGCATCGTCCATGTGGATCAAATTCAGATAGCCGGCCGGTGAGAGCTGGGTCCAGACTTTCTTTTTAACCTTTTGCAGCGTGGGAACGCGGCTGCCACCATAGAGTCCAGCCATCCTAAGAATGGTGGAGCTGTTCCAAAACTCACTGTTTTTCAGCAGATCTTCGGCGGCCAGACAGGCCTTGCCGCCGTCTCTCTGGGGGTCGGTGGGAGACTGTTCATCGACCCAATCTCCGCCAAAGTCTCCGTAAACCCCGGTTGAACTCACATAAACTAAGTGGGGAGTAACATTGGCCGAATTGGGTTGGGGCAGGGCCGAAAGAACGTTTTTTAAGCCATTTACGTAAACATGATGCACACTATCGGAGGCGGTTCGATCCATTCCCACGGAAACCACGACGGTCGCAAATTGGTGCTGCGAAAGCTCCGCCAGCGACCCAAAATCGGTAATATCCAGTATAATAGGAATAAACCCTTCGGCCGTTAGCCGTGTCGCACGCTCGGGACTCCGGGTGGTGACGTATACTTTGTCACCGTTGCGACGCCAAACGTGAGCCAAAGGTTTTCCTAGGAATCCACAACCTATGACGAGTCTTTTCAAGGTTCAGCCCACAATTTGTCAAAAATACCGGTCCTCCATATATGATGGAGGGTTCTACACTACAACCAAACAATGGCGATAACTGAGGTTATAGCCAAACTTTCAAAACCCATTCTGATGGGTCCTTCTGAGAATTACCACGGCAACTCTATGAACCTATCCAAAATGATCCGACTGGCGACTTTTTGTACGGCCATTCTTGTGACCTCTTTTCCGCTGATGGCTCAGAGCACGATTCCCTCGGATTTACAGGATTCAATTTACGAGTCGTTCAAAAACCTCGATCAAGAGCAACTTGAACAAGTCGTCGAATCGGAAGAACTGGAGGACCTCGAATTCACGGCCTCTGGCGAGATTCCATCGATCGAAGAGTTGAAGGCGATGCAAAAGCACGTCAAAACGCTGTACAAGCGTCTTGAGCCAGCAGTGGTCAATATTAATAACGGACGGGGCCAAGGCACTGGAGTGGTTGTCACCAAAGACGGCTACATTCTGACCGCGGCCCACGTGATTGGTCAGCCCAACATCCTCGCCACGGTCACTTTCCCCGACGGCACTCGTGCGAAAGCACAGACGCTGGGTATGGATGTGGGTGTCGACGCCGGTCTGCTTCGCATCATTCGCATGGACAAGCCACGCAAACGTCCATCTAGGAACAAGTCTGATGACGAAGAGAAAAAGGACGACAAAGACTCCGACGATGACAAGTCAGACAAAGATGACGATGAGGAGTCCGACGAGGACAAGTCAGACGACGACTCAGACGACGATGACTCAGATGACGACGAAGATCAGAAGAAAGAAGACAGCGACGATGATG
>CAZDZX010000379.1:0-3484 GCA_964510005.1 uncultured Pirellulaceae bacterium
CAGAGCCCAATACATGTTGGGCGAATCCTCTGCAGCAATAAAGTCAATCATGCTGCTATTGGTGATACCGACCTCGGCAAATGCGACGAGGCTTCCGACCAACATGCGGATACCTCCGACATTCTCCGCAAGCCGGTAGTTCATTCGCATCAAGTCAATTGCGTCGTCGAAGCGGGACTCGAGAACCGCCAACTTTGTCTGCATGGCGAGAACTCGAGAAATGCTGCGAGTATCCTGCAGACCATTAAGCGCCACTCCATAAACCATCGACCCCTTCAATTCTTCAAACCCATACCCCCAATCGCACCCTCGCCGCACCGTGGCTCTGGCAATGTTCTGCTGGATGATCCTGTCGAACTTTGCCGACGCCTGACGTAGTTTCTCTATCGGAATCTGGTCACTCGGAACATCGTAACCGGACCACTCATAAACAGGGTCGCCAAACTCTTTTTCTACGTTACGCCATGTAGACTGAAGCCCAACCATCGACTGCAAATACTGGGTGGCAGCGTTGCCAGGGACGAGATGGTCTGGCAGATGAGTCAAACGACGACTGAAGATCGGATCCGGCTCGGCGGCAGGCGAAACTTTCATTTCGATAATCTCGATCGGTTCACCATTTCCGCTCCAGTCAATAGGCGTCACCTTGATTTGCCCCATTGATGGTGGGCAAGCCAGCAACGAAATGAAAATGATTAGTGTCAGTGTTTTCAACGAATTGATTCGTAGTTCACTCATGAATTTTCTCTCAAAAACGGTTTAAAGCGAGAATGGAATGGATGATCGAGGTGTCAGTGGAATCCAAGGCTCAAGATCTTCGTCGTTATCCGATGTCAGCAAACGCCGAGGCCGCGAGTCAGTTTCGGCAAGCAGCTTTCGAATACGAGCGTCTCGTTGACGCATGATCTGGTCAGTAGAAATCCGGAGCAGACTAGCCAACCCGGATTGGGTTCGAAATGTGCGAACGAATCGCGTTTCTTCGTCCGCTTGTGTTTCTTCGCTATCTTTTGGAGTGCTGCCGACAACTGGTGTCGATTCATCGGCTGGCTCGACTTTTGTTTCCGCGCCGGCTAACTGATTCGATTCTGCGTCGAAGCCCGCGCCTTCGCCGGGACCTCTCAATAGCAAGATCAAACAGACCGCGGTCGAAACGGCGAAAGTTGCTGCAACCACAGGCCAAACCGATAGTTGTGGTTTGCTTACTTCCAGATTCCGGTCGTCGGAATGACCGAACTCGGCCATTGCGGCAGACCAACCCGCTTGATACATCAACACATTCGGGTCGATCGCCGACTCGGGCAGCTCGACGCCTAACATTGCCGATTCGATCTCGGACTGCTGAGCCGTAAGTTCGGTGCTCAGTTTGTTTTCTTCGTGCATGACGACTCCAAAATGGTTCTTATTTTTTCGAGGGCTGCGACATAGTTACGCTGTGCCGAGCTGGTGGAACTGCCAGTCAATTCAGCGATCTGCGACCATGTCAGCCCGCTCCAAATTCGCATCACGACCAGCTCTCGATCCGTTTCATCAAGCCGGCCCATCGTTTTAACAATCCGTTCACGTTCATCGTTTTCGCCCAACAGATCTGCCGGATCCGCCGATTTCGAACGATGGGAACACAGCCACGAAGCGAACGATTCATGTTGCTCTCGGCGTTTGCTGGATCGAAGCGAGCTGATCGCCTGATTGCGAGTGACTTTAAACAGCCAAGCAACACAATTCTCAGGTGGTGGTGAAAATAGGGCCAATTTTACGAACGCTTCCTGAACACAATCAGCTGGATTGTGTGACCACTGTGCGGCATACACTTCCAGCCCACGGCTATGCTTTTTGAGCAAAGCGGAAAGCTGTTGTGGGCATATCCGTGGGCCTGTTGGTAACATTAGGGCTTTCGAAAAATCGGTTCTGATCCGGCTTGTCGACTAAATTCGATTGTCTAGTGAAAAGACGCCAGCCAGCGTCATTCTTCCCATTATGATTCAAGAATGGCCAAAATAGTTTTGTCTGGCCCTTCATGCTGCTAAATACCTGCAAACGCAGTTAGACGCCTGAAATTTGATCAGGAACTGAATTCAGTTTTCGAATTCGTGGCTGAGAAAGAAGGGACGTTCCGAAGAATCGTCCAAGCCTACAAGCATAGTCAGTAGTGGAAAGGGCAAGGCATCGCGATCCACCAGCCGGAGCCTAAGTAGTGTTGCCGCGATCGTTTTTTGTCATGCAGGCTCAATTTGTTACCACAGATGAACACGGATAAACGCGAACCTCGCTGGCCACAACTTGGAGAGTGACTGGTCGTTCATTGCATGTTAGAGCGGGTAAACCCCCGCGTTAACCGAGACGCCGCGAAAAGGTGTGTGATCTGAAAAACGGTTTTGGTTCGGTCTATTTACCTTCCTGCTACCCGCATTGAGGCAGCGCCTCCGTGGAATGCAATGACGGCCCGCACATTGGACGGGAATCAAGGCTGCGCGAAAAACGGGCTGTTTAAGGCGTAAGTTCGGCGGTTCGCGGAGGCTTTGAAGCTCCCCTAATGGCGGTTTTGGGGAGGGTTGGTTTCCGTTGTGATCCTGAGTGCCATTGATGGCTGCTAACAGCCATCAGTTGGCCTTTGTTGCTGCCCGAATATCAAGCAAACAACCTGGCAATGAGAGCGCTCCAATGGGGCCCGGAAAATAAATCTATTCGTTAAAAACCGTTGTTTCTTGATCATCGAAAACAAAACTGCTGGCATCTTTGCCAATTGGTACGGCAGGTGCAATCCACTCCACGGTAAACCACCATTATTTACCGGAGACCTTTTTGATGACTTTTTTCCAGAGGCGGAGCGCTAGGCTCGCCCCCATCTTTGTAGTACTTGGAGCACTCGTATTTGCGGCGTTCGTTTCAACCGATTTCTGCCTTGGCCAAGAAGCTGCCGAAGCAGCGGAAGCTGTCGCAGAGGCGGCAGAAGCAGCGACACCTGATGCAGAGCCCGCAGCCGAAGCAGAAGCGGCTCCCGAAGTAACGGTTGAGCCTAACGAAGTTACCGACAATTTTATTGTCAACAACTTGTGGATCATGATTGCCGGCATGCTGGTTTTCATCATGCACTTGGGTTTCGCCACGCTTGAAAGTGGTCTGACCCGGTCTAAAAACACGGTCAACATTCTGTTCAAAAACACAGCCATCGTCTGTTTGGGTTTGATCTCCTACGCGGTCATCGGATTTAACTTGATGTACCCGGCCTTCCCTGAATATAAAAGCGACGAGGCCAAAGCGGCAGCCACTGATTCAATGCTTGAGAAAGAAGGCTATTTAAAGTTCGCCGGCTTCGGAGTGCCTCTCATGGGCCCTGTCGAAGCAGGTGTCGCAGACGATGCTTCGAACGACGACATCAAGGCCTTCAACGCTAACAGTACACCGAAGAACAAAGGTGGATACAATGACAGCTACACGATCTTCACCGACTTCTTCTTCCAAGCGATGTTTGCAGCGACTTGTTGCA
>CAZDZX010000380.1:0-3446 GCA_964510005.1 uncultured Pirellulaceae bacterium
AGGATCTGGCGCTTTCAATCCTGTTCAAAGAAACGTATCCGTCTTGGTTTTATTCAATCAATCAGGGTGCCACAACAATGTGGGAGCGCTGGAACAGCTTCTCAAAAGAGGACGGTTTCATGCGCGATAATATGAATTCGCTGAACCACTACGCATACGGTGCGATCGGGCAGTGGATGTACGAGCGAATTGCTGGTTTGTCGCCAGACCCGGATCGGCCGGGCTACAAGCACTTTTATGTTCGGCCGTTAGTGCCCGATCAACTTCAATGGGCACGCGCCGAACTGAAAACGGCGTACGGGATCGCCTCGAGCAAGTGGACAAAAGAGGCAGGTAAGCTTGTGCTGGAAGTTGCGGTACCGCCCAACACGACTGCAACGATTGAATTTCCAAGCGAGCGTGAGTCAGAAACGGTTGATGCTGGAAGTTATCGTTACGAGCTGGATCGCTAGGCCGACATGTAGTTTAACAACCAGGCGCGAGCAAAAGCCCACTTGCGTGAAGCAGTTGCACGGGAGATGCCCAGCATGTCGGCAGCTTTGTTCTCAGACAGGCCTAGGAAATAGCGAAGACGCACCAGTTCGGCTGAATCAGGATCTATTTTCTCAAACTGCTCGACCGCATCATTGAGATTCGAAATGGATTCGATTAGTTTCTCACCCGCAAATGCATCGTCAAGTTCCAGCTTACTCCGACCACCTCCTCGTTTAATGGTCTGCTTTCTTCGGGCCGCATCGATCAGGGTCCTCTTCATTTCGGATGCCACGATGCCCAAAAACTGTCTCTCAGCCAGCAAGTCATCTCGTTCTTGGCTTTGAAGCCGAACAAACACTTCGTTAATCAATGCCGTGGCCGAAAGTGTGTGATCTTTCTTTTCTTGGCTCATCTGAGCTCTAGCGATCTGATAGACACGACGGTATACCCGCTCCATCCACTGGCGCGTCGTCAACTTGTCTTTGGAAGCGTCCGTCGACGCTATCTCTTGGATGATTTTTGAATGAAAAGAATCAACGTTGGTTTGATTTGGCATGTTGCTGAAGTTGGTTGTGCGAAAGTCAGGAGGAGGGGGGATGATTCAGGAGGCTCGCACAGTCTGAGATTGGTTGGAACGCTATGTTCTGCCATCTGCCGCGGAAACCTGAAGCATGTCGCATGAGCATCAAATCTAAGTTTTGCCAATCCCTTTCCCCGCGATGCGGTTGAGTGTTGACCAAGCAGCTTTTCCGCGATCAGTGGACAGCAGTTCACGTTGCTTGCTAAAATCATGCAACGTTTCAGTCAGCTGACCTTTCATCTTCTGAGTCTTGCCTGAACGCTGCAAGATTCTGATCAGGGTCAAACGAGCGACTAAGGATTCGTAACAAGAAGGTTGTTTTGATTCAAAGTAGTCAATTGCTTCGGTGAGAAGCTGTTCGCCATCGTCGTACATGCCCCACACGAAATAGCACCGCGCCAGAATCATTTGTTGAGTCGCTTTTTCAAAAGTCTTCTCTTTGGTTTCGAGCTGTCCAAGTTTGATTTTGGCGGCTTGTGCGTATTTTTCGCAGATTTTGTCGCGAACGACGCGTAGTTCTTTATTCGTGCTGTTTTCGACGTCTGCGGCTTCCATCAGTGTTTCGGCCTGATCGAAATCACCGTCCATGGCCTCCATGACGGCCAGAATCCCGTAGACGAATTTGTCTTCTTTGCTTTTTGGGCCACCTTGTTTTTGAATCTGTCGGTAATGAGCACGATATGCCGGCAGCGAATCAAGGTCAAACTCCCCGGAAGTCAGCTGGTATCTGTCCGAAGCCAGCAGCCTCATGACTAAGTCATTTGCGGCCTCTGTTTTCTCAACTTGTTGGGTCTGTTCCAGCCTCACTTCGTATAGGGACGTTCCCGATCTCCATCTTTGGAGCAGGCCTAAGCCGAGCAAGAGCACTATCGCCAGCGATGCTGAGATCCAAATTGGTCGTTGATGACACATGACGAATTTTTTTGTGCGAACGACGAGCGACGGCGCCGATGCATAAACTGGTTTCCCCTGTATGGCGGCACGCACATCGGTAGCGAAAGATTTCATGTCGTCGTATCGATCTTGTGGAGCGTGAGCCAATGCTTTGGTCAGAATCCAGTCGAGATCCTTGCTGGCAAATTTAGACAATGCATCCGATGACTCATGGCCAAAGAAATCCTCGCCTTTATCAGCAGCGATTTTTCGAATTCGCCTACTGAGTCGCTCAGGATCGTCGCTGGACGAATTTTGGATCAATTCGTTAGCCGTGTCTCCTTTTTGAAATGGCTCGCCAGCAAGTAACTCGAACAGGACCAAGGCCGCCGAATAAATGTCGGTCCGGTGGTCCAGATCACGACGGTTTTGAAATTGCTCTGGACTCATGTATCGCGGCGTTCCAATCCACTGTCCTGTCTGCGTCAGCGCCACTGAGCTACTGAAGTCTGTTCGCTTGATGGAGGCGATGCCAAAATCAATCAGTTTGGGAAGGGGTTTCCGATTTTCGATGGCTACGAGAATATTGTCTGGCTTGATGTCGCGGTGGACGACGCCCCGTTGATGTGCATGTGATAGCCCACGGCAAGCCATTAGGAAAACTTTGACACGATCCTTCCAATTCAGTCGATGACGATCGCAAAAAGTAGTGATGCCTTTCCCGCGGACCAGTTCCATCACGGCGACGGGATCTCCGTTTTCCGTGTGTGTCACCTCATAGAGTGAACAAATGTTTGGGTGTCGCAGGATGGCGACTGCCTGTTGTTCGCGAACAAATCGCATTAACGCGGTCTTGGTCGAGTTACTCGGGCGAAGCAATTTGATCGCGACATCTCGCTGGATGGGCTCAGACTGCTTCGCGTGGAAAACCACGGACATGCCGCCGGATCCAATCATGTCCTCTACGACATAGTTTCCAATGCGATCCCCTTGTTTTAGGGCGATTTCGTTTGCCTGCGGTGTACCGTTAACCGTATCAGCGTCAGAGCAGGAACGCGTATCAAGAATACCGGGATAAACTTTTTGTAGGTCGGAAACGAGGTCATTGTTAAAGAATGACGACGATCGCTCATAGGAAGCGAGCAATTGCCTGACGACATTTTTAACTTCGTCTGAACAGTTCAAGTTTGAAAGTGCGTTGGCACGTTGCTCTGGTGGGTGTTCAAGCGCTTCACTGAACAACTCTTCGATCATGTCGGTGCTCATGGATCCTCCATCTTTCTGCGTAGCAATCACGATTGAAAGTATCTAACCAGAGCGGTGAGACGAATACAAGAAATTGATCTGGTTTAGTTAAGCGTTGTACGTTTGCAGCCTGCAGTTAGTTCTCAAGTTGACTTCCATGTTCCGATCGATTGCCCCCCGGCACAGCAAGGGGCGGGAGTAGTCCGCTATTGGATCTTAATGGCGGTGGGGTGTGCTTTTTTTGAACTGATTTAATATGTACGCCGAGCGTGTT